>JBEBFV010000501.1:0-4470 GCA_040081795.1 Limisphaerales bacterium | reverse complement strand
CATGGGATGGGGCGGATGGGGCTCATGGGACGGATGGGGGCGGGCTGAACTGGTGTTCGGCGGCGGCCAGCTCTGACAGCGCGGCGGCCAGTTCGGCTTCGTTGGGGACGCCGTGGTGCCATTTGGGGACGGTCTCCATGAAGCTCACGCCTTTGCCTTTCACGGTGTTGGCGATGATGAAGAGCGGCTTGCCAGCAGGCGGCGGCTCGGTGAGGGCGCGGGTGAGTTCGGCGTAATCGTGGCCGTTGATGGTGCGGACTTCCCAGCCGAACGCGCGCCACTTGTCGTCGAGCGGCTCGTTGCTCATCACGTCGCGGGTGTGGCCGGTGATTTGCAGCGTGTTGTGGTCGAGGATGGCGACGAGGTTGTCGAGGCGGTGGTGCGCGGCGGCCATGGCGGCTTCCCAGTTCGAGCCTTCGGCGAGTTCGCCGTCGCCGAGCAGGGTGAAGACGCGGAAGGGCGCGGCATCCATTTTTCCCGCGAGCGCCATGCCGAGGCAGATGGGCAGGCCGTGGCCGAGCGCGCCGGTGTTCATTTCGATGCCGGGAATTTTCCGCGTGGGATGGCCGACGTAGTGGCTTTGGTAGCGGCAGACGGTGTCGAGGTCGGCGTCGGGGAAAAAGCCGCGGTCGGCGAGCACGACGTAGAGGGCCTCGACGCAATGGCCTTTGCTCTGCACGTAGCGGTCGCGGTGCGGGTCGGTGAAGGTCTCGGGCGAGACGCGGAGGATGCGGTTGTAGAGGAGGTTGAGGATGTCCAGGCAGGAGAGGCCGCCGCCGGTGTGGCCCGCGCCGGCATTGACGATGAGCCGGAGCATGCGCTGGCGGAGGGCGGCGGCCTTGAGCGCGAGTTCGTGGTCAGTGATGGGGATGGGGCGCATGGGGCTAATGCGACTGATGGCGGTGAACTTCCCAGCCGAGGTAGGTGCGGAAGGCTTCTTCCAGAATCGCGGCGCTATGGGAGACGGTCATGACGACGTGGTGCTCGAAGCCGTTGCGGCAGACGTGCTGCAGGAGCGAGGGCAGGCGCGGAATCTTCGCGACGGCGCGGTTGCCGAAGGTGTCGAGCGGGTCGTTGGTCAACTCGCCTTCGCCGACGTAGGCGCGGATGCGGCCTTCGGTGTCGGCGGTGGTCAGCCGGCCAAAGGTCAGCGGCCCGGCGGGCGTGCGGCCTTCGAGCGCGCCGTAGGTGTTCTCGACGCCGAGGATGCTGCCGAGGATGGGCGCGTTGGCAATTTTGATGTCGGGCAAAAAGCTCTTCGCCCAGTTGCCGCAGTGAAAGAGGACGCACTTGTCCTCGTCGTCGGCGTAGTTGTTGTTCCAATCCACGAGCGCGGCGGGCGTGGTGCTGGCGAGCTGCATCGCATACATCGTGAGCACGCCGGTCACGTCCACTTCGCAGGCGCTGGGCATGAATTTCTCGCTCATCATGCTCATCAGGGTGCAGACGTTGCAGCCGAAGTTCTGCTGGACGCTGGTCCAACACTGGATGGCGGTGGCGTCGAGCGCGTTGGCCTCGACCCACGTTTCGAGGGCGACGCCCATCCGGGCCATCTGCAGGAGCTTGTCGGCGGGCACGCCGGGGGCGGGGGCGTAGCTGTGGATTTCGGCGAGCTTGGCTGCGACGGATGGGTCGGAGGGGACCAATTTGTTGGCGGCGCCGATGATTTCGGAGAGGTCCACGGTGGTGACGCTGATGCCGTGGCGCTCCAGAATCTTCTCCGAGTAACGCACGGTGTTGAACGCGCCGGGCCGCGCGCCGACCGCGCCGAGACGGACGCCGCGCAAGCCGTTCACGACGCGGCAGACGCCGAGGAACTTTTGCAGGTCGGCGAGGAAGGACGCGGAATCCGGGCGGCAGACGTGGCGTTCCGTGAGCGAGAAGGGAATGCCCGCCTGCACGAGGTTGTTGCACACGGAAATCTTGCCGCAGAAGGCGTCACGACGGCGAGCGGGCGAGAGCTGCGCGAGGTCGTCGGGGTAGCCCTGGATGAGCACGGGCTTGTTGAGGCGCGCGAGCTTGAGCGTGTCGGCGACGCCCTTTTCGTCGCCGAAGTTCGGCAGGCAGACGAGCACGCCGTCAATCTCGTCGGCGTGGCGTCGGAACAGGTCGGCGCATTTGCGCGCGTCCGCGTGGGTCTCGACGCCGCCGAGCTTGGTGGCGGTGTCATCGAGCTGGATGGCGCGGATGCCGAGCTTGGCAAACAGCGCGGCGATGTCCTTGCGCGCCTCGGACACGAGGACGTCGGGGAAGAAATCGCGGTTGCCGTAGATGACGGCGAGCGTGGGCGAGCGTTGAGCGAGGTGCATCGGCATGATGGGAGCAGAGTGCGGCCCGGGCGGCAAATGTTCTCCCTTTCGTGGCGGGAAAAAGTCACGGTATCCTAAGCTCCTGGAATTCGACGCGAGCCGCCGGGATTTCGGCTGCATGGCTTCACAGGCGGCTGAGAACGCGCGGCGCAGTCCGTCGTCCTTTCAGGGCATCCATCCATCCGCGCCGCGCAGGACATTGGCCGGCGTCAGCACGCGCGCTTCCGCCTCGGTGAGCGGCCTCCCCCACTTCACGCGGTGGGCCGGCTGCGCGCCGGGGCCGGTGCTGCCGAACTCGGCGTAGCGGGCGGTCTGCTCGCGGTGCGGGAGATTCCAGTTGTCCCAGCCGGCGGGCCGCACGGCGTCGGGCATTTCGGTGTGTAGCCAGACGGTCGCGGCGTGGTCGCGCCACGGGCGGCCAAGTAAGGTCTTCACACCCGGCTCGGCGGTGATGGTGCAGTGCGCGAAGACGAAGCCGAAGCGCTCGTCATGCGGCGTGGAGGCGGCGGTGATGTAGCCGGTGCGCAGGCAGTGGATGCGGCAGCGGTCGAAGAACGCCGTTGCGCCGCCGAAGATGAAGTCCACATGGCCGGCGATGAAGCAGTTGGTGAAGTAGTGCCGGCCCCGGTTCGCGAAGATGGTGTCCTGCCAGCCGAGGAAGCGGCAGTCGCGGAAGATCGCGCGGTCGCCATCGAGCCGGATGGCCAGCGCCTGGCCGACCGGCCCGGCGGAGTTCTCGAAGGTGACGCGCTCGGCCACGAAGTCGTCGGCATCAATTGTCGTGGACGGCGTGCGAAAGGTGCCGAGCGGCTGGCCGTCGGGGCCTTTGAGGTTCGCGTGGAAGTCGTAGGTCAGCACGGTTTTCTCCGCGTCCTCACCGATGAGCCGGAAGAAACGCTTCTCGCGCTGGACGTAGATGGATTCCTTGTAGATGCCGGGCTTGATGCGGATGACGACTGGGTTCGCCGCGCTGCCCGCGGGCACGGACATGATGGCGGCGTGGACGGACTTGAACTGACCGGAGCCGTCCTGCGCAACGAGCAGATTAGTCTGCGCGGGGAGCGGGCTTGCGAAAGCTGCGAAACAGCATAGCAGCGCGAGTCGCGACCAATCCAAATTCCAACAGCGGCCGATGGAATGCCAACCTGCGGCCACGATGCTTGCCTTCTCCCTTCGCGGAGCGAGGGGAGAAGGTGGCCGAAGGCCGGATGAGGGGTGCGGCCACTTGCGCTCCAGAGCGAACCCCTCACCTCGGCCCTCTCCCCTCATCCGATGAAGGGAGAGGGAGACGGAGTGCGCTGCGGCTGGATGCAGTTTCCGCAGGGAGAGAGATGATGTCATAACGCCGCTGGTTCCAGCTTCGGCGCGAGGAAGTGGATGACGGCCAGCGCAATCAAATACGCCGAGCCGGCCATGATGAAGATGGGCACGTAGCTGCCGGTGCGTTGAAGAATCTCCCCGACGATGAGCGCGATGAACATCCCGCCAATCGCGCCCGCCATGCCGCCGATGCCCACCACCGATCCGACTGCGCGGCGCGGGAACATGTCGGACGTGAGCGTGAAGAGGTTCGCCGACCAGCCCTGATGCGCCGCTGCCGCGAGCGAGACGAGGCCGACTGCGACCCACAGGTTCGCCGCCTTCGCCGCGAACATGATGGGCACGACGGACAGCGCGCAGATGAGCATCGCGGTCTTGCGCGAGCGGTTGACGGTCCAGCCGCGCTTGATGAGCGCCGAGGAAATCCAGCCGCCGCCGATGCTGCCGACATCGGCGACAAGGTAAATCACGACGAGTGGGAGGCCGATGGACTTGAGGTCGAGGCCGTGGTTGCGGTTGAGGAAGTCGGGAATCCAGAACAGGTAGAGCCACCAAATCGGGTCGGTCATGAACTTGCCGAGCGCGAAGGCCCACGTCTGCCGGTGCGGGAACAGCTTCTTCCACTCAATCGGCTCGGTGCTCTCGATGGGGTCGCTGCGAATGTAGGCAAGTTCCGCCGGCGACAGGCGCGGGTGTTCCTCCGGCGCGCGGTAAATCCACAGCCACCATCCCAGCCAGACAAAGCCCGTCAGGCCGGTCGCAATGAAAGCCCACTGCCAGCCCCATTGCAGGGTTATCCACGGCACGGCCAGCGGCGTGACCAGCGCGCCGACGTTTGTGC
>JBEBFV010000089.1:0-16240 GCA_040081795.1 Limisphaerales bacterium | reverse complement strand
GTCGCGCACCGGCCCCTTGACCGGGCTGTCCGGCTCGAAGCGCAGGAACTCGACCTTGTAGGGATGCTTGCGCGGGTCGGTCACCCAGACCTTGGTGTCTGCCACGTAGTATTCGCCGGGATGACTCTCGTCCGTCGGCAGCCCGATGTGATGGAACTCTTTCATGTCATTCCTTTTCTTGTCTTGCCGCGATGGCGCGGTCGGCCATGCGGACGAAATCATTCTCCGGCGCGTAGCCGAGCACGGTGCGCGCGCGGGTGATGTTGATTTCAAACGGGTGATATTTCGGATTGGGAATCTCCACCGTCGGAACTCCGAGCTTCTTCGACAGATGCTCCGCCGCGACGCGGTAATCGAACGCCGCCGGCCCGGCGATGTTGAACGTCTGGCCGAGCGCGGCCGGATTGCTGAGCATCCGGTCGAATGCCTGCATCACGTCATCCACGTGGACAATGTGGCGGCGGAGCGGCGTGCCGCGCGCGTCGGTGAGGATGGGGATGCGCTCCTGTCCTGCGCGCACGAGCGCGAGCACGTCGGGGCCGACTTTGCCGAAACCGTGGCCCGGCTCGGCGGGGTTCACGTTGCGGAGCAGCGAGAAGTGGTTGAGCAAATCGTCGCGCTCGAACACCCATGATGAACGCAGAACGGTGACGGGCACGCCGTATTGGATGGCGTATTGCCCGGCCATCGTTTCCTCCATGACCTTCGAGAACGCGTAGTAGCCGGGATACGCCGTGAGCGCGTGGCCCTCGTCAATCGGCACGGGTTGCGGATAAAACCAGATGCCGCACGCCGCGTCGCCGCCGAAGAGGATGAACTGCTTCACGCCCTGGTGGCGGCAGGCTTCGAGAATGTTGAACGTGCCGCGCACGCTCACATCGAAGAACGTGTCCGCGTCCTCCTTGGTCGTGGCGAGCTGCACGACGATGTCCGCGCCGCGCACGGTTTCGTCCACAGCCTTTGCATCCGTGATGCTGCCGGTCACCGAGGTGATGCTCGCTCCCGTCACCGGCGTGTGATGCACCAGCGCCCGCACCGCGAACCCGCGCCGCGCCAACACCGCCAGCGCGTGGCGTCCGAGCTTTCCGCTGGCTCCGAAGATGGCGGTGGTCTTGCAGGTCATGGTGTCGGTGAAGGGCAATTTATTGACGCAGAGCATATCGTCCTTCGCGGGCAAAATGCATTGGTTTGAAACGCCAACATTTGGTAGTTTCCGGCCATGTTTGGCGTGAATGCACTCCGCGCCGAACATCTGCATCAGAGGGATCGAACACAGGCTCGCATTCAACACTGACCGGACTCCCCTTCTTCAACGGCAGTTCGTTCGTGGCCTTCCGTCTTGCTGGACTGAAGGGCCAAGCATGAGGCGGCGGATGCAAGACTGCTCTCCGCCGAAAGATTTTTCGGCAAATGGCGCGTCCTTTTGGAGACAATCATTGGCACGACCGCATGTCCGACTTGAACGACCAGCATCACGACCAGTTCCTCCGCCTCTTCGCGGAGCATGAACCGGCGTTGCGCACGTTCGTGCGGTCGCTGGTGCCCTCGCTGGCGGATGCCTCGGAAGTGATGCAGGAGGTCGCGGTGGTGCTGTGGCAGAAGTTTGCCGAGTTCGATGCCACGCGGGATTTTCGGAAATGGGCTTTCGGCGTCGCACGCTATGAGGCGCTGACCTTTCTGCGCGACCGCGTGCGCGACCGGCATGTCTTTGATGACGCGCTGGTTCACAGGCTCGCCGACGATGCCGCAGCGACGGAGCAACGGCACGAGGCGCAGCGCGAGGCGCTGGAGGCGTGTTTGCGGAAGCTGCCGGAGCGTCAGCGCGAACTGGTGCTCACGGCCTACACCAAGGGCACGCGCATGGATGAACTTGCCGCGCAACGCGGGCAGACGGCGATGTCACTTTACAAGCTGCTGCATCGCATCCGGCAGGCGCTGCTCGAATGTGTCCGGCGCGCCATCTCACAGGAGGAACTCACATGAAAACGAACTGGCATGAATGCATTCAACGCTACGTGAATGGACTGGCGACCCCGGACGATGCCGCTGCCTTGCAAGAGGCGCTCAAAGAGGATGCAGAGCTGCGCGCCTTGTATCTTGATTACATGAACCTCGACGTGGCCCTCGGCGCAGCGGCGGAGGCGGCGGCGATGACCGGCAATCTGCCCGCTCGCGCGCAGGCAAGCCAAACCGCGGCATGGAAATCAAACTGGCTCCGGTGGCTGTCCTGGCGTCCGCTCACAGCGGCGGCGGCGATCGTTCTTGCTGTGGGCTTGCTCTGGCAGTTCACACGTCCGCAGGTGCAACTGCTGCGGTCGGTCGGTGCGGAGTTTGCGGCGGCATCACTCGCCAGCGGGGAACTCATCGGGCGCTCGATGGAACTCAAATCCGGTCTCATCGAACTGCGCTTTTGCAAGGCGGACGCCACGGCGGTGATCGAGGCTCCGGCAAAGTTCCGGGTCGAGGACGCGAAGACTTTGCGCTTGGAAAGCGGGCGCGTGACGGCGCATGTGCGCGATGGCAGGCAGGGCTTGCGCGTGCTCACGCCGCATACGGATGTGCTCGATCTCGGCACGCGCTTCGCGGTGGATGTCAGCGACGGGCGACGCTCCGAGGTGCATGTCTTCGAGGGCAAGGTGGAAGCAGCGGTGAGCGGTGTCGCAAGACATGAGTTGCTCACCACCAATCAAGCGCTGCGATTCTCGACCTCGGCAAAGCCCGAGTCGCGCGAGGTGCGCACGGGCACCTTTGTGCAGCCGGAGGAGATGAAGTCACTCGCGGCGGGCGTGAAGGCCGGACAGGCCAGGCGTGCGCTCGCTGCGGAGGCGAAGTTGAAACAAGACACGGCGCTCATCGGCTGGATCGGTTTTGAAAATCAACCCGACGGCTCGCACATCGAGCACGGCGGCGAGGTGCGGGGCGCGCGTCGTGTGCAAGGACGTTTTCCCGGCAGCCATGCGCTGGAGTTTGTGGACACGGACGATCACGCGAAGCTGAACCTGAACGCGACGACGCGGCAGCTCACGCTGATGACTTGGGTGCGGCTGGATCGCGTGCCGGAGGGCATCAGCTCGCTGTATCACACGGATGGCTGGGACACTCCGGGCCAGGTGCATTGGAGTTTCCTGAACAACGGCCAGATGCGTTTTGGAATGCACAGCGCTCCGGCGGCTGAGGGGAATGGCAGGGAACTATGGCCGGAGTCGGGCGATCCCTTGCTCGGCCAGCTCGGCCGCTGGGTGCATCTGGCCGTCGTCTATGATGCCGACACGCAGCAGGTGAGTTTTTACACGAACGGAAAGTTCGACTCGACCGTCGCGATGAAGGCCGGCCTGCCCGCCGTGCTCGGCCCCGCGCAGATCGGCAACTGGAATCTCAAGAACAGCTTTACCACGCAGCACCGCCGCCTCAGCGGACGCATGGATGAACTCGTCGCTCTCCGGCGCATGCTCTCCGCCTCGGAGATTCATGACTACTACCAGGCCAGCAATCCCTACCAATGAGCCGCTCACCATTTCTCTCGCTCATCTCGTGTTTCATCACCTCCTCCGTCGTCGCAGCGGAGGTTGTTTCATTTGAAAAGGAAGTGCTGCCGGTGCTGAAACAGCGCTGCTTCGAATGCCACGGCGAGAAGAAGCAAAAGTCCGGACTGCGTGCGGACAGCCGCGCGGCGCTGCTGAAGGGCGGCGACTTTGGCGCGGCGGTCATTCCGGGCGATGCGGTGAGCAGTCATCTCATCGAAGTCATCACGACCAACGACAAGGACTCGCGGATGCCGCCGAAAGGTGAGCGTTTGAGCGCGTCGGAGGTCGAGGCGTTGAAGCGGTGGATCGCACAGGGCGCAGTGTGGCCGGGACAGATGGATGCCGTCGCGCAGGCGAAGGTGACGAGCGATCATTGGTCGTTTCAGCCGCTCGCGAAGTTTTCCGGGAACGAATCCATTGACGGTTTCATCCGCGCGAAGCTCGCCGAGAAAGGCCTGAAGCCATCTCCGGAGGCGGATCGTCGCACGCTCATCCGGCGCGTGTCGCTCGATCTCACCGGCCTGCCGCCGCCGCCGGACGAGGTCGAGGCGTTTGTGAACGACAAGGATGCGCGGGCTTATGAGAAAGTCGTCGAGCGCCTGCTCTCCTCGCCGCGCTACGGCGAGCGTTGGGCGCAGCATTGGCTGGATGTCATCCGCTACGCCGACACGCGCGGCTACGAATACAACACGCTGCGCGAAAACACGTGGCCGTTTCGCGACTGGGTGATCGAGGCGCTGAACAAAGACCTGCCCTACGACCAGTTTCTCTTTCAGCAGATTGCCGGTGACACGCTCGGTGTTGATCCGGCGACCGGTTTCCTTGTCACCGCGCCGCTGCCCACGCCTGCCGAGGTCGGCGAGGAGCCGGCGGCGATCAAGCAGGCTCGTTTCAATGCGCTGGATGAGGTCGTGCAGAATGTCGGCGCGTCCATGCTCGGCCTCACCGTCGGTTGCGCGCGCTGCCACAATCACAAGTTCGATCCCATCCCCTCGCGCGACTACTACCGCATGGTCTCGGTCTTCTCCGGCTTGCAATACGACAACCGCCCGTGGCGCGTTGGTCCGGAGACGGAGCGCCTGGCTGAGTTGAAAAGAGCGGAGCAGCGGCTGACAGCAACGCGCCGGGGGCTCGGGAAGTTTCCGCACTGGCGCGAGGTGAACGAGGGGCGTTACTCGGACCACTTCACCGCCGTGAATGCGAAGTGGGTGCGCCTCACCGTGACGGCCACCGATGCGACCAGCGAAGGCCCCGCCTTTGATGAAATCGAAGTCTGGACCGCCGGGCAACCGGGCGTGGCACCGATCAATGTCGCCCTGGCCGAACGCGGCGGCAAAGCCACGTCCTCCGGCGCGGCGAAGCAGCTTGGGAGCCAAGACGCGTTCCTCAACGACCGGAAGTTTGGCAATGACTCGACTTGGGTGGCGAACAAACGACCCGAAGCCTGGGTGCAGATCGAACTCGCCCGGCCCTGCGTGATCAACCAAATCATCTGGAGCCGTGATCGCCCGTTGGCGAAGACGAATCCCGCCGCGCACGCGAAACGCCTCACGTCCGTGTGGCGCATCGAAGTGGCGGAGAAGGAAGGCGAATGGCGCACCGTCGTCAGCGAATCGCGCAGCAACGGCCTCGACGTTACCGCCATGCAAGAGCGCCGCTACATCGAAAAAGAACTGCACAAGCTCAACGGCAGCCTGCCCGCCTTGCGCCAGGGGCCGACGGTTTTCGCGGGCACGTTCACCCAGCCGGAGTTGATCAACGTCCTCATGCGCGGCGATCCGCAGCAGCCGCGCGATCCCGTCGGGCCAGGCGGACTCGAAATTCTCCATGGCGTGGAACTCTCCGCCGACACGCCCGAGAGCGAGCGCCGTGTCGCGTTCGCAAAATGGATTGCGAACAAGGACAACCCGCTCACCGCCCGCGTCGCCGTGAACCGCGTGTGGCATCATCATTTCGGCAACGGCCTCGTGGACACGCCGGGCGACTTCGGCACGATGGGCAGCCGGCCCACGCATCCCGAACTGCTCGATTGGCTCGCCAGCGAGTTCATCACGCGCGGCTGGAGCTTGAAGGAACTGCATCGCATGATCGTCACCAGCGCGACCTATCGGCGGGCGTCTGAAATCCGAAATCCAAAATCCGAAATAGATCCGCAAAGCCGCTACCTCTGGCGCTTTCCACCGCGCCGTCTCGATGCCGAAGCGATTCGCGACAGCATCCTCTCCATCACCGGCGTGCTCGACCTCAAGATGGGCGGCATCGGCGTGAACATCTACCAGCCGAAAGGCAACTTCGACCAATGGAAGCCGCTGGAAAACCCCGGCCCCGAATCGTGGCGACGCATGATCTACCTCGCGAAGATGCGTGGCGCGGATGACGGCATGTTCAAGACCTTCGACCTGCCCGACTGCGGCCAGGTCCGCGCCAAGCGCGGCGAATCCACCACGCCGCTGCAAGCGCTGAACCTCATCAACGGCAGTTTCACCATCGAACAAGCCCAGCGCCTCGCCGACCGCGCGCAACGCGAAGCTGGAGCCGATCCCGGCAAACAGATCGAGCGCCTCTTCGCCCTCGCCTTCGCCCGCCCACCCAGCACCAGCGAACGCAACGCCTGTCTCGCCTCCGCGCAAACCGAAGGCCTCGTCACCGTCTGCCGCGCACTCATCAACTCGAACGAATTTCTGTTCCTCCAATGAAACGCCGACCGAAGGAGTGCGCCATGAAAACACAAACAGCCGCCGCCATGGCGTGCGAAGGCGGGAGCAGTGGCTTCGGCGGAAACCTAGCGAGCCTGTCGAAACGCGCCGGGCGTCTTGCCGATGCGCTTCAGGAAAGCGGCGTGAAAGCGGGGCACGGAGTTGAAGCCGCAGCGTTCCGCGACTTCGCCGATGCTGTGATGGGTGTTATGCAGCAGCCAGGTGGCGTGTTGCACCCGCAGGGACATGACGAATTCGCGCAGGCTCAGACCGGTCATCTTCCGGAACACTTTGCCCGCAGTCACACGGTGCAGGCCGGCCAGCTCCGCCGCAGCGGCGATGGACGGCCGCTGGCGGGATGGGTTCGACAGCGCCAGGACAACGGACTCCAGGCGGCGGGCGAGGGAGTGGGACACGGGTTCGTCATCACGGCTTTTCCGGCCAAGGTCACGTTGCGCGGCGGCTTCAAAAAGGAAAGCCTGGATATGCGCCTCTGCGGCGCGCCGGAGCAGCGGCTTCGGGGAGTTCAGAAGTTCCACCATGTGCTGCATCCAGTCCGTGGCATCCGCCGCCCGGTGCGCTGTGCCGAGGTCTTGCGGCCCCTTCGAGAGCAGGGTTCGGATGAAGTCCGGCGGCAGCTCGCATTGCCAGAGAAACGCCAGGGGGATGCGGATCACATGATGCCGGATGGGGTGCTGCCTGTCGTCGAGAATGCTGTGCTGCCGGATTCCCCAAAAAGCGTTAATCCGGCCGGCCGGGAGGCGGCTTCGCTGACCGGCATAATCGATCAACAGCGAGCGCTTGCCGATGACATGCAATTCCAACTCCGGATGGGAATGGACCGGCGCACCGGACCAGTTCCCCGAGTAGGCGGAAAGGCCGAAAACGGCAAAGCGGGCGTCACTGTGCGGTTCAAGCATGCGAAAAGGGTAGCACCTGCCGGCTTCAAAACGAGAAGGAATAGCGCCGCTTCGTCCGGGCGACGCCGCGTAAGATTTCTTGCATGATCACAACCCCGGCATGCCGTGACGGCTTCATAGGTCTTCCCTTCTCCCGCCTCACTGCGCTCGTCATTGCGGTGGGCGTGGGCAGCGCGGCTGCGGCATCCACATCCACGCCGGGGGAGCGTTTCGAGAAGGAGATTCGCCCGCTGCTCGCCAAGCGTTGTTACGAATGCCACGGCGAGAAGAAGCAGAAGGGCGAGCTGCGGCTGGATGCGAAGGTCTTCGCTTTCAAGGGCGGGCACGACGGACCAGCCATCGTTGCGGGTGATGCGGCGAAAAGCCCGATCTTCCAGCGCATCACTTCCACCGACGACGATGAGCGGATGCCGCCGAAAGGCGAAGCGCTTTCTGCCGAACAAATCGCGCTCATCAAGACATGGATCGAAACCGGCGCGGTGTGGCCGGAGAACGATGCCGACAAAGCCGCCGCAGTGGACAAACGCTTGCAGCATTGGTCGGTGCAGCCGGTGAAGGTGGCGGCAGACGGGCCGCGTTCGATTGACGGTTTCATCACGGCGAAGCTCGCGGCGACGGGGCTGGCGATGTCGCCGGAGGCGGATCGGCACACGTTGATTCGGCGTTTGAGTTTCGATTTGCTCGGGCTGCCGCCGCCGCCGGAGCGAGTGGAGCAGTTCGTCCGCGATGACGACCCGCAGGCTTACGAGAAGTTGGTGGATGAGCTGCTGAAGTCCCGGCACTACGGCGAGCGCTGGACGCGGCACTGGCTGGACATCGCGCATTATGCGGACACGCACGGCTTCGAGCGCGATCAACTCCGGCCCAATGCGTGGCGCTATCGCGATTACGTCATCGAGTCGCTGAACGCGGACAAGCCTTACGATGAATTTCTCCGCGAACAGATCGCGGGCGATGTCATCGCGCCGAACGATCCGCAGGCGGTGATCGCCACCGGCTTCCTCGCCGCCGGGCCGTGGGATTTCGTGGGCCATGTGGAGACGAAGAGCGACATGCTCAAGCGCGCCGCCCGCGCGGGCGACCTCGACGACATGGCCACGCAAGTCATCACCTCGACAATGGGCATCACCATCAATTGCGCGCGCTGCCACGACCACAAACTCGATCCCATCACGCAGGAGGAGTATTACCGGGTGCGGGCGGTCTTTGCCGGGGTGAAGCGCGGCGAGCGCGACGTGAACGCCACCGAGTCGCAGCGGTTGGGCGGGGAAAAGGCGCGGCTGCAAAAACAGCTCGCGGGCGTGAAGTCCGAACTCGGACGGCTCTCCGGCAATGCGCTCGACCTCGCCGACATGGTGGGCGGCGGCGATGGCCGCGGCACGGGAACGAAGGGCGCGGGCATCGTGCAGGAGACCGGCGAGGTGACGACGACGAAGCTCGGGATGCACCGCAATGTCAGCCCGAACATTTTGCGCCCGCCCGTGTTCAGCACTCGCACGGCGGAGCAGCCCGGCTTCGTCAAAGGTGTGTTCCTTCCGCAGGGCGGCGACGGTGGTGAGGCCACGATTCAGATTGCCGAAGGCGTGCTGCTCAAAGACCTCCCGCGCACCAGCGGTCAGTCGTGGGATGCCGTGCGCAACGGCACGCTCAACGCCCAGGTCCACGCCAAAATCAACGGCGTGGATTACGCGGGCGAGGGCCACTCCATCCTCGGCCTGCACGCGAACAGCGGCATCGTTTTCGACCTTGCCGCCATTCGCCACGCGGCGGGGCGCAAGGCGCTGCGGTTCACGGGCGTCGTCGGTTTTGGGGCGAATGCCAACGCCGCCAGTTCCGTGGCCGGCTTCGCTCTTTATCTCGATGCGGAGCGAAAGCTGCATCGCACCGCATTGAAGAAATCCGAATCGCTGAACGTGGATGAGCTCATCCCGGAGTCGGTAAGATTCCTCACCCTCATCGCGACCGATGGCGGCGATGGCATCGGCAGCGACCTGCTCTTTCTCGGTGATGCGCGGCTGCGACCGGAGTTGCGCGTCGAGTCGTTGACGGAAGCGGAACGTGTGAAGCAGGAGCGGTTCAAGACCGAGCAAGCGCGAGTGGAGAAAGCCATCGCCGCCGTCGCCGAAGCGCCGAAAGTGTATGCGACGCTCAGCGAGCCGAAGACGCCCGTCATCCGCGTGCAGCGGCGCGGCAATCCCGAGGACGAAGCGCAGGAAGTCATGCCCGGCGCTTTTGCGTGGGCACGCCATGCGCCCGTCGCGCTCGGCGACAACGCCACGCCGGAAGGCCAGGGCCGCCGCGCGCTCGCGGAGTGGATTGCGCATCCCAAAAATCCGCTCACGCGCCGCGTGCTGGTGAACCGTCTCTGGCATCACCACTTCGGCCAGGGTCTCGTCACCACGCCGAGCGACTTCGGCCTCGGCGGTGACAAGCCATCGCATCCCGAATTGCTCGACTGGCTCGCCACGGACTTTTTACAAAGCGGCTGGTCGCTCAAGCACACGCACAAGCTCATCGTGATGAGCGCCGCGTATCGCCAGCAATCCGCGACCGTCAACGCCAAGGCCCGCGAACTCGACTCCGGCAACCGGCTGCTCTGGCGGCAAAACCCGCGTCGTCTCGATGCCGAGTCACTGCATGATGCCGTGCTCACGGTCGCCGGCACGCTGAACCCCGCGATGGGCGGGCCGGGGTATCGCGACTTCGAATACACCGAGGCTTACGCGCCCATCTACGACTACCTCACGCCGGACAAACCGGAGCTGTGGCGGCGCAGCATTTACCGCTTCGTCGTGCGCACCACGCCGCATCAGTTCATGTCCACGCTCGACTGTCCCGACCCGGCCAATCTCACGCCCGCCCGCGCGCAGACCACCACCGCGCTCCAGGCGCTGACGCTGAGCAACAACGAGTTCATGCTCCAGCAGGCGCGGCACCTCGCCACGCGCATCGAGAACGAAACCGATTCCCGCGAAGCCGCCATCCGCCGCGCCTTCGCGCTCACCCTGGCTCGTGACGCGACCGCCGCCGAAGTGCAAGCCGCCACGCCGCTCGTCACCGAGCAGGGCCTCTTCGCGCTCTGCCGAATGCTCATCAACGCCAACGAATTCATTTACCTCGACTGAACCATGAATCCGCACTCCGCCTTTCCCTGCCGGCAGCAACAGCGTTTCGTCACCCGCCGCGACTTCCTCTGGGAACTCGGCGGTGGCCTCGGTGGCGTTGCGCTTGCGGCCATGATGAATGAAGCGCAGGCCGCGACGAATCTGCTCGCGCCCAAGCCCGGCCATCACCCCACGAAGGCCAAAGCCGTCATCCAAATCTTCTGCCCCGGCGGACTCAGCCATGTGGATACGTGGGATTACAAACCGGAGCTGGCGAAGCGCAACGGCAAGCCGTTCGATGCCGACGGCAAGCTCCAGTTCTTCGCATCCAAGCCGGGGAATTGTCAGGGAAGTTGGTGGCCCTTCAAACAGCACGGGCAATGCGGACGTTGGATGAGTGACCTCTTCCCCAAACTCGCGCAGCGCGTGGACGACATCGCCTTCATCCACTCGATGCAGAGCAAGAGCGCGCTGCACGGCCCGGCGATGTTCATGGCGAACAGCGGCTTCATCCTGCCCGGCTTCCCGAGCATGGGCGCGTGGGTGACGTATGGACTCGGCAGCGTCGGCGAGGACCTGCCCGCCTTCGTCGTGCTGCCCGACCCGCGCGGCCTGCCACCCGGCGGCGTCATCAATTGGGGCGCGGGATTCCTGCCCGCGATTCATCAGGGCACCACGCTCCAGACCGATGTCGAGAAGCCGCCCATCGCCGATTTGTTTCCGCCGAAAAACTTCGCCCATCTGCGCGGCGGGACCGAGCAGACCAGTCGCGACTTTCTGCAAACGCTCAACCGCGCGCACGCCGCCGAACGCCCCGGCAACAGCGAACTCGAAGCCCGCATCGCCGCCTACGAACTCGCCGCGCGCCTCCAGCTCAGCGCGCCCGAAGCCACCGACCTGCGCGGCGAAACCGAAGCCACCCGGAAGCTCTACGACCTCGACCACGAAGACATTGGCCCCTTTGGCCGCCAATGCCTGCTCGCGCGCCGGCTCATCGAACGCGGAGTGCGCTTCGTGCAGATTTACTGCGGCGCGGAAAACACTGTAGCCAAAAAAATCCGCCCCAACTGGGACAGCCACGAAGACATCGTGCGCGACCACGGCTACTGGGGTCCGGTTCTCGACACCGGCGCTGCCGCACTGCTCGCCGACTTGAAATCACGCGGCCTGCTCGACAGCACGCTCGTCATCTGCACCACCGAGTTCGGCCGCCAGCCAGCGGCGCAAGGCGCAGGCAAGGGCCGCGACCACAACCCCGGCGCGTTCACCGCGTGGATGGCCGGCGGCGGCATCAAAGGCGGCACCGCCTACGGCAGCACCGACGACCTCGGCTTCAAAGCCGCCGAGAACCCCGCCTACTGCTACGACCTCCACGCCACCGCCCTGCACCTGCTCGGCCTCAACCACGAGAAACTCAGCTTCTACAACAACGGCGTCATGCGCCGCCTCACCGACGTGCATGGGCATGTCATCAAGGAATTGCTGGCATGAATCGGCCAAATGAAACCCCTCTCTGCATAGCACCATGAAACACACCCTCACCCTCTGCCTTGCCAGCCTGTTGTTGCTCGGCGCGAACACCGTAACGACCGCCCACGCCGCCGATGCAGCAACGCCGCGTCCACCGAACATCATCATCATGAACACCGACGATCAGGGGCAGTGGGCCGTCGGCGCTTATGGAAACAAGGAGATTCACACGCCGAACATGGACCGCCTCGCCCGCGAAGGCATGAGGTTCACCCACGCTTTCAGCAAACCGGTCTGCTCGCCCTCGCGGGCCATGACGCTGACGGGCCAATACAGTCACCGACTCGGCATTCCCGATTACATTCCGTATGGCAACCCCGTGTTCGCCGATAACGGCCTGCCCGCCGGAACTCCCACGATTGCCTCCGTGCTCAAGGCCGCTGGCTACACCAGCGCATTGATCGGCAAGTGGCACCTCGGCTACGGCGAGAAGTATTACCCCGAGCGATTCGGCTTCGACGTGGCCGAGGGCCATCACTACATCGCACCTGGCAAACAATACGCCGGCTACGGGCAACTGCCGGTCGTGATTGATGGCAGGGAGGTGAAGGATTTTAACAGAGATCCGCGCCACACCGACATCCTCACCGACCGGGCCATCCACTTCATCGGTGCCAACCGCGCGCAGCCGTTCTTCCTCTTCTTCAACACCTACGTGCCGCATGACCCGTGGAATTGTGCGCCGGAGGAAGACCTCGCTCATTACAAGGATCGGACGTTGACCGTCCCCGACCTCTCGCGTTTTCCGGAAGCGAAGATGACTCAGGAAGAACTTCAGCAGATGACGCGGTTCTTTTACGGGCATGTCACCTGCGCTGATCGTAACCTGGGCCGCTTGCTCGCGGCATTGGAGGAAATGGGTCTGGCGGAAAACACACTGCTCATTTTCATGAGCGACAATGGAATGAACCTCGGCCAGCACGGGCTGCTCGGCAAAGGCAACGCCAGCATCCTGGGCGTGAAGCCGCGCAAGACCGGGTCCAACATGTTTGATCGTTCCGTCCTGGTGCCCTTCATCGTCCGCTGGCCCGGCGTGGTGAAAGCAGGCGCGACCAGCGACGCGCTCGTGTCCAGCATCGACATCCTGCCGACGCTCATGGCCGCGACTGGCGCGGGAGCCGGGCAAGGACTGAAGCTCGACGGGCGCAGCCTGCTGCCGCTGTTGAAAGGCGAGCGCGGCGTGACGTGGCGCGATTTCTACTGCGACACCTACGACATGATTTATCTGGGGAACAACGGCGAGAAGCCGCACATGCGGATGGTCCGCACCGACCGATGGAAGCTCGTTCTCCATCTCGATGCGGACGGCCATCCGCTCGACAACGGCAGCCGTCATGAACTCTTCGACCTCAAAGGTGATACCGAAGAGCTGACGAATCTCTACGGCAAACCGTCCATCGCGTCCACCCAGCAGCAGCTCGACACGCGGCTCCGCACATGGATGCGCGAGACTGGCGTGACGAAGTAGCGGTGGGTGTTTGAAATGCGGCCATGAATCCAGCCACACCGAAAACCGAACCGCCAACGCAACTTGCCATGAAACTCATCCTCACACTCTGCCTTGCCAGCCTGTTGTTGCTCGGCACGAACATCGCAACGACCGCCAGCGCCGCCGCCGATGCGCCGCGCAAGCCCAACGTCATCATCGTCCTCACGGATGATCAGGGTTACGGCGATTTGTCGTGCCACGGCAACCCCGTGCTGAAGACACCGCACCTCGACCGGCTTCATGGCGAAAGCGTGCGGTTCACGGACTTCCACGTCGCGCCGATGTGCACGCCGACGCGCGGCCAGCTTATGAGCGGCGTGGATTGTCTGCGTAACGGCGCGATGAACGTCAGCAGCGGCCGCACGTTCCTCCGGCGCAGTCTGCCGACGATGGCCGATGTGTTCGCGAGCGGCGGCTATCACTGCGGACAGTTCGGCAAGTGGCACCTCGGCGACAATTATCCCTACCGGCCCCAAGACCGGGGTTTCCACGAGACGATCCACTACCCGTCGTCGGCCATCGGCAGCGCGCCCGATTTCTGGAACAACGATTACTTCGACGACACCTACTCGCACAACGGCCGGCAGGAGAAGTTTCACGGTTACACCACCGACGTGTTCTTCGATGAGGCGATGAAGTGGATGCGCTCACAAGCCTCAGCGAAGAAACCGTTTTTCTGCTACCTGCCGACGGCGGCGGCGCACTGGCCTCTGTTCGTGCCGCAGAAATATCGCGAGCTTTACAAGGGTCAGAAGCCGGGTGTGGCGAGCTTCTTCGGCATGATCGGCAACATTGACGAGAACATTGGTCGGCTTGAGACCTTCCTCGCGAAGACCGGCCTGCGTGACAATACCATCGTCATCTTCATGACCGATAACGGTGGCACCGTCGGCGTGCCCTTGTTCAACGCCGGCATGAAGGGCGGCAAGACCACACTCTGGGAAGGTGGCCATCGCGTGCCATGCTTCGTTCGCTGGCCCGGCGGAAAACTGCGCGCGCCCGGCGACGTGGCCGAGTTGACGCAGGTGCAGGACATCCTGCCGACGCTTGCCGAATTATGCACGCTGCCGACACGACCGAACACGCGCTACGACGGTGTGAGTCTTGCGCGATTGCTGCGCGGCGAGGCGGAACAGTTGCCGGACCGGATGCTGGTGGTCAACTTCAGCCGCTTGAACGACCCGCAGCCTGCCAAGGAGGGTGCGGCGGTCCTCTGGAAACGCTGGCGACTGCTGCCAGGACGCGAACTGTATGACCTCGCGACCGATCCGCATCAGGACCAGAATGTGATCGAGAAGTTTCCCGATATTGCCGCGAAGATGAGCGCCCACCTCGACGCATGGTGGCGCGAAACCGAACCGGGGATCAACGACTTCGGTGCCGTCATCATCGGGAACGACGCCGAGAACCCCAGCCTGCTCGCGCCCCCCGACTGGCAGGATTCCTTCCTCGACATGGGTGACCAGGTGCGCGATGGCCTGCGCCGCAACGGCCTCTGGAACGTGATCGTGGATCGTGCCGGAGACTACCAGATTGAACTGCGCCGCTGGCCGCGTGAAGCGGATGCCGGCATCACCGCCGCCCTGCCCGCGCACAAGCACACCGATGGCACGTTTCGGCCCGGCGTTGCCCTGCCCATCACCAGTGCCCGACTGAAGATCGCCGGTTTCGACGAGACCCATGCAGTGACACTCGACGCCAAGCAGGTGACATTCACGGTGAAACTACCCGCCGGACGGACGCAGTTGCAGACCTGGTTCTCCGACAAGGAAGGCAGTGAAGTCGCCGGTGCTTACTACGTCCATGCGACGCGACGCTGATCGCGCCATTCCATTCAAACCCATGAAACACACCCTCATCATCCTCACCGCCTGCCTCACCGCGCTGTGCTGCGCCGTCAGCGGAGTCGCGCACGCCGCCGATGCGACGCGCAAGCCCAACATCATCGTCATCCTCGCCGATGATCTCGGCTACTCCGATCTCGGCTGCTTCGGCTCAAAGAAAATCAAGACGCCCAATCTCGACCGGATGGCCACCGAGGGGTTGAAGCTGACGAGCTTCTACGCACAACCCATTTGCGGGCCGAGCCGCGCGGCGTTGATGTCCGGCTGCTATCCGATGCGCGTCGCGGAGCCGGGGAATCGCAAGGGCCAGCACAACGCTTTGCACCCGCAGGAAGTCACGATGGCGGAGGTGCTCAAGGGCGCGGGCTACGCGACGGCGTGCATCGGCAAGTGGCACCTTGGCGCGGGCGCGAGCGCCGGCGCGGGCGCGCCCGCAGGCGGGGCGGGCGTTTGGAACGCCGCGACGATGCCCAACGCGCAAGGCTTCGATTACTTCTACGGCACGCCGTCCTTCAACGGCGTCACACCCACCGTCGAGGGCCACCCCGTGCGCGCCGAGATTCGCCGCAACACCGAGGTCGTCGTGCAGACCGTGACCAACTGGGACCACATCACGCAGGACTACACACGCGAGGCGCTCCAATTCATCCGCGCGAATCGCGAACGGCCCTTCTTCCTCTACCTCGCGCACAACATGCCGCACATTCCCCTCGGCGCGTCCGAGAAGTTCAAAGGCAAAAGCGCCGGCGGCCCCTTCGGCAACGCGGTGGAGGAGATTGACTGGTCGTGCGGGGAAATCCTGAAGGCGCTCAAGGAACTCGGCCTCGACGAACGCACGCTCGTGCTCTTCACGTCCGACAACGGCCCGTGGATCGAAACCACCGAAGGCATGAAGCCCGATGGCAAGCCTTTCATCCCGCGCGACCACTCGGGCAACGCCGACCCGTTGCGCGGTTACAAAATGGTGACGTGGGACGGCGGCTTCCGCGTGCCGTGCCTCGTGCGTTGGCCGGGAACAATTCCCGCCGGCTCCGCGAGCGATGAACTCACCAGCACGCTGGATCTGCTGCCGACTTTCGCCGCGCTGGCTGGAACGAGACCGCCCGCCGACCGCACGCTGGACGGACTCGACC
>JBEBFV010000088.1:0-16258 GCA_040081795.1 Limisphaerales bacterium | reverse complement strand
GCCTCGGCAGCGAGAGCGAGAACCTCCCCGCGTTCGTCGTGCTGCCCGACCCGCGCGGCCTCCCGCCCGGCGGCGTCATCAACTGGGGCGCGGGCTTCCTCCCCGCCGTGCATCAGGGCACCACGCTCAACACCGACCCCGAGCAGCCACCCATCGCCGACCTGTTCCCGCCGAAAAAATTTGCCGGCCTCACGGCGCAGGGCGAGGCGAGCGGACGCAATTTCCTCCAGAGCCTGAACCGCCAGCACGCCGCCGCGCGCGCGGGCAACACGGAACTCGACGCGCGCATCGCCGCCTACGAACTCGCTGCGCGCCTGCAACTCAGCGCGCCTGAAGTCACTGACCTGCGCGGCGAGACCGACGCCACCAAGCGCCTCTTCGACCTCGCCGATGAGGACACTGGGCCGTTTGGCCGCCAGTGCCTGCTCGCACGCCGCCTCGTCGAGCGCGGCGTGCGCTTCGTGCAGATATACTGCGGCGCGGAGAATACGACCGCCCGGAAAATCCGTCCGAACTGGGACAGCCACGAAGACCTCGTGCGCGACCACGGCTACTGGGGCCGCGTGCTCGACACCGGCGCAGCCGCGCTGCTGCACGACCTGAAAGCGCGCGGCCTGCTCGACTCCACGCTCGTCATCTGCACCACGGAGTTTGGCCGCCAGCCCGGCGCGCAGGGCAAGGGCCGCGACCACAACCCCGGCGCGTTCACCGCATGGCTCGCCGGCGCCGGCATCCGAGGCGGAACCAGCTACGGCACGACGGACGAGCTGGGTTTCCAAGCCGCCGAGCACCCCGCCTACAGCTACGACCTCCACGCCACCGCGCTCCATCAGCTCGGTGTGGACCACGAGAAACTTGGCTTCTATCACAACGGCATCCAACGCCGCCTCACCGACGTGCATGGGCATGTCATCAAGGAGATTTTAGCTTGAGCGAAGCAATTCCAACTTCAAGAAGCACAAACCGACGATGGCTTCTCTGGTCAGGCGTGTTTGTTCTCAGCGTGGTCGGCTTAATCCTTTTCCGCGACCCCGAGGGTAGCCGACTCTATGCGTCGGCGAGGAAAGAATGGAAAACGAACGCGGTAGTCAGCATCGAACGCCGGGTTGTAGACAAGGCTTGGCTGGAAAAGGAAATGGCGGTTGTTAAGGCCAAGTTGGAGACAGAAGGAGAAGACCAAGGGGGTTGGTTCACTTCTGACCTGCTGGTGCTGAAGAACGGCGACTGGATTGCCTACGCCGCCAAGTGCAGCAAGGAGGACGCGCGCATCCATGACATTTTTGTTGGCCGAGCTTCTGACGGGAAATGGTATTACTCCACGTTCCACTTCTGCATTGGGATGCTTGACCTTCGGATGGAAGGCCGTGGGGAGAGCCTGGAGAAATTCATCACTGCCTATTCGCTCCGTGAGTTCGATGGCCGCTCCGACGAGTGCTTGAAGAAAACGTGGCCGACGCCAAAACCATGAAAGCGACGCGCACACCAAAGTCCAACCGAGCCACCCGGCAATTGACCGCTTCCTCCCTCACCCCGGCCCTCTCCCGCTGGGAGAGGGAGAAAGTCAGTCAGTGCGTCCGGCAATCGAGCGTGTCTGGTTTCAGCCCGTTGCGGACTGCATTCCCCCCTCTCCCAGCGGGAGAGGGCCGGGGTGAGGGAGAACAGCTCGAAGTAACGAGCACTCTCCCCATCGCCGAAGGCACCAACCATTCCACTCGCCGCCAGTTCGTCCAAGCCACCGCCACGGCCACCGCCTTCGCTTCGCTCGCCACGCCCGTCCTCGCGCAACCCGCTGGCAAATCTCTCGGCACCAAGACGCTCAAGACCGATGTGCTGGTCTGCGGCGGCGGTTGCGCGGGCATCGCGGCGGCGCTGGCGGCATCGCGGCGCGGGGCGAAGGTCTTGCTTGTCGAGAAAGCTCCGTTCGCCGGCGGCATCATCACCTGCGTCGGGCTGCCCTACTTCGACGGCATCGCGAACATCAAAGACAACCGCATCGTCGTGCGCGGCATCGCACTGGAGTTGTTGTCCAAGTCCGGCGTGTGCAAGCCCGACGCCACGCACACGCAGAAGCACAACCCGACCATCGGCAATTCTTTCGAGTTCAAGCTGCTGCTCGACCGCCTCATCCGCGAGCAGAAGGAGCGGCTCACCGCGCTGTTCAACTCCTTCGTCTGCGGCGTGCAGAGCAACGGCGGGCGCATCCGCTCCGTGCAAATCGCCAACAAGGACGGCCTCGTGAGCATCGAGGCGAACACGGTGATCGACTGCACCGGCGACGCGGATGTCGCTGCCTGGGCGGGCGCGCCCTTCGAGCAGAACGCCGAGGTGCAGCCGCTCACGCTGCACTTCCGCATCGGCAACGTGAAGCGCGTCGGCAACCTCAGCCAGAACTGCCGCGCCGCGCTCGCGAAGGCGCAGGCGGCCGGCGAGCTGCCCTTCTACTACGGCCCCGGCGTGATGTGTCTCTACCACGAGAGCGAGGTTTACATCCACGGCATCCGCGTGCCGGCGAACCCAACCGACGCCGCCGACCTCTCGCGCGCCGAGATGCAGGGCCGCGCCGATGCGTGGGCGATGTTCCGGGCCTGGAAGCGCGAGGTGCCGGGCTTCGAGCAGGCCTACTTCATGGAGGCGTATCCGTGGATCGGCGTGCGCGAGTCCCGCCGCCTGATCGGCCAGCATGTGCTGCGCGAGGATGACCTGATGAAGTCCCGCCGCTTCGACGACGCCATCGCCACCGGCTGCTGGTATCTCGACCTGCACCCGAACAAGACCGTCGTCGGCAGCGCGAATGACTTCGACCCGAAGAAAGTTCAGCCGGAGCCTTACGACATTCCCTATCGCTCGCTGCTGCCTCTGAAGATCGAAAACCTGCTCGTCGCCGGCCGCTGCCACTCCACCACACGCGGCGCGCACGCCTCCACGCGCGTGACCGTGACCGCGATGGCGATGGGCGAAGCCGCCGGAACAGCGGCGGCGATGGCCGTCGCCGCGAAGAAGAACCCACAGGAGGTCGGTGGCGTGAAAGTCCGCGAGGCGCTGAAAGCCAGCGGTGCCGGGCCGTTCACAGATGCTTGAGCCATGAACCCGCGCTCCTTTCTTTCCACCGCCTCAGCGGGGCAACCCGGCAGCGGCGCGGCGGCCCGCCCAGACGCGGCGCTCCAAGGCGCGCTCGAAGCTCACAAGCAGGCGGACGAGACTGTTGAACTGCGAGTGGGCCTCCAGACCATGCGTGGCGGCGAGTCGCGCGTAGAGGCGGCGGTCGGAATTCTCGGCGTCCGGCAGCAGCGGCACCGGCACACCACAGTCGCGCAAGCGCGGTCCGCCGATTTGCACCAGCAACGAAACGACCGATTCCTGTCCGGCGCTGAGGTCAGCCATCCCTTTGCGAATCAGCGCCTCGGCGGGCAGGCCGGAGAAATGTTCTTCAAGTGCGGGCGACATGGCGGTGGGGATTCAGCCGGTTCCGGCGGCGATTTGCTCCACGCGGCTGCGCAAGGCATCCGCGTCAATCGCCGGGAAGCGAATCAGGCGCGGCTCAATGTCACGGAAGAAGGCCAGCAACTGGTCCCGCTTCGTCAGCCCGGATGCGAGCATTCGCTGAACGTCGGCTTGGTCGCGCTCGTGGTTGCGTTCAATCTTCGACAGTGCTTGGCTGTAGAAGTCGTAGTGGAAAAATCCCAGCGGCCCGTGCTGCGCGATGAACTGGCTGCGGTCGCGCCAGCCGGGCAGCGCGGGGATGAAGTCGTCGGGCGCGGCCAGCTCGATGTTGATGTCCACGGAATCCTTCAGCCGGGGCAGCGCCTCGAAGAAGCCCTCCGGCTCGGGGTCGGCCTTGAGGTCCACGTCCAAGGTGGTTTCACGCCAGCCCAGCAGGACCGCCGAGACGCCGCCAGTGAAATACACACGGCCCGGCGAGCGCACCGCCCGGCCCAGTTCGGCCATCAGGCGCTCGATCTTCCCGCGACTCGTCTCCGCGCGCATCTGGGATGCACGCTAGCCGATCTTGCGTGCGCAGACAAAGCGCGAATCCGCCTCGGTCGCGGTGGTCAAACGTTCCTGTGCTGCCCCAGCTCCATCCCGTCATGAAACGCACAGTCCCATTGCTACTGCTGGCTGGTTTGGCGCTGCCCCTGATTGCCGCTCAGAAGGCCAGTTCCACCGACTGGTGGTCGCTCAAACCGCTTGTGCGGCCGGCGGTGCCCGCTATTGCCAATCGGCAATTGCCAATCGCCAATCCGGTGGACGCCTTCATCCGCGCCAAGCTCGCTGAGAAGCAGCTTTCGCCTTCGCCCGACGCCGAGCCGCGCGTCCTGATTCGCCGCCTCTACTTCGACTTGCTCGGTCTGCCGCCGAAGCCGGAGGAGGTGGCGGAGTTCGAGCGCGCGTGCTCCACCGGCAATCGGCAATCGGCAATCAGCAATCTCGTGGACAAGCTCCTCGCGTCCCCGCACTACGGCGAGCGCTGGGCGCGGCACTGGCTCGACGTGGTCCACTACGGCGACACCCACGGTTACGACAAAGACAAGCCGCGTCCGAACGCCTGGCCTTACCGCGACTACGTCATCCGCGCGTTCAACGAGGACCGGCCCTACGCGCGCTTCATCCAGGAGCAGGTCGCGGGCGACGTGCTGTTCCCCGGCACGCGCGACGGCGTCGAGGCGCTGGGCTTCATCGCGGCGGGGCCGTGGGATTTCATCGGCCACGCGGAGGTGCCGGAGACGAAGATTGACGGGAAAATCGCGCGGCACCTCGACCGCGACGACATGGTCGCGAACACGATGCAGACCTTCAACAGCCTGACCGTCGGCTGCGCGCAGTGCCACGACCACAAGTTCGACCCCATCCCGCAGCGCGATTACTACCGGCTGCACGCCGTCTTCGCCGCGCTGGACCGCGCGGACAAAAAGTATTTTGCCGACGCAAAGCTCACGCAGCGTTTCGCGGAGCTGGAACACAAGCAACGCACGCTCACGGACCGAAAGAACGCTGTGGAGGTGCAACTCAAGCAGGCGGCGGGCAAGGAACTGGAAGCGCTCGACCAGCGCATCGAGGCCGTGAGCAAGGCGAAGGGAGGCCTGCGTCCCGAGTATGGCTACCACAGCGCCATCTCGCCGACGCAGGACGCGGCGAAGTGGGTGCAGGTGGACCTCGGGCGCAGCGTGGTGATTGACCGCGTGGTGCTGCGTCCGTGCTACGACGACTTCAACAAGATTGGCGCGGGCTTCGGCTTCCCGGTGAGGTTCAAAGTGGAGGCCAGCGACGATGGGCAGTTCAACTCGGGCATTGTGGCCGTCGCGGACAAAACCACAGCGGATTTCGCCAACCCCGGCATCGCGCCGCAGACCTTCAAGAGCACCGGGGCGACGGCACGGTTCCTCCGCATCACCGCCACCAAGCTCGCGCCGCGACAGAATGATTTCATCCTCGCGCTGGCCGAGTTGCAGGTCTTCGACACCACGGGCAGCAACGTCGCGCTCAAGGCCGCTGTCACCGCGCTCGATTCCATCGAGTCCCCGCCGCGCTGGCGGAAAACCAATCTCACAGACGATATTGCGCCCGCCGCCGACAACTCTGGCGAACTGGCTGCGTTGCGCGCGAAGCGGGAGGCGTTGCTCGCGAAAGCCACGGACGACAAAACCCGGGCCGAACTCGCCGGGCTGGCGAGGGACTTGGAGCAAGTCGCGGCGGAGTTGAAGACGTTTCCGAAGCCGGACGTGGTTTATGCCGGCACGGTGCATTACGGCAGCGGTTCATTCGCCGGCACGGGACCGGGCGGTGGCAAGCCGCGCGTCATCCAGGTGCTGCATCGTGGCGACGTGAAGCAGCCGAAGGACGAGGTTGCGGCGGGCGCGCCGAGTTATCTCACGGGCCTGCCCGGTGAGTTTGCGTTGCCCGCTGGACACAGCGAGGGCGAGCGCCGCGCCGCGCTGGCGAAGTGGCTTGCCTCGCCGGACAACCCGCTCACCTGGCGCAGCCTCGTGAACCGCGTCTGGCAATACCACTTCGGGCGCGGCCTGGTGGAGACACCGAACGACTTCGGTCGCATGGGCGCGCTGCCGACGCATCCGGAGCTGCTCGACTGGCTGGCGGTCGAGTTCCGCGATGGCGGCGGGTCGGTGAAAAAGCTGCACAAGCTCATCGTGACCAGCGCGACTTACCGGCAGCGGAGTGATGGAGGGATGGAGTCGTGGAGTGATGGCAAGAAAGCCGCGCGTCCTGCCGCCAATACTCCAACACTCCAGCACTCCAACTCTCCATTCTCCGTGGATTCGGAGAACCGCCTGCTCTGGCGTCAAAACCGCCGCAAACTCGACGCCGAGGCCGTGCGCGACGCCACGCTCTTCGTCGCCGGCAAGCTGGACCCGAAGATGGGCGGCCCGGCCTTCCAGGACTTCATCGTCGAGAAGCCGGAACACTCTCCGCACTACGAGTATCACCTGCACGACCCCGATGACCCGAAGTCGCACCGCCGCTCGGTCTATCGTTTCCTCGTGCGCTCGCAGACGCAGCCGTTCATGACCACGCTCGACTGCGCGGACCCCTCCATGCAGGTCGGTCGGCGCAACGAAAGCGTCTCCGCGGTGCAAGCCCTAGCGCTGCTGAACAACGGCCTGATGGTCACAATGTCCAAACACTTCGCCGCGAAGCTCGATGCGGGCGGTGGTGACTTGAACGCCAAGATGGACCGCGCCTTCCGCGAGGCGCTGGCCCGCACCCCCTCGCCGGAGGAAAAGGCGAACCTCACCGCCTACGCCCAGCAGCACGGCCTCGCCAATGCCTGTCGCGTGCTCTTCAACCTGAACGAGTTCGCCTTCGTGGATTGATTCCCGTTGAAACCCGTCCTGTCCCACCGCGTCTGACCCCGCGTGACTTGGAAAACCTCCACGCATGGCACTCTGAAGCAAAGCCCTGCCCTCGGGACGCCGTTGGGCGTCACCGGCCTGCTGGCCCTGTCGGCGGCCTTGCCGCTCGCCGGCGCGCAGCCCGCCGGCCCGGCTGGTTTTGACAAGGCGGTTGCGCCGTTCTTCGCGGAGCACTGCAACCGGTGCCACGACGCGAAGGTGGCCAAGTCGGATTTCCGCATGGACACGCTCTCGCGCAAGGTCGGCGTCGAGAACACGCCGCAGTGGGTGGAGATCATGGAGCGCATCAACTCGGGGGAGATGCCGCCCAAGAAGGAGAAGCAGCCCAGCGCCGCCGAGCGAGCTCGGGTGGTCGAGTGGCTGGCGTCGAGATTGAAGGAGGGCGAGTCGGCGCGCATGGCGGCGCGCGGGCCGGTGTCCTACAACCGCCTCACTCGCGACGAGTATGTGAACACCATCCGCGACCTGCTGGGCGTGGAGTTCGACGCGAAGGACCCGGGCAACTTCCTCGAAGACCCGGAGTGGCATGGCTTCGAGCGCATCGGTTCGGTGCTGACACTTTCGCCCTCGAACATTGAGAAATACCTCGGCGCGGCGGAGAAGATTCTGGCGGAGGCGTATCCCGAAGTCGTGCCGCTGCGGAAGGGGCAGAAGCCGCCGGAGCCGTTCGGCGGCACGAAACGCGCCTACGAGGAGACTCAGATTCAGGAGCGGCATCGCGAGCGGCTGCGGGAGATGGGCCTGTTGGACAAGGTCCGCTACGACATGTGGCCGGGCGATATGTTCCGCTACTCGCTGCTACGGGAGCCGCTGCCGGAGGCGGGCGTGTATGAAATCAGTTACACACTCAGCGGCCTCAAGCCGGAGAAGGGCCTCGCGCCGCGCCTGAAGGTATATGAGGCCAAGCTCGACCGCGTGTTGTTCGAGCAGGACATCGTTGCGCCGGAGGACAAGCCCATCACGGTGACGTTCCGCGCACACCTGCCCAAGGGCCGGCCAAACATCGAGGTGTATAACGAGGTGCCCGGCCCCTCGAACCTGCCGCGCTCGGGCCGGCACGGTGACACGCCGTTCGTCAGCACGAAGCTGGGCCGCATCCCGTGGCAGCTCAAGCTGACCGATGAAGCGGGCAAGCCGCGCTATCCGTTCCTCATCATGGATTCCATCACCTGGCGCGGGCCAATCGTGACGGACGAGGAGAAGCAGCGTCGCGCCGAGTATTTCCCGGCGAGCGAAGGCGACTTGAGCCAGGTGCGCGAAGGGCTGGGCCGGCTGGCGAAGCGCGCGTTCCGCCGCCCGGTGACGGAGGCGGAGCTGGACCACTTCACCGGCGTCGTGAAGAGCGAGCTGGCCGCGAAGGAGAAGTTCCCCGACGCGGTGAAGGCCGGGATGCTGGCCATCCTCTGCTCGAAGAGCTTCCTCTTTATCACCGAGGGCGATGCGAATGCGTTGCGCGCGAAGCTTAACGATTGGGAGATCGCCTCGCGCCTGTCGTATCTGCTCTGGAACACGATGCCGGACGACGAGTTGTTCAAGCTCGCCGAGCAGGGCCGGCTGCGCGACAAGGCCGAGCTGTCCAAGCAGGTCGCGCGGATGCTGCGCGACCCGCGCGCGGCGCAGTTCACGGAGGCGTTCGCGACGCAGTGGCTGCGGCTGCGCAAGGTCGGCATGTTCCCGCCGGACAAGAAGATTTTCCCCGACTACGACAAGACGCTTGAGGCCGGCATGATTGGCGAGTCGAAGGCATTCTTCCACGAGGTGCTCCAGCGGAACCTGACGCTGCGGGAGTTCCTCAACTCGGACTGGAGCATGATGAACGCGCGGCTGGCGCAGTTCTACGGGCTGCCGGACGCGGGGCTGCCGCGCGACGAGTTCCAGCGCGTCTCGCTGCCCGCCGAGAGCCGGCGCGGCGGATTGCTCACGCAGGCGGCCATCCTCTCGCTCACGTCCGACGGCACGCGGCATCGCCCGGTGCATCGCGGCGTGTGGCTCTCGGAAGTGATTCTCGGCAAGACGCCGCCGCCCCCGCCGCCGAACGTGGACCCGATCCCAACTTCCGCCGTGGATTCGCCCAAGGCCACGTTGCGGATGAAGCTCGAGGCGCACATGCGCGACCCGAACTGCGCCGCGTGCCACAGCAAGATTGACCCGCTCGGGCTGGCCTTCGAGAACTTCGACGCCATCGGCCGCTGGCGCACCGAGGAAGTCACCGACGGCAAGGGCGCGAACCCGAAGGTCAACCCCGCCGGGCAGTTGTCCGACGGCCGCAGTTACGCGACGCCCGAGGAGTTCAAGCGGCTGCTGGTGTCCGACGTGGACGCCTTCGCCGCCGCGTTCATCGAGAAGCTCGCCACCTACGGCCTGCGTCGCGCGACGGACTTCGGCGACCGGGCGGACTTGCAGGCGCTCGCCACCGCCAGCAAGGCGAAGGACTACCGCCTGCGCGACGTGATTGAGACACTTGTCTGTTCGGACCTTTTCCAGAAGCGATGACTGCGCCCCGGTCATTGCTTGTCGCCGCGCCGCATTTTGCTACCCTCAAGCACCATGACCTACGAACAACTGCCGGGCGAGTGGCAGGAGTGGGTGAGTCTCACGCCGATGGAGCGGTTCCGTCGCAGCGAGGAAATCTTCGCGCAATATCTCGCCATGGGAGGCAGCCTTGACCCCGACCCCGATCCGACAAGTCCTTTTTACTTTCCAGAAACATGGCGTCCAAGCGCTGCTCATGGGCGGGCAGGCCTGCGTGTTTTACGGCGCGGCGCAAGTTAGCAAGGACATTGATTTCGTCCTGCTCGCCAACGAGAACAACTACCGGCGGCTTCAAGCCGCGCTCGGGGAACTGCGCGCCGAGCGCATCGCCGTGCCCCGGTTTGACCCGGCGGTGTTGGAGCGTGGTCATGCGGTTCATTTCCGCTGCCATGCGCCGGGGGTGGAGGATCTTCGGGTGGATCTAATGACCCGGCTGCGCGGGTTGGCGGACTTCCCGGTCTTGTGGGAACGGCGCACCACGTTCGGGACGGAGGACGGAGCCGAGTTCCACTTGTTGAGTGTTCCGGACTTGGTGGAAGCGAAGAAGACGCAGCGGGCGAAGGATTGGCCCGTGATTGAGGCCCTCGTCGTAATTCACTATCGGGAAAACTCCGCCGCGCCGACAGTGGGCTGGATTTCCTTCTGGCTCCGTGAGGCGCGCACCCCAGAGTTGTTGGCTGAACTCTGCCACCGCTTTCCCGCTGAAGCCGGGGTTATGGCCGGGCAACGGCCGCTGTTGCGGCTTGCGGAAGCCGGGGATTTCGACGCGCTCCGCACTGCGCTGGACGTCGAAACGCGCGCCGAGCAGGCGATAGACCGCGCGTATTGGGAGCCTTTGCGCAAGGAGATTGAGCAATTTCGCCGCGAAGAACGCGTCGGAGAGTCGAGTCAACCCAACTGAACGGTAAGAACCTATGAGCCACCTCAACCTCCGCCGCTGGCAGATGAGCCGTCGCACCGCGTTGCGCGGCATCGGCGCCACCATCGCCCTGCCGCTCCTCAACTCCATGGCGGAACTGCCCGCCGCCTCGAAGCCCCGGCGCAGCGTCTTCCTCTACATCCCGAACGGCGTCAACACGCTCACGTGGCAGATTCAGAAGGCCGGCGCGGACTACGAGTTCACCGCGCCGCTCAAGTCACTGGAAAAGCACCGCGCCGACATCACGCCCATCAGCGGCCTGCACCACCCAATGGTCATCGGCAAGCACCACAACTGCGAGAAGGTCTGGCTCACCGGCGCGAACGTCCCCGGCGACGGCGGCGCGTTCCGCAACACCGTCTCCGCCGACCAGCTCATGGCCGAGGTGCAGGGTGTCTCCACGCGCTTTCAGTCGCTGGAGATGGCCATCGAGGGCACGTCGCTCTCGTGGTCCAGGGACGGCATCCAGCTCCCCGCCGACCGCAACACCCAGCAGATTTTCAACCAGCTCTTCGGTGTCGAGAAGGACAGCAAGGAAACCATCCGCCGCCGCCTGAGCCGGCGCGGTAGCATCCTCGACATCGTCGCGGATGACGCGAAACGCGTGAACCGCAGCCTCGGCACGGAGGACCGCAGCAAGCTCGACGAATACCTCACCGCCGTCCGCCAGGTCGAGGAGCGCACCAAGCGCGCCGACGAATGGCTGAACGTGCCGAAGCCCGCCGTGCCCGCTGACACCGCCGCGCGCCTCACGCGCAAGCTCTCGATGGCCGAGGCGGGCGAGTATTACCGGCTGTTCTACGACCTCATGGCCCTGGCGCTCCGCACGGATTCCACGCGCGTCATCACCTGCGGCATCGGCAGCGAGGGCAACACCAGCGGCATTCCTGAAATCGGCATTCTCCAGACCCGCCACGGCCTCTCGCACCACAACGGCGACCCCGAGCAACTCCGCCGCCTCACGTCCACGGACACGTTCCTCATCGAGCAGCTCAGTTACTTCCTCGACCAGCTCAAGGCCGCCCAGGAGGACGGCCGTCCGTTGCTCGACACCACGCAGGTGCTCTGGGGCAGCGGCATGGCCTACGGCCACAGCCATGGCAACGCCAACCTCCCAACGATCCTGTGCGGCGGCAAGGCGCTCGGCTACAAGCATGGCACGCACATGGACTTCAACCTCCCGAAGATCGGCAAATACGACGTGGCCGACGCGAACGGCCACTACCGGATTTGCTCGCGCCCGGTGGACGACAACGCGCGCGTCAGCAACCTGCTCCTCACCATGCTCCAGCGCGCGGGCGTGAAGGCGGAGAAGTTCCAGGACAGCACCGCCGCGCTCTCCCAGATTGTGGCGTGATGCGCTGGACCACAGAGACACGATGAACACAGAGAGTCGGCCAGGGAGTCATGCCTTTGCCCGCCGATTCCTTACTCCGCTGCTTGATCGCCTCGTCTTCCTCTATGTTCATCGCGTCTCTGTGGTAAAACTCATGCGCCCATTCCTCCTCCTCTGCTTCGTCGCCGTCCTCGCGTTTGCCGCCGAGCGGCCCAAGTTTCGCACCGATGCCGATGGGCCGGTGCGAGCCGACGACAAGCGGCCGAACGCGAAGAACCGCAAGCCCACGGACAAGCCGGACTGGTATCAAATCGTGCCGGGCGAGTTCCCGCCGGAAGGCTCCGCGCACGCGGTGTCCGGTGAGCTGATGTTCATGGACCATCTGGAGCGACGGTTTCACATCCGCGTGGATCGGAACGACAGCCAGGAGCGCGGCGTCTGGGACTTGCCGCTGGACGCCACGATGCTGCCCTACGGCTCCATTTGGCACCTGGGCGCGCCGGCGGCGTTGCAGGACATCCCGCTCGGCACGCACCTCCACGGCCTGTTCTATCTGGCCGACCCAGACGACAAGACCCCGCTGCCGGAAACCTCCTATCGCCGCAAGACCCCCGAGTGGGAGTTCCGCCGCTGCTTCCGCATCGAGGACGAGTTCACCTTCCACGCGCGGCAGAAGCAGCTCTGGCGGGTTGACGCCGTTGACCTCGGCACCAAGAAGCTCACGGCAACTTTGCTCGAAGGCGGCAAGCCCGTCGGCGACGGCAAGGCAAAGCTCTTCGACCTGACCACCAGCACGCGCGTGTTCAAGGGCAATGGCTTCGCCGACTTGAAGGCGTTGCAGCCCGGCCAGACGGTCCTCTTCAACCTCACCTGGGTCACGCTTTACGGCCCCGGCCGCATCACCGATCTCTGGCTGGATGAGCCCGCGCGCACCCTCGCCACAGCGCACCAGCTCGAACGCCATCGCAACCACACCCGCGAGCGCGGCCTCCCCGGCTTCGTGAGCGCGGTGGACGACGACGCGCAGATTGTCACCATCACATTCTTCGGCGGCGTGGACCCGAAGCTCTTCGAGGAAATCCGCACCGTGGACACGAACAAAGTCGGCTGGCCGCTCGCCAAGGAAGCTGACAATCAGGCCGCGCCGAAGGGCACCATCGCCGTCGCGCGCGAATCGCTGATGACCTATGATCCCGTCAACGACCGCAAGGGCGGCAACGTCGTTGACATCAAAACCATCCGTGCGGAACCCGGCAGCAGTGGCTTGCAAATCCAAGTGAAGTGCGACCTGCTGCTCGAAGGCTTCCGCCCGAAGCGCGTCGTGCGCTTCTACCCGGCCACGTGGAAGGTCAACGCGCTGCCGCGCGAGGAACAGTTCTTCGGACGGGAGTGATTTCCGGTCACATCAGGATTCGGTCTGCCATGAAAACCACCCTTCTGTTCATTCTGCTTGCTGCCTGTTCGCTTTCCGCTTTGGCCGCCGACGCCCCGCCGGCCAAGCCGAAGCTCAAGATCATCCCCGGCCAAGTCATCATCCCAACAGGCAACGGCGAAATGCGGCGGCCGTGGGGCGAGTTGATCAGCCTCGACCTCAAGACGCGCACCGGGAAGTTTCGCAGCGAGGGCGACGACGCGGTGATGAGCTTCACGGTGATGCCCTACGCCGAGCTGCTGCATCACGCGGCCAGCGGCGACCTCCAGGACTTCCGCGTCGGCGAGCGCGCCATCTTCCGGTTGCACGAGAACGAGAAGGGCGAGTGGGTCTGGCTGACCTACATCCAGGACGAGATGAACATGCTCAACGGCCACAAAGAGTATTTCCACGTGGATAAGATTGATGCAGCGAAGCGCGCGCTGGACTGCACCTGGGCTAGCTTCGACAAGAGCTTCATCCGCATGACCAACGTCCTCATCGAGACCGACGGCGAGACTCGCTTTTGGAAGGCCGGTGCGCCCGCGAAGTTCACGGACATCAAGCCCGGCGACAGGTTGCGCACGAAGACTCACGGCGCGGGGAGCGGAAAGCGTCGCATCGCGTGGGAAGTCTTCCTCGACGACGAAAGCCTGGTGAAGTTCCAGACCGAGCAGAAGGCCGTCCACGCCGCGCGCATCGTGAAGGAAGGCGCACCCGGCTACGTGGAAGAGGTGACCGGCAAGGAACTCAAGCTCACGCTCTTCAACGAAGGCGGTGACATCGCCAAGCAGCTCAAGGTTGGCAAGTCCGTCCGGGTCGCACCCGCCGGTGTGGACCGCAAGCCCACCACCGCGCCGCTCACCGCCACCGTCACCGCCACGACCACGAAAGGCCGCGAAACCAAAGTCACGCTCACGCTGTCAGCAGCGGAGGCGAAGTTTGTGCCGACCGGGCTGGCGCGTTTGTGGCTTGCGGGGCAGTAGTTTTGTGCCGGCGACTTGCAGTCGCTGCTCCGCAGACTGCGTTGCTCACCGACGGCGACTGCAAGCCGCCGCACGGGGTTCAGGGTTTTACCAGCTTCACCCAGCTCACCTGCGTCACGAGGTTGTTCAGCGCCGCGTAGCTGATGTGGGCGTTGGTCGCGTGGCGTGGGGAGTCATTTGCGGGGAAGGTTGCGAGCGTCGCGTCGCCGACGAGGAAGACGTTGAAGTCCTTGCGCAGGTTCTCGTAGCCCGCCGTCGTGCGGCAGTAGCACATGTCGGTTGCGTAGCCGACGAGCAGCACATGACGAACGCCGCTATCCGCGAGAAACTTCTTCAATGGCTCGTAGCCGGCGGAATCGTAAATCACCACGTCGTCCGGCTGCGCGTCGGCATCGCGCGTGACGGGGATGGGCAGGTTCCAGAAGCCCTCGCCGTTGTAGCGCGCGCCGGCGTCGAGACCGGGGAACTGTTTGAAGTAGTCAACCACGGTCTTGTCCGATGAAACCTTGAGCTGTGCGGGCAGCGGTTCGCCCCGGTAGTTGAAGGAATTCAGCTTCGCGGCGAGTTCCTTCGCGCCCTCGGCCCGCTCGGAGGCAGATGGCGTGCGCGTGAAGGAGCGATACAGCTTGCGGCGAATGGGGTCTTCGCTCCCCGGCAGCGAGTGCATGACGAACTTCACCCTCCCGCGCAGCGACTTGATGAACGGCACAATGACCTCGCGAGTGTGGCGTGCGGCGAGCTTGTTCTTCTCCAGTGTGCAGAAGTCCGCCACGCCCGCCGGCTCCGGCGTGCGCCAGCCCTGACCGTCGTCAATGCCCCACGGATGCACGAAGATGATGGCGGTGTCTGCGGCGCGGAGACGGTTGGGCACCTCGATGACGCCGCGCGCGTTGTAGGAGAAACGCCACGCGCGCACGAGCAGGTCGGCGGACGCATCGTCCACGAGTGTCGGGGCCTCGTAGCGCACCAGTTCCTTGACCGGCGCGACAAACTCCGGGTGGTCCGCCAGCAGCGGCGGCGGGTTCTGGAGGCGGACGAGCTTGTTCTCGTAAGTGCGCGGAGAGTCGGCCGCGGCGAGTGTCAACGGAAGCAACAGGGTGGCGACCAGCAGGCGAAGGGGCTTCATGGCTCCGTTGTCGGGCCACTGCGAAGAAGTGTCAAACCGAAGCTGTGCCCACGCGACGAGGTCAGCGCGCCTTGCCCGCCTGCAACCGCTTCATCGCCTCGGCGTAGCGGTTGCCAAACTCGCGCAGCGACGGCGTGTCGAAGTGAACGACATCACCCTTGTGCTTGAGGCCGGAGGACTCGACGACGGCGGCGTTGGAAACGGACTTGGGCAGCGCGTCGATCTGCTCGTTCACCTTGGGCCAGAGCGAGGGCTTGCCGCCCTTGTCCTCGCGCTTGAGGAACTCGCCGAGCTTGCCCGCGACGAACGGGACGTCGCCCGCGCCGAGGTCGGCGCGGAGGTCATTCACCATCTTCGCCAGCCGCTCGCCGTAAGTGGTGGCAAGGCGCTCGTTGCCCGAGTCGCCTTCGCCCTGGTGCCAGAGGATGCCTTTAAGCGTGCCGTCCTTCAGCGCGAGCTTCGCGCGTTCGAGCGCCTGTTGATAGAGGTCGCCACCCTTGCTCCATCGCGAGAGCGGCGTGCCACCCACGGCGCAGGGGATGAGGCCGATGGTCGCGTCTGGACTCGCCTCCGCCATCGTGCGCCCGAAGCTGGAGCCGAGTCCGACGCCGGCGATGGTGGGCTTGTCGAAGTGGAGCGGGTCGGAGGCGGGTGCCCAGGCGTTTTCCTTCGTGAACTTCAGCACGCGTGGGTGCGGCTGCTTGTCCGCGTCCTCCATCACTCCGCGACCGGCCATGTTCGACTGGCCGATAAGGAGGTAGAGATGGAGCTTTTCCTTCGCGGGGAGCTTGGCCGGCTCGGCGGCAATAGCGCTGTCGCAGAACGACAGCGAGGAGAGGAGAGCCGAGAGACGGAAGAGATTCAGCAGGCGCATGCCCCGGTGTAGGCCACAGTGGCCGACGACTCAAGGAGAATGCCCCGCGCCTCAGCGCAGGCGATAGACGATGCGCGCCTTCGACAGGTCGTAGGGCGACATCTCCATCTTCACGCGGTCGCCGGCGGTCAGGCGGACGAAGCGTTTGCGCATCTTGCCGCAAATGTGGGCGAGGACCTCGTGCTGGTTGTCCAGCTTCACGCGGAAC
>JBEBFV010000500.1:0-4501 GCA_040081795.1 Limisphaerales bacterium | reverse complement strand
CCACGCGACGGGCATGACGCCGTTCTTGTTCTCTCCTTCCATCAACACCTGCACATCGGGCGCGACCGGGCCGTAGCGGTAGATGTCGCACTTCGTGTCGAAGTCCTCGGTGCCGGCCCAGATGGGATGCGGCTTGCGGGTGAGTTTGTCCACGTTCCCGAAGTTGCCGCCTTTCGCGCCGCCGTATTTCGCACCGAGCACCTCGTTATCAAAGTCCGGCCAATTCTCCCACGCGTGGCTGGTGGAACGCAGCGCGACGAAGCCCTTGCCGGAGGCGAAGAACTTTCGCAGCACGTCCAAGTTGTGCGCGTTGGGCGTCTTGCGACGGACGAAGAATACGGCGGCATCGGCTTCCAACAGGCGGTCAATGTTCTTGAAGCCCGCGCTCGCGGCATCCCAGGTCAGCAACGTGCAGGTCATCTTGTGCTCGGTCTCCAGATAGCGAGCCAGCGCGGCGAGCGAATCATCGGTGCTGTAGGGCTTGGAGTCCTGCGACCCGGAGACGAGGCAGACGCGGAGCGGACGCGAGGCGGAGACATCGGCGGCGTGCGTTGAGGCCAAGAGATGGGATGCGAGCGCCAAGAGGACCAACGCCAGAAAGCGACGGACGTGCAGTTGCATGGATGCATTGATAGTCCGTTGGCCGAGGGGCGGGAAGTGCGAAGCACCGGGAATGCAATTCTCTCGCCTGCACTCTCAGTCCTCGCGTAGCGAGGCAGCGATGATAGCCGTGGCTTTCAAAAGCCACGGTTTCGAGAACCGAACGCCTTGCGTCGCGTAGCGACGCTTGAGGTGGCCAGGATAGCTCAATCGTCGCTACGCGACGCAGACGCTTCCCATATGACCGAGGGCTGAAGCCCACGGCTACCATCACGTCGTCGCTACGCGACACGAGGCAAAGGATCGGACTTGCTTACCCCAGCACGGCCAGCACTTCCGCCGCGTGCTCATCCGGCTTCACCTTGGGCCAGATCTTCCGGATGCGCCCGTCGCCGCCGATGAGGAAGGTGACGCGATGGATGCCTTGATAGCGACGGCCCATGAAGGTCTTCTCGCCCCACACGCCGTAGGCATCCACGATGCGCTTGTCCTCGTCGGCAAGCAGCGTGAAGGGCAGCTTGAACTTCTTCACAAACTTGTCGTGCGACTTCACGGAGTCCGCGCTGACACCGAGCACGACCGCGCCCCTCGCCGTGAAGTCCGCGAAGGCATCGCGGAAGGCGCAGGCCTCCTTCGTGCAACCCGGCGTGTCGTCGCGCGGGTAAAAGTAGAGGATGACCGCGCGGCCCTTGAAGTCCGCGAGCGAGACGGTCTGGTCGCCGTTGGTCAGCACCGTGAACGCCGGGGCGATCTCGCCTTCCTTGAGTTTCAGTTCGTGGGGCATGGGTGATTCATTGAGGTGGTTTGTCAGAAGAACTCTTCTGCGCTGGCGAGCTGTCCGGGCTGGCGCTGAGAAGCTTCATCCCGTCCAGCACGTAAAGGATGCCGGAGACGGCGGTGGTGATGGCTGTGGCGAGCGCAAAGCAGTTGAGCCAGTCCGGCGGCCATTTCAGCAACGCCCACGACACCGTCACCATCTGCAAGACGGTCGCGGCCTTGCCGACGAGGCGTGGGCGCACGGGCACTTTCCCGCCAAGCGTGTAGTGCAGCACCGCGAAGCCGATGGCCTGGATGACGTCGCGGCCGATGACCGTGCCGGCGAGCCAGAGGGGGAGGTTCGGCAGGTGCGGGCGCTTGTCGAAGGTCAGCAGCACCAGCGCGGAGGCGAGCAGGAGCTTGTCAGCGATGGGGTCCAACAGAGCGCCAAGTTCGCTGGTCTGATTGTAGCGGCGCGCGAGGTAGCCGTCGTAGGCATCGCTGATGGCGGCGATGGCAAAGGACAAAATGGCGGCCAGCCGGTGGCCTTCCTCACCCGTGCGCTCGTAGTAGAGCACCTGGACGACGAAGACCGGCACCAGCAGAATCCGAAACACCGTTACTTTGCACGCCGTGGTCACAACTTCCGCTCGAAACTTGGGGCAGCCGTCGAACACCGTCAACGTCAGGGCAAGGTTTTCCTTGGCGCACGGCGCAGGCTCCCGCCAAAGTCTGCGCCATCATGCAACGGCTCATTGACGGCGTTCATCGCTTTCGCTCCGACGAGTTCGGCGCGTATCGCGCGCTGTTCCAGCGGCTCTCCCGCGAGGGGCAGAACCCGCACACGCTCTTCATCACCTGCTCGGACTCGCGCGTGCTGGCGGAGCTCATCACGCAAAGCCAGCCCGGAGATTTGTTCGTCGTGAAGAACGTCGGCAACATCGTCCCGCCTGTCGGCGTGACGGGCGAGACCAACTCAACCGCAGCGGCCATCGAATTCGCGGTGAGCACGCTCGGGGTCAGCGACATCGTGGTGTGCGGCCACTCGCAGTGCGGCGCGATGCACGCGCTGCTGGAAGGACTGCCACAGCCCGGCGTGATGCCGCACTTGGAGGCCTGGTTGAAAGTAGCCTCGCCGGTCCGCGAAATCATCCAACGCGGCTACCAGCATCTCACGGACCGCAGCGCGCGCGCCAACGCCGCCGCCGAGGAGAATGTCCTCTTCGCCATCGAAAACCTCGAGGCCTACCCCGCGGTGAAAACGCGGCTGGAAAACGGTTCGCTCCACCTGCACGGCTGGTTCTTCAACATCGCGACGGCCGAACTGTTCGCCTACAACCCGGACACGAAGCAGTTCGAGTCGTTTTCGCGATCGGGGACTGACAAACACTGAACCGGCAAACATCATGCGTCCGCTGCGAATCATCCTCGTCCTGACGATGTTTGCGTTGATGGCGTGGCAGGCGGCGGAACAGTATTTCGCTAAGACTTACAATTGGCCAACGGCCCTGGCACTCGGTGTGGTCATGGTGGTCACCATGGCGCTGGCAGTCCGCAGCGTGAACAAACCAGCCCCTTTCCAGCTTGTGACCCGCCTCTATGCCAAGGGGAAGGAGGCGGAGGTTGATGACCGTGTCTTCAAGATCCTGCACGACAGATTCAAGGCCCAGTTCCATCGGCGCGCAATCGTCCGCTTTGACGGATTCGACACGGATGGAGAATCGGTCTGGTTTTACTTTTCTGGGCCGGACTCGAAAACCGTTCAGGCGGCTGTCCGCGTCCAGATTGCCGACTGTTGCTTGCGCGAAGGCTCCTTCTTCGAGGAAGTCGGCGTTGGAAAGACTGCGATTTCAGAGATCAGTCGCAATCGTTGATGACCTTTTCACACCGCCGGAATCAGCACTTCCTCCGCAGTCCGACGCGGCGTGGGGCTGACGTTCGGCCCAAAGCCGAGGCGCAGGATGATCTGGGGATGACCGGCGCGGCCGATGACTTCGGCTACCTTCGGGCGCAGCTCCGGCACCTCGATGGGCTGGTCGAGATAAGAGGCCCAGACCTCGTCCGCGCGGGCGCGCAACAGCACACGGGCCAGCGCCTGACCAGCGGAGATCCACGCCCACGGCGCGTCGGCGTCCGTGCCTAGCACGACCAGACCGGGCGAGTAGGCGGCGATGTCGCGGTTCTTCGCGGCCTGACCTTCGCCGAGGTCGAACGTGCGAATTACAATCGGCCCGGCCACTGAAAGCAGGTCGCCCGCGTTCTGCGCGGAGTTGGGGATGCCGTCGCGCGCCTCGCCGTCGTTCGGGTGCAGCCACGCGGCGAGTTCGAGACGGAAGCGCTTGCTGGCCCATTGCTGGCGGTCGCCCTCGGCGATGAGATCGGCGATGGCATTGCGCGCGTCGCGGTCGTCCACGAATTCCAGCCAGGCGCTCTCACGCTCCGCAGCCTTGATCAAGTCGTGCTTGAGTTCGTCAGGTAGCGGGTCGTCCCGGAAGAGCTGGCGGTTCGTGCGTCGCATGGGAATGGCGGCGAAGAGCGCCTCCTGCTGCGGCGTCGGCGAGTCCTCGTCGCCGAGGCTCACTCGCGCGAGCAAGTCGTCGTCGCCGGGCGAGGGCAGCAGATGCGTGCGGTCGAGGTAACCGAAGTGCCACATCGCCACGCGCAGGTGAAAGAGCGCGCAGCCACAACTGACGAGTAGCTGGCGGTCGTCCGGATCGGTGACTCGCAACTGCCGGGAGCGGTCGGCGTAAACTTCGAGCAGGTTGCCGCGCACCTTGAACTTCCAGGGCTGGGTGTTGTGGTTCGATGGCGCAAGCACGGCGTAGCGGACCAGGAACCTGAGCTTGTCAGCGGGAGTTCCCAACCGGGGGAAATCATCCTCATCCACTTCCCACGCGCTGCGATTTGGGCTGGCTTTCATATTGTCGTGTCGGCAGTTCAACCGGCAGGGCCACCCTGCCCCGCTCCATGCATCACAACTCGCCCCACCTTGGCCGAGTGTCTCCCTGCGTTGCTGCGTTTACGGCAAGGGATGTTCTGGCCGCGTCGCCCTTGAACCGCGCGCCTCCCGCCGCTACAACCGGCGCGCATGAACAACAACCGCGGCCTCCCGCTGCCCGCCCCCCGCGTCACGCCGGTGCTTGAC
>JBEBFV010000499.1:0-4507 GCA_040081795.1 Limisphaerales bacterium | reverse complement strand
CGCCGGAGACGTGGCCGCCGGCGAAGATCATCACCATGAGCGCCGCGCCGATCGCGAGCGGCGGCATGGATGCGCCGCCGATGATGGAGCAGCCGATGGTGAGCACGAGGAAGAACGTGCCGATGAATTCGGTGAGGTATTTGTTCATGATGGTTCGCAGTTTGGCGGTTACTTGTTCATCGCCTCGAAGACGTGGCCAACCATCTTCTCTGACGGCTTCAGGGTCTGCTGGCCGGGCTGCCACTTCGCGGGGCAAGCCTCATCGGGATGCTTCGCGAGGTAGGTGATGGCCTTGAGGCGGCGCACCAGTTCCGTGGCGTCGCGGCCCATGTTGTAGTAGCTGACCTCGACGGAGACGAGCTTGCCTTCGGGGCTGATGATGATCGTGCCGCGCCGCGCGAGGCCGGAGAAATCGTCATACACGCCGAAAAGCTTGCTGGCCGCGCCCGCCGGATCCGCGCCCATGGTGAAACGGACGTTCTGGAGCATCCTCTCGGAGTTGCGCCAGGCGAGGTGCGCGAACTTCGTGTCCGCCGAGACGGAGATGACTTTGACCCCGAGCGCCTGAATCTCGTCGAGGTGCTCCCCGATGTCGGCCAGCTCGGTGGGGCAGACGAAGGTGAAGTCCGCCGGGTAGAATACCAGCACCGTCCATAAGCCCTGCTGCCGGAACTCGGTCAAGGACACGCGCCCAAATGCTCCCGTGGCCGGCTCGTAGGTCTCGATCGTGAAGTCGGGCACGTCCATGCCGACCAGGACGGTTTGGGTGCTGTTCTGTTCCATAGTGCTGGGTGATTTGCTGATGGTGTCGCCGGTTCAGCTCGCTTCCGCCTACTCCCCCGACGCAGTCACGAACTGTCGGGACTGAACCCAATCGGGGAATTCGGCCAAGTGCATGGGCGGGAAAATGTCAGCTTGGTGGGGAATTACAAGCTTCGGCCTGAATCGGTGCCCTCAATCTGTGACTTTGCTCCGAGAGTTGCTTCCGCAGCTCGCGCCTGCATGGATTTGGATTTTCGTCCTTGGTAAACCGTGAAGAAAGCCATGGAAAATCCCATGACAGGAAACATCCAAACGATGAATGCCCAATGCTGCTTCTCTTTCCTGTTCATGTCATCGGACCGATAGAGGATGAAGCTGATGTAGAAATTGAGGACGAGGAGCAGCCCGGCTCCCAACAACCGCGTGTCAGAGGAAAGCGCCCAACTCGCCCAAGCGTCCGGCAAAATTGGTGTCAATGCGTCTTTCATCGCTCGGCTGCCAGGGTGGCGAGCAGGCAGATTTACACACTCAAATCCACATCCGTCACCGCGCCCTCACTCGCGGACTTCACCGTCGCCGCATACTTGGCGAGGACGCCACGGGTGTAGCGTGGCGCGGGGCGCTTCCAGAGTCGGAGACGCTTGTCCAGCTCCCCAGCGGGGATGCCGAGGGTGATCTCGCGCTTTTCGGCATCGAAGAGAATCGGGTCGCCGTTCTTCACGACGGCAAGCGGGCCGCCCTCGTAGGCCTCGGGCGTCACGTGGCCGACCACGAAGCCGTGAGAGCCGCCGCTGAAGCGTCCGTCCGTGATGAGCGCCACGTCCTTGCCGAGGCCCTTGCCCATGATGGCGCTGGTGGGCGAGAGCATCTCGCGCATGCCGGGGCCGCCGCGCGGTCCTTCGTAGCGGATGATGATGACGTGGCCCTTCCTCACGCGGCCATCAAGGATTGCCGCGAGCGCCTTCTCCTCGCTGTCGAAGCAGATGGCCTTGCCGTCGAACTGGAGGCCTTCCTTGCCGCTGATCTTCCCGACCGCGCCGCCGGGGGCGAGGTTGCCACGGAAGACGACAAGGTGGCTGTTCTTCTTGATGGGGTTGTCAAAGCCGCGCACCACGTCCTGACCGGCGGGATACGTCGGCGCGTTCTTGAGGTTCTGCGCGAGCGTCTTGCCGGTAACGGTCATGCAGTCGCCGTGCATCAGGCCGGCGTCGAGAAGCATCTTCATCAACGGCACGGTGCCGCCGATCTCGACGAGCTTGGCCATGACGTATTTGCCGGAGGGCTTGAGGTCGGCGAGCACGGGCACGCGTTTCCCGATGCGGGTGAAGTCGTCAATGGTCAGCTTCACGTTCGCCGCGCTGGCCATCGCGAGGAGATGAAGGACCGCGTTGGTCGAGCCGCCGAGGGCGATGACAAGGGTGATGGCGTTCTCGAATGCCTTCCGCGTCATGATGTCGCGCGGCTTGATGCCCCGCTTGATGAGATTCACCACGGCGGCACCGGCGGCTTCGCAATCGCGCGTCTTGTCCTGCGAGACGGCGGCTTGCGCGCTGGAGTTGGGCAGGCTCATGCCAAGCGCCTCGATCGCGCTGGCCATCGTGTTCGCCGTATACATCCCGCCGCACGAACCGGCTCCGGGGATGGCAACTTCTTCGAGGTCGGCCAGATCCTTGTCGCTCATCTTGCCCGCCGAGTGCAGGCCGACGGCCTCGAAGCAGGACACCACGTCCACGGGCTTGCCATGAAAGTCGCCGGGCAGAATCGTGCCGCCATAGACGAACACCGCCGGGCGGTTCAGCCGCGCCATCGCCATGAGGCAGCCGGGCATGTTCTTGTCGCAACCGCCCACGGCCACGAGCCCGTCCATGCCCTCGCAGCCCACGACCGTCTCGATGGAATCGGCGATGACCTCGCGCGAGACGAGGGAATACTTCATGCCTTCGCTGCCCATCGAGATGCCGTCGCTGACGGTGATGGTGTTGAAGACGAGCGCCTTGCCGCCGGCCTCGTTGACACCCATCGCGACGCTGACGGCGAGTTGGTCAATGTGGATGTTGCAGGGCGTGACCTGGCTCCACGTCGAGCAGACTGCGACCTGAGACTTGCGGAAATCTTCGCGCTTGAAGCCGACGGCGTGGAGCATCGCGCGGCTGGCGGCACGCTCGGCTCCGTCCACGACGATTGACGACCACTGGCGTTCGAGGGATGAGGACTTGGCGGCGGCGTTCTTTTTCATTCGTGCGGCGGAGCTTTCCTCAATTCAAAGGACGAGGCAAGCGCTGGACGCAGGCATGCCGGGCTGTCGGGCAAATTGCGCTTGCCGAGAAAAATCCTGCCGAGAAATTCCTTGCCCCCACGCCCGCCGCCGGAATGATTCCGCCGCCGCACGATGCTCACCACGCTCCGCATCAAGAACCTCGCCCTCGTGGCCGACCTCACGCTCGAACTGCGCCCCGGCTGCAACGTCATCACCGGCGAGACCGGCGCGGGAAAGTCCATCATCATCGGCGCGCTGAACCTCGTCCTGGGCGAGCGGGCCGACCGCACGCTCATCCGCGCGGGCGCGGAGAGTTGCGCGGTCGAGGCGGTGTTCGACGTGGCAAAGCTGGGCAAGCCGCTCGCGTCGTTGCTGGAGGAACACGGCCTGGAGCCGTGCGAGGAAAACCAGCTCGTGCTCAAGCGCGTCTTCACCGCCGCCGGCGCGAACCGCCAGTTCGTCAACGGCTCGCCCACCGCGCTCGCCACACTCGCCGCCATCGGCGAGGGCCTCGTGGATATGCACGGCCCGCACGATCACCAGTCGCTGCTGCACCCGGCCAAGCAGCTTGCCATCCTCGACGCCTTCGGCGGGCTGCAAGCCCAAGTCACCGCGTTCGCCGAATTCGTCCGCCGCCGCGCCGCGCTGGAGCAGGAGAAGTCCACGCTCATCGTGGACGAGCAGAGCTACGCGCAACAACTCGACCTGCTTCGCCATCAAGTTCAGGAAATCACCACCGCCAAACTGCGCCCCGACGAGGAAGCCGAAGTCGAGGCCGAGCACCATCGCGCTAGCAACGCCGCGCGCCTTCTCGAACTGTCGCAGTCCGCGCTCGGCGCGCTCGACGGCGAAGACGGCTCGCTGTTGAACCAGCTCGGCGCGCTGGGCCGGACGTTGCAGGAGCTGCAACGGGTGGACGCGCCCGCCAAAGCTTTCGCTGACACACACGAGCAATCCGTTGCTGCCCTGCGCGAGTTGCAAGCGGACGTCTCCCGCTACGCCGAGCGCGTGGACCTCGACCCCGCGCGACTTGCGCAGTTGGAGGAGCGCCTCAACCTTCTCCACTCGCTCAAGCGCAAATACGGCGCGTCCCTCGCCGAAGTAATCACGTTTGGCAGTGCGGCAAAGGCCAAGCTTCAGAGCCTAGAACAACGCGACACCGAACTTGCGCGACTAAACGGCGCTCTCGCCAAGCTGGACTCGGAACTCTCCCGCGCTGGCCGCGACCTGACCGCCGCGCGGCGCAAAGTAATTCCCAAGCTGACCAAGGCCGTGACGCGCCAGTTGCGGGACTTGGGCTTCGAGCAAAGCGAGTTCGGCATCGCGCTCACGAACACGGCGGAAGCTTTTCCGCGTTCCGAGTTCCGCGTTCCGAGTTCGACCGGTTTCGACTCAGTCGAGTTCCAGTTCGCGCCCAACCCCGGCGAGCCGGCCCGCCCGCTCCGCGCCATCGCCTCCAGCGGCGAGATGGCGCGCGTGATGTTGGCC
>JBEBFV010000498.1:0-4519 GCA_040081795.1 Limisphaerales bacterium | reverse complement strand
GGCTTGGAGTCCCAGGTGTAGCCGTCGGGGGAGAGGTTTTCCTTGGAGTTGAGGGCTTGTTCCCATGTGACCTGCTGGCCGGTGTAGGTGGCCATGCGGCCCATGATGGCCATGAGCGTGCTCCGGCACATGTAGTCGCCGTTGTTGATGGGCTGGCCCCGGCGGATGCTGGCGAAGAGTTCGTCGTGCTCGGTCTGGTAGATGTTGTTCTTCACGCCGTCGTAGGTCCACTTGTCGGCGGTTTCCAGGACGAGGCCGCGGTCACGCTCGGCAAGGCGGGCGATGCCTTTCTCGCCGGCGACGTGGACGGAGATGTCGCCGCGCAATCCGCTTTGCTGGCGGCAGTAGGCGTGCAGGCGCGGGCCGCTGGCGAATTCGTAGATGACGGAGTGGTGGTCGTAGATGTTGCCGAATTCCTCGCCGGTGCGCTGGGCGCGTCCACCCAGGCCCATCGCGGTGGCGGGATACTCGCCGTTCATCACCCACGCGCAGACGTCGAGCATGTGGACGTGCTGCTCGACGTTGAAGTCGCCGGAGAGCCAGGTGAAGTAATACCAGTTGCGCAGGTGATACTCCATGTCGGTCTGGCCGGGCTGGCGGGGCTTGACCCAGATGGGGCCGCGAAAGTCGTTGGCCTGGAGGGTGCGCAGCTTGCCGAGCGCGCCGGTGTGGATGCGCCTGATGATTTCCTGGAAGCCGTGGGAGTAACGGATGCAGAGGCCGCTGACGACGGCGAGTTTCTTGCGCCGGGCTTCCTCGCAGGTGGCGAGGACGGAGCGGACACCGGGCGCGTCCACGGCCACGGGCTTCTCGGCGAAGACGTGCTTGCCGGCGTCAATCGCGGCCTTGATGTGGATGGGGCGGAAGTGGGGCGGGGTCGTGAGCAGGACGACGTCCACGCCGCTGGCGATGACTTTCTGGTAGGCGTCGAGGCCGACGAAGCGGCGCGTCTCCGGCACATCAATCTTGTCGGCGATTTCTTTCTGCTTGCCGAGTGTTTCGAGGCTGAGGTCAAGGCGGTCGCGGAAGGCGTCACCGACTGCGACGAGCTTGACGTTCGAGTCGGCGGCGAGCGCTTGCGAGGCCGCGCCAGTGCCACGCCCGCCGCAGCCGATAAGGCCGATGCGGAGCAGGCTGCTGTTGGCGACGGGTGTGTTCTGCGCGGACAAGTCGCGCGCGGCGAGCGTGCCGGCGGCAGCGGCGGCGCTGGAGGATTGGAGGAACTGGCGGCGGGAGAGGTCGGCGGGGGTTTTCATGCGCTGATGTGCGTGGCGATGGTGGAGAGTCTGTGTTGGTTGACGCTGCGCGGTCCATTGCATTCGGCGTCGGTCGGCGGCTGGGCGGTTGACGGCGGCCACGGTCAACCCAACACTGCCCGCGTGAACCCGGACAACTGGATTGCCAAGAGATGCAGGCGTCTTCTCCCAACTGCGAGGTCTCGATCTTGGCTTTGTGGGGACTGGCGATTGAATCACGGGCGACGAGGGAGTATCACCATGACTTGCGGGGTGCTGACGTGCTGCCTACTACTTGGATGTCTCGCAAGCGTCGCAATTGGAGGAGATCCAGTGGTCCGAGCCGAATATCTTGGAAGTAGGCGTGGAAAACCTCCGCTGAGATACCACACTTTTCGCATTTCGCTTGTGAACCAGCATGACCACCCTGTCTGGTTTGTCTTCCCATCCTGGGGTGAAAAGCCACTCCCCGAGACTGGTGTCTTTCCCGTTGTCAATTGGGACTATCGGCCGTTTGAAGGAAGGCAGTTTGCAGGGGAAGGTGGCGCGGCTGTCGAGATTAGCATGTATGGCGGAAGCGGGTTCAAAGCGTTCCACCTTCCTGCGAAGGGGCGGCTGGAACTGGATGGCTACAGCATCAAAGCTTGGAAGGACATCGACTCGATCATTGTGCTAGAGGCACGAGAGCTGAAAGTGAATGGAAAAGCGCACTTGGAGAAGTGGCTGCCCTACAATCCGACTTGCGGTGAAAAAGTTAAAGTGGGCAGCCAAGTGCTAAGGGTCGATTGGAAGAATCTGGACTGGGACGAAAGTAAGAACCGAAGTCGAGACGATTATCCGAAGGAGAAGGTCAACCAGGTGAAGGCCGAGGTGATTCGGAGTTGGCCGATTCGGCTTCAGCCAATAGTCGAGAAAAAGACTCCGTAACATAGCACCACACCCGTCCGCTGCGAATGCAGCGCTAATCAACACCAAGCCATGAAGACCGCCACCGGCACGACGCTCATCACCAACGGCCAGCTCATTGATGGCACGGGCAAGGCGCCGGTGCCCAATGCCGCGCTGGTCGTTCGCGACGGACGGATCGCCTACGCCGGCCCGGCGGCGGACGCACCCGCGCTGCCGCCAGACACGGAGAAAATTGACGCGCGCGGTGGCACCATCATGCCGGGATTGGTCGAGGCGCATTTCCACGCGACGTATTTCAACATCGCCGCGCTCGAAGACCTGGACATCAAGTATCCCGTCGAATACGTCTCGCTGCTCTCGTCGGTCAACACGCGGCTCGCGCTGGAATGCGGCTACACGGCGGCGCGCTCGGGTGGCTGTTTGTTCAACGTGGACGTGTGGTTGCGGAAGGCAATCGAGGAAGACTTAATCGCCGGCCCGCGCCTCGCTACGAGCGGACGGGAGATTTGTTCCGCCGGCGGGCTGATGGACTGGAACCCGGAGTTTCGGAAGATAGGGATGGAGGGATTGGTGTTCATCATCAACGGCGTGGAGGACGCGCGGAAGGCCGTGCGGGCTTTGGTGAAGGACGGCATCGAGTGGGTGAAGACTTATCCCACCGGCGACGCGGCCTCGCCCGACCTCAACGACCATCACACGCTCTGCATGACCTTCGAGGAGATGCACGCGGTCGTCGCCACGGCGCACAACCACAAGCTCAAGGTCACGGGCCACTGCCGCGCCACGCAGGGCATCAAGAACGCGTTGCGCGCCGGCTACGACAGCATCGAGCACGGCACTTTCATTGATGACGAGGGGCTGGAGATGCTGCTCAAGCGCGACGTGCCGTGCATCCCCGCGCTCTACTTCGAGAAGGCCAGCATTGAGCGCGGGCCGGAGTTCGGGCTGCCGCAGGCGGTGATTGACGGGCATCAGGAGACACTCGACGGCGGCGCGGAAAGCGCGCGGCGAATCCTCCGCGCTGGCGGACGGCTCGGCATGGGTGGTGACTACGGCTTCGGCTGGAACCCGCACGGCGACTACGCGCGCGAGTTGACCTTCTTCGTGAAGGACGTGGGCCTCACGCCGCTGGAAGTCATCACCTGCGCCACGAAGACCGGCGCGGAAATCATGGGGCGCGGTCACGAGTTCGGCACGCTGGAGCCGGGCAAGCTCGCCGACGTGCTCATCGTGGACGGCGACGTGGCGGCGGACATCGCGTTGCTCGAAGACCGGAAGAAGTTCCTCGCCGTGATGCAGGGTGGTGTCATCAAGGCCGGTCAACTGGCGAAGCCATTTCCCACCGTGGTGAAGCGCGAGAAGTAGCCTTCACGCAGTTTACCCTTATGAAGAAACGAGTTCTCTGTCTCTTGTTCACTGGGTTTGAGGAAATCGAAACAGTCGCGCCCGTGGACCTGTTGCGCCGCGCGGGTGTGGAGGTCGTGGTGGCCTCGCTCACCGGCGAGAAGCTTGTCACCGGACGATGCAGCATCACCGTGCAAGCCGACGCGTCGCTCGCCGACGTGGCGGAGCAGGACTTCGACCTGCTGCTCATCCCCGGCGGTCCCGGCATCAAGGCCGTGCGCGCCGACGGACGCGCCGCGAAACTCGCGCAGGTTTACGCGCAGATGGGCAAACCCGTCGCCGCCATCTGTGCCGCGCCCACCGTGCTGCTCGACGCGGGTTTGCTCGCGGGCAAACGCTTCACCTCGCACGCTGGCGTGCTCGCGGAACTTCCCGCCTCGCAAGTGCAGGAGCGCGTGGTCGAAGATGGCAACCTCATCACCTCGCGCGGCGCGGCGACCTCAGTTGAATTCGGCCTCGCGCTCGTGCGCCGACTGTGTGGCGATGCCGCCGTCGCAGAAGTGTCGAAGGGCATCATGGCCTGACCACGGGCCAGCCCTGCGTCACGCGAGAATTCCCTTCACCACCTGCCCATGCACATCGGTCAGCCGGTGGTGGCGGCCCTGGAACTTGAAGGTCAGCCGCGTGTGGTCAATGCCGAGGCAGTGCAACAGCGTCGCGTGCAGGTCGTGGACGTGGACGGGGTCGCTCGCGACGTTGTAGGAGTAATCGTCCGTCTCGCCGAACGTCACGCCGGGCCGGATGCCGCCGCCCGCGAGCCAGATTGAGAAGCATCGCGGGTGATGATCGCGGCCGTAATCCTCCTTCGTCAGTCGGCCCTGACAATAGACCGTGCGCCCAAACTCACCGCCCCAGACGACCAGCGTGTCGTTGAGCAAGCCACGTTGCTTCAAGTCCTGAATCAGCCCGGCGCTCGGCTGGTCCGTGTCGCGGCACTGGCCTGCGATTTGAACCGGGAGCTTCAGGTGCTG
>JBEBFV010000497.1:0-4522 GCA_040081795.1 Limisphaerales bacterium | reverse complement strand
AGCCGGGGCACTTCCTGCGTCAACAACCTCCGGCAAATCTCACTTGGCTCGACGATCTACTCGGATGGCAGCGACGACAAGATCGTCAAGCTCGTCACGCTGCCGACCAATCCCCTCTACATGCCCATGCCGCCGGGAACGCCCATCCGGGCCGGCACCGACGTCTGGTGGATGGACTACATCCGGCCATCGTTTGGCGGCACCCTCAAGAGCTACCAATGTCCGGGCTACGAGTTTCGGGACGCCGCCAACACCACCACGACCAGGCCCAATTCCTTCGGGCTGGGCATGTCCTATCCGGAGCTGGGTTCCTCGGATTGGGATTCTTCGGTTCACCGCATCGCGAATCTGGCGCAGCCTTCCGCCACGATCATTTTCGCCGATTGCGCAAGACTCGTGGACGAGCCGCTTCCCGGCAACAAGACCGAGCCGGACCCCGACCGCTGGGTTCCAAGTCCGTCAGCCACCTCAACGTCATGGTATTTCCGATCACCGGGCACCATTGCCGCCGGAGTGCCGGGAGATCCGAGCACGCCCCGGCCCATCAACCGGCACAACAAGCGGGCCAACATGGGCATGGTGGATGGCCATGTGGAAACCATGTTCAACAGTCAGGCCGGCTGGCTGCTTCCACGCGGAAACGCCGGGGCGATGTGGGACAGGTAGATGTCGTGCGTGGTGTGCAATCCGTGAAATTATCCATGAATCCAGCCTTGCAAATCCTTTTGGTGACGTGTGTGTGCGTGAGCTGTTGCGCCGGTTGCAGGCGTCGCGCGCCCGCCTCCCCGCCCGCAGCCACCGAAGTGGCATCCCCGGCCAGCCAGGGAGCAAGTGGCCCTGCTCTGCCGGCAAACCCTGAGAAGGACCTTCCCGAACTCACGATGGCTGTGCGCGCCTACGTGTTGACCCAAGGCCGGACTCCTGCATCCTTGAATGACTTGGTGACCGCCGGTTGCATTCCCCGGCTGCCCACTCCTCCTGCGGGAAAAAAATACGCCATTGACGCGCAGAAATCCCAGGCAGTCCTGATAAACGAATGACTCTCGGGCCTCATCCATGACGCCGCCACCGCCAACTCAAGGACAGTGTCGCACGGAACATCGCAACCCCACCGCGCCGGTCAATGTCACCTAAACCCCATACCAACAACCCAACATGAAATCCTCAAGCCACACGCAGCCCGGCCGGAACTCCACCGGCTTCACACTCATCGAACTTCTCGTCGTCATCGCCATCATCGCGATATTGGCGGGGATGCTGTTGCCTGCGTTGTCCAAGGCGAAGCTGAAGGCCGCCGGGACCGCGTGCCTGAACAACACCAAGCAGATCGGCCTGGCCTCGACCATTTACTCGTCCGACCAAGACGACAAGATGCCTGCTCAGGGTTGGATTAACCCCGACACGACTCCGCCGCTGAACAGCCTTGGTCTGAGGTGCGGCAATGAGTGGCGTGCCACCCCAGCCCGCCTCCTGACAAATTACCTGGCCAATAACACGATGGTTTACGTCTGCCCCTCCAAGCAGCGCGGCTTGACCTACTCCACCCAGCCGGGGCGTTTCGAGCCTTCCTTCACCGGCTTCCTGTCCTATGGATTCAACTATTATGGAGTCTACAGCGTCGTCGGCCAGACGAGGCGCACCATCCAGTTCCCCAAGCCCGCAGACTTCGTGGCCATGTCAGAGATCGGCGGCAACGACGATGTCTTGGACATGAATGCGGGCAAGGGCGAAACGGCGTTCTTGGATGGTTGGTGGATTTCGCGTGGCTATCCGTTCCAAGAAACCCCCACACCTGCCGGTCGGCTGAAGGGAACCGCCGCAGCCCAAAACGGCAACTACCGCATGCAGGAGCAGCCCAAGAAACACAACAAATCCGTGGGTCTTGTGTTTGTGGACGGGCACTCGGAATTGAAGGCCCCCAGCAAGCTCACTTGGGGGCAGTTTCGAGCGGATGGCGCGGCGAGTTGGAGCGTCTCCGGCCCGTATGGCACCCGCACATTTCTCGATGCTGACCCAGTGAGCAGTCCAAACCTCGACGGCATGTCCATGGCTCCGTGAAGCTGCAAGACCACGCTTGCGCGTCCCGGCAATAACTTTGACCTGATTGTGACAGGAGGCGGTTACGAAGCCTAAACGATTGGGTCAGACTTCGGGTGGGACGCGGCGTTCGGCACGCGGCCGGACGCCATCGGGTTCACGGGCCGGGATATTATGGACGACACCAACATCGCCGTATTGGTGATTGCCGCGACGCTGGCAGTCCTCGGCTTCTTCGCGGTGCAGTGGAAGCTGCATCAGGCGCGGCACCGGCGGACGCTCTCCGACATGTATCGGCCCGCGCCGAAGGCGAAAAATCCCCCGCCGGGGCCCGAGTAGTGCCGCGCCGTCCCGCCCGTCTCCCAGCGTGAGGCCGCGACTGGCTGCCTGAGTCCGACGGAGGCCCCCCATCCCGTAACGTGCCGCGCGGTCGCTCCGGCATCCGGACGCTCGCTCTCGATCAACGCACCCAATGCGCCAAAAAGTCACCGAAAGACAAAAAGTCGGCACGGAGGGAGTAGCGACGGCCCGGTGGAAGGCTCAGGCTGAAACCGTCATCAACCATCAACCACGCACTCCATCTGTTTCACCCGCCTATGAAGTCCCGAGCCTGCCCGGCCACCAACCATCGCGCGTTCACCCTCATCGAGCTGCTCGTGGTCATCGCCATCATCGCGATCCTTGCCGGGATGCTGCTGCCGGCCTTGAGCAAGGCCAAGGCGAAGGCCAAGACCACCCAGTGCTTGAACAACAACCGGCAACTGGGGATGGCGACGATCCTCTACAAGGACGAGTTCGACGACCGGTATTGCTTCGGCCCCTTCCGGGTCAACAGTGCGGCGACGCTGGTGAACCCGAGCGGCTGGGTGGCCATGCTCATCCCCTACATGGGTGGCAGCACGAGCAGCCCTCCCAAGTCCCTCGTGTGCTCGGCCGCCATGAACGACACCTTGGGCGCGTTCCCCTTCGCCGTGCATTACCGGGCGAACCGGCACGTCTTTCGTGACACGACGTTCGCGGCAGCTCCGGTGCCCTTGCGCGGCGCGTTCGTCCAGCAACCATCGCAGATCAACATCCATACGGAGAAGGAGGCCAACAACGGCGGTTTCTCCGACGACGTGGGAGCCTTCAACAACTATCGCACCAGTTGGAACTCCACCCCCGCCTCGCGACTCAGCATGCGGCGGCACAATGACAGCATGGTGGGGACGGCCGCGGATGGCCACGCCGAGTGGCTGCGTATGCCACCCTTCAGTTTCGGGGCATCGGCTCCCGTGAACATGGAAGCGCTGGGGGATGTTGGCGGGAGCGATCAAACCGGCGCCAGTTGGCCTCAGAGCGGGCGGGAGAGGCTTTTCATTCGATTCCAGAATGCCGGCGGCGGTTTCTGAGCGTCGCCCATCCCAACCCAAGTCTGCCATGAAGCTCAAACCCCACTCTGCCATTGCCTGCCGGGCCTTCACCCTCATCGAACTGCTCGTGGTCATCGCCATCATCGCGATCCTCGCCGGGATGCTCCTGCCCGCCTTGAGCAAGGCCAAGCAGAAGGGGCAGGGCATCGCTTGCCTCAACAACAGCCGCCAGATCATGCTCGCGTGGCAGCTCTATGCCGGGGACCACGATGACCGGATGGCCTGGTGCGCCAACTCCGCCAACGCGGGCAAACAGGCCAACGCGGCGAGCTGGGTGACAGGCTTCCTGGGCAAGCCGGGCACCAACCCCACCGACAACACGAACACCGACATGCTCATCGGCCAGAATTACGTGCAGTTCGGCTCCATAGGCCAATACACGAAGGCGGCGCAGGTCTATAAATGCCCGGCGGACAAGAGCACGTTCAACAACGCCCCCCGCACGCGAAGCATCTCGATGAACGGCTTCATGAACCCCAACCCGACGAGCAGCCCGAGCGCCGGCCTGACCGCCGGCGTTTATGCCACGCTCGCCAAATTCAAGCGCCTCAGCGACCTCGTGTCCCTCTCGCCCGCGAATGCGATGGTGTTCTGGGATGAGAACGAGGACAGCATGAACGACGGCTTTTTCCTGGTCGTGGGAAACGGCGCGAACCCCAAGAACCCCGCCCAATACCGGATTGTGGACTGGCCCGCCGCATATCACAACGGCGCGGCAGGCATCGCCTTCGCGGACGGCCACTCGGAGATTCACAAATGGGAGGATGCGCGCACCATGCCGAAAATCGGGCAGCTGCCGGCGGGCGCCCAGACCCAGCCCAACAACAATGACATCGGCTGGATGCAGGCCCACGCGACGGCGGTGCCCTGACAAGCCAGTCCACAACTCAAGAATCCACACGAATATGAAACACCTGACTGCCCTGCTCTCCCTCGCCTTCGCCTTTGCATTCTCGGCGGGCGCGGCGGAGGCGGGATTCAAAGCCCTCTTCAACGGCAAGGACCTCGCCGGCTGGGAGGGGTTGCCCGGATACTTCTCCGTGAAGGACGGGGTGATTCACGCCGAGACGACA
>JBEBFV010000496.1:0-4530 GCA_040081795.1 Limisphaerales bacterium | reverse complement strand
GAACTTGAACGCCACCGGCCAGACGCCGCCGCAGTGCGAGTGGAGCGAGTCCATCGTGGCGGGAGACTCGTGCAGGTTCAGGTGCGCGGGCTGGCCGATTTGCTTGATGAAATCCTCCGCCGGCTGAGGCACCTCGTCGTGTTCGAGGCAGAGCACGAGCTTCAAGTCCGTCGCCACTCCGTCACGTGCGGCACGCAGCTCGCGGTCGAGTTGGTTGAACTCAAAGAGGCTGTCCACCGTTTGCTGCGCGAGCACGTAGGAGGCGGAGGAGCGGGCCACGGCCTCGGCGAGCGCCTGGCGCGGCGCGTCCGCGTCCACGTGGACAAGGACATGGCCGAAGTGCCGGGCGCAATGGCCGAGGAAGGCCGAGAGAAATGCGCGCTCGGAAGGCTGATTCGTCACGCGCAGTGTGAGTCGGTCGAAGCCGCCGAGGTGCTGAAGTTGGTCCGCGAAGGCGAAACCATTGTTCGGCAGCGAATGGAGCGGGCTCCAAACCTTCGCCGTGGCACCAGCGTCCGAGGGCACCAGCAGGAGGAGAAGCACGCGCTCACCGGTGACGGATTCCAGCATTTGCGCCAGCGACTCGGCGACGAGACGGTCGGGGACACGGCGGGAGGCGGAGGCGAGGGCGGTGAGGCGACCGGAGCGGTTGAAGGCAGCTTGCGGCGGACGGGCGAGCGAGGAGAGGAGTTCTGCCCTCCGGAGGTCCCACACTGACTTTTCGGTTGGATGCGACGCAGGCATTCCGTCTTTCTGAGCGACGGTGCCGCGGAACCATCCACGCTTAATCTCGGCGGCCCGCTGGCCGACCATCGCTGCCCCGAAGGGCTTGGGTGATTGTGTTGCCCATTTTGCTTCTCAGTCTTGGGTCAAGGTAGGGCAGTTTCCATGCCTGTCAAATTTGAGAAGGCCGGCAGGTCCTGCCAAGGGCGGCGAACATAGACCAAATTTCCGCCGGGTCGGGAGCGTCGTTCGTGGGAAGCCGCAACTCGCCACCACCACCGTCATGCTTAAGATTTTTGCTCCAGCCGACCGCCGCCGCCAGTTCTGCGACGGCGTGTCACGGCGCAATTTCCTCAAGATCGGCGGCCTCGGCGCGGCGGGCCTCTCGCTGCCGCACCTGCTCGCGCTCGAAGCGCAGGCGGGCATTCGCAACTCCCACAAGTCGGTCATCCTCATCTACCTCGTCGGCGGGCCGCCGCACCAGGACATGTTCGACCTCAAGCCCAACGCGCCCAGCGATGTCGCCGGGCCGCATCGGCCCATCGGGACGAACGTGGACGGCGTCCAGATTTGCGAGCTGTTCCCGCGCATGGCCAAGATGATGGACAAGTTCGCCCTCATCCGGTCGCTCGTCGGCTCGCAGAACGATCACGACGCCTTCCAGTGCTACACCGGCCACAGCCGCACCGAGATGGCTCCGGCGGGCGGCTGGGCACCGTTCGGCAGCATCGTGAGCAAGGTCCAAGGCCCGGTGAACGCCGCGACCCCGCCGTTCATGAGCATGTGCTACGAATGCACGCACGGCCCCTACAACGAGCCTGGCTCCGGCATGGTGAACGTGGCGCACTCCGGCTTCCGCCCCGTCGGACCGAGCCGCGCCGACATGAAGCTGCAAGGCATCACCTACGACCGCCTCGCCGACCGCACGCGCTTGCAGGCGAGCGTGGACCAGTTCCGCCGCGATGTGGATGCGAGCGGGCAGATGCAAGGGCTGGACTCCTTCACGCAGCAGGCGATGGGCATGCTCACGTCGTCGAAGCTCGCCGAGGCGCTGGACTTGTCGAAGGAAGACCCGCGCATCGTCGCCCGCTACGGCCGGGGCGATGAGGTGAAGCGCATTGACGACAACGGCGCGCCTCGCGTGCCTCAAAGTTTCCTCGCCGCCCGCCGCCTCGTCGAGGCCGGCGCGCGCGTGGTGACGGTGAACTACAGCAAGTGGGACTGGCACGGCGGCCCGGGCAACGACATCTTCACCCGCGAGCGCGAGGACTTCCCGATCTTCGATCAGGCCATCACCGCGCTCGTCGAGGACCTGCACCAGCGCGGCATGGACAAGGACACCACGGTCTTGGTCTGGGGCGAGTTCGGGCGCACGCCGCGCATCAGCGCGCAAGTCGGCCGCGACCACTGGCCGCGCGTGGCCATGGCGCTCATGGCCGGCGGCGGGATGAAGTGCGGACAAGTCATCGGCTCCACGGACCGCCTCGGTGGCGAGGCGAATAGCCGCCCCGTGACCTTCCAGGAAGTCTTCGCGACGCTCTACCACAACCTCGGCATTGACGTGAACACCACGACCATCATGGACACCAAGGGCCGCCCGCACTATCTCGTGGACGGCGGGGCGCAGGCGATCCGGGAATTGGTGTGAATCAGTGGGAAGGAGCGCGGCGTTCACGCCGCAGAACGCAGGGCAACAAGAGTGCGCTTGGAAGTCGACCGACCGATGGATGATTCTGCGGCCTGAAGGCCGCGCTCCGAAGCAGTAGTGGAAGTCCGACTTCGTCATCCAGTCTCATCAGCGAAACCACCACATGACCGAAACCAAATACTCCGACCGGACCGATTCGTTTGAGGAGAAGCTGCTGCTGATAGAGGCGGCGTGGCGGAAGAAGGACTTCCGGCTCGCGCGGTCGCTGGCGCATTCGCTCCGGCACTCGGCCATGCAGGCGCAGGCGGAGGAGGAAAGCCCCGGCCAGCCGCTCGGGCCGGCGAAGCTGGAGCTGGTGGAGTCGCTGCCCGCGCCGTGGCGTGCGTGGGCGCGCGGGTGGAAGTTCTGCCGCGCCTTGCACCTCGACGAGACGCTCGGCCTGGACCGGCCGCCGGAACCGGTGGAGGTGTTGCTGAGTTTCCCGGCGGAGCAAGTCGCTTCGCTGGCGCGGGAGGTGCGCGTCGCACGCGTGGTGGACGGCGGGTTGAAGGAGGTTCCCTGCCAGGTCCACGGAGAGGTGCGACGCGGCCAAGAGCGGCTGGCCAAGGTGCTGTTCCTCGCGCGCGGCGTGATGCACCAGCGCCAGACGTTCCTCGTCTTCCACGGCAACCCGGACGCCGAGCTGCCCGCGTATCCGACGGACCTGGAGACGCGCGGCGAGGGCTTCGCGCTGGACATCGAGAACGACTTTTACAAGGCGTCGCTCTCGCGGCAGATGGGCCAGCTCGAACGCATGAGCATCAAGCGCGGGCACGGGCTGGAGCTGTTCGCGGGCGGCGAGGGGCATGGCGAGCCGGCGGGCATTGACTGGGCGCACGACTACGCGGCGTCCGGCCACTTCCAGAAGTTTCGCGTCACGCTCTGGGAGACGTGCCCCGACTACGAAGTCGTGCGCGGGCCGCTCGCGACCATTGTGCGGCGCTGGGGTTTTCCGCAATCGCCCGTCCATCCGGTCTTCACCCCCGCACGGCTGCATGTGGATGTGGAATATCGCTTCTATGCGGGCCTGCCGTGGTTTCACAAGTCCGGCACGATGCGTGCGCTGAAGGCCTTCGAGGCTCCGGCGATGCGCGACGACGAATGGGTGTTCACCGGCCAGCCGTTCACGGACATCGTCTGGATGGGGCCGGACGGCAAGCTGCGCACGGGCGCGCCCGACGCGGCGCATCGCGAGAATATGTGGGCCGTCGGCTTCACGAACGCGCAGACGAACGACTCGTTCGTCGCGCTCTTCCTCGAACACCGCGCGGACGGCCTGCCCGAGCTGAAGCACAACGGCTCGCCCTCGCTCTTCTACAAGTCGCACGGGCAGCTCTGGAGTCGCTATCCGCTGCCGGTGAAGGACGTGCCCGCCGGCGCGGTGCTGCACCAGAAGAACGCCTACGCCGCGCTGCCCTTCACTGCGAAGGACGGGCCAGCGATGCTGGAGGAACTGCGGCATCGCCTCGTGAATCCGCTGCTCGTCACCGCCGGCGAAGTGCCGAGAAACGCGGCGGCGAAGGAACAGCCCGGCCGCCTCGCACGCTCCGGTGAGGCTGGCGACAGCCCCATCCCGAAGGCCGCGCTCTGGGCCGCCCTGCGCGATTGCAAGGACGAGCAGCTCTACACCGCCGACATCAGCGTGGTGGACCTCGGCCTCGTGCTCGACCTCCGCGTGCGCGGCGACTCGGTCCACCTCCTGATGACCATGCCGCATCGCGGACGGCCGCGGCTGGGCTACTTCACTTTCGGCTCCGGCGGCAACTCCGTGCCCGTGCAGCAGCGGCTGATGAAAGTGCCCGGCGTGGGCAAGGTCATCGTCGAGCAGACGTGGGAACCGGGCTGGAACTCGAATCGCCTGACGGAAGACGGGCGGAAAAAGCTCGGCCTGCCCGCGTGAGGCCGCCGCTTGACAGCCTTTGCACAGCGCGGAATCTAGCGCCCATGTCTCCTCGGCTTTCCAGCTTCCGCTGCGCGCTGTTCGCTGCGGTCCTCGCCATGGCAGCCCACGCCTTCTGCGCCGCCGCTGCCGAGCCGAAGGCCAAGCCCTCCCTCCCGTTCCGCGTGGATCACGCCGCGCCATTGCAGGCGGAAGAAAAGCCGATGGAGGAGTCGGAGCG
>JBEBFV010000087.1:0-16376 GCA_040081795.1 Limisphaerales bacterium | reverse complement strand
CTGCAGGACGCGCTGGAAAAGAAAAACGTCCCCACGCGCGTCCAGAGCGCGATCAGCATGACGCAGGTGGCCGAGCCGTTCATCCGCCGCCGCGCCGTGCGGCACCTGGAGAAGGGCCGCGTCGTCATCTTCGCCGGCGGCACAGGCAACCCGTATTTCTCCACCGACACCGCCGCCGCCCTGCGCGCGAATGAGATGGGTGCCGAGGCCATTCTCAAGGCCACCAAGGTGGACGGCATCTACGACAGCGACCCCAAGAAGAACCCCGCCGCGAAGCGTTACACGCAAATCAGCTACCACGACGCGCTCGCGCAACAGCTCAAGGTGCTGGACTCCGCCGCCTTCGCGCTCTGCATGGACAACGCGATGCCCATCATCGTCTTCGACCTCTTCAAGCCCCACAACATCAAGCGCGTCGTCATGGGCGAAAAGGTCGGCACGCTGGTGACGAACTAAATTTCCCGTAGCCGCCGAGGTCAGGAGGCGGACACAGCTTCGGAGGAGTTCGCGGATTCCACCTCCCGCTGTTGGCAGCGACGCGTGGCGACTCAATGGTCGCAGGTGCAGGCATATTCCTTGAGCTTGCAGCCGCCGCAGTCGCTGAGGTCGAGCGTGAGGCGGAAATTCTGCGGGGCGGCTTCAGCCGTCGCCTTCACTTGCACGATGAGGTTGTAGCCCTCGCCCTCGGGCAGTGCTTCCTTGGAGACGAACGCGCCGTCCTTGGACTCCATCGTCAAAGTTACCTTGCCGGACTTCGGCTCGGCGGTGACGGCGACAATCTGGCCGCTGGCGGGCACGGGCTTGAGCTGGGCGTCGTAGAAGTTGACGGTCACGCGGCGGTCCGCACCGATGACGAACTCGGCGCGCGGGGCGGCGTTGTCGAGCAGCTTGCCGCCCTTGGGACCGGCGATGGGTTTGGCGGCCTTGGGCTTGCCGTGGTCGTGTCCGCCGGGGCCGTGGTTGTGGCCGGCGTGTTCGTCCTTCTTGCAGGCGGTGAGGGTGAGGGCCGCGCCGAGCGCGATCGCGAGGGGGAGCAGTTTCATGGTGTTGTTTTCTTAGCGACTGGTTTCCGGCGGCTTGGGATTTGCGGGAGCGCCGGGTTGTCCCGATTGGGCCGCACCGTTTTCCGGGGCGGGCACAAAGCGTTTCTCCATCCACTCGTAGAGCACGGGGAGCAGCACGAGGGTGAGGAAGGTCGAGGTGATGATGCCGCCGATGACGACGGTGGCGAGCGGACGCTGGACCTCCGCGCCGGAGCCGGTCGCCAGCGCCATCGGCACGAAGCCGAAGCTGGCGACGAGCGCGGTCATCAGCTTGGGGCGGAGTCGCGTGAGGGTGCCTTCCACCACGGCGTCGCGGAGAGTGCGGCCTTGCTCGCGCAACTGGTTGATGAAGCTGATGAGCATGATGCCGTTGAGCACGGCGATGCCCGAGAGCGCGATGAAGCCGACCGCCGCGCTGATGGTGAAGGGCATTCCGCGCAGCCACAGCGCGAAGATGCCGCCGGTGACGGCCAGCGGGACGCAGACAAAGATGAGCGCGGCCTGCCGCACCGACCCGAAGCTGAGGAACAGCAGCACAAAGATGAACGCCAGCGCCAGCGGCACGACAATCATCAGGCGTTCCTTCGCCTTCACCAAGTTGCGGAACTGTCCGCCGAACTCGAAGTAGTAGCCGTCGGGGAATTTCACCTTCGCGCGAATCGCCGTGTCGGCCTCGGCGACAAAACCCTGGGTGTCGCGCTCGCGCACGTTGATGAGGATGCCCGCGCGGCGCTGGGTGTTCTCGCGCGCAATCATGGCGACTTGTTCCGTGAGCTGGATGTCGGCCACCTGGCCGAGCGTGAGCAATCCGCCGCCGTCGGCGCGCACGGGCAGGCGCTTCATCGCCTCCACGTCGGCGCGGAGCGGCTCGGCCAGGCGGATGACGAGCGGGAAACGGCGGTTGCCCTCAATCAAGTTGCCCGCCTCCACGCCGGCCAGCGCGGCTTCCACGGTCTTGTTCACGTCCTCCGCGTGGAGATTGAGGCGGCGGAGCGTGTCGCGGCGCGGGGTGATTTCCAGCATCGGGACGCGCCCGATGGCGTCGAACTCCGCCTCGTTGCCGCCGGGGATGGCCTGCACCACGGCGCGGACTTCGCCGGCGAGCCGTTCGAGTTCGGCGAAGTCGTCGCCGTAGATTTTGCAAACGAGGTCGGCGCGTGCGCCGGCCATGATTTCGTTGAAGCGCATCTGGATGGGCTGGCTGATGAGGTAGGCTTGGCCAGGGACCTTCTCGACGAGCGCGGCCTGCATCCGGGCGGCGAGTTCGACCTTGGTGGGGACGCGGCCATTGATTTTGCGCCACTGGTCGCGCGGTTTGAGCATGACGTAGGTGTCGGCCACGTTTGGTCCCATCGGGTCGAGGGCAATCTCCGCCGTGCCGATGCGGGAGAAGAGGCTTTTGATTTCCGGGAACTCCGCGCGGAGGATTTGCTCGGACCTTTTCTGCAAGTCGAGCGATGCGCCCAGCCCGGCGCTGCTGCTGCGGATGAACTGGAGGGTCAGGTCGCCCTCGTCGAGCTGCGGGATGAAGTCCGCGCCCAGCCGCGTGAAGACCCAGAGCGAGAGGCCGAAGAGCGCGAGGGACGGCAGCACGATGAAGGCCCGGCGGCGCAGGCCGAAGTCGAGCAGCGGGGTGTAAAGGCGCTTGGTCTGGCGGACGAGCCAGTTGTCCTCCTCGGTGATTTTGCCGGTGAGGAAGAACGAGCACAGCACCGGCATGAGCGTGACGGCCAGCACCAGCGCGCCGCCGAGCGCGAGCATGACCACGAGGGCCATCGGCTGGAACATTTTCCCCGCGACGCCTTCCAGCGCGAGGATGGGGACATAGACCACGGTGATGATGAGGACGCCGAAGAACATCGGGCTGGCGACTTCCTTCGCGGAGGTCAGCACGCCTTCGAGCCGTTCGCGGGGCGTGAGCACGCGGCCAAGCTGATGCTGCTTCTCACCGAGGCGGCGGATGATGTTCTCCACCATCACGACCGCGCCATCAATGATGAGGCCGAAGTCAATCGCGCCGAGGCTCATCAGGTTGCCGGAGATGCCGAAGCGCACCATGCCGGTCATGGCGAGCAGCATGGAGAGCGGAATGGCGAGCGCAACGATGACCGCCGCGCGCCAGTTGCCCAGCAGGGCGAAGAGAATCACCACGACCAGCAGCGCGCCCTCGACGAGGTTCGTCTCGACGGTGCGGATGGTGGCGTTGACGAGGTCGGCGCGGTCGTAGAGCGGTTCGATGCGGACGCCGGGCGGGAGCTTCGGCTGGATTTCTTCGAGCTTGTCGCGGACGGCGCGGGCCACGAGGCGGCTGTTCTCGCCCATGAGCATGATGGCCGCGCCCACGAGCGCCTCGTCGCCGTCGTGCGTGCTCGCGCCGGTGCGGTAGCTGGAGCCGATGCTGACGGTGGCGATATCGCGCACGAGTATCGGCTGGACGCCCGCGCCGAAGCGCAGGGGCAGCGTGGAGATTTGGTCAATCTGCGTGACGCGCGTGTTGGCGCGGATGACGATTTGCTCGCCGCCCAGTTCCACGAGGCCGCCGCCGACGTTGCGCGTGTTCTCGGCAATCTTCTCCGCGACTTCCGCAAAGCTCAGGCCGACGCTCAGGAGCCGCGCCGGGTCGGGCGAGATGACGATTTGCTTGTCGTAGCCGCCGCTGACGTTGACCTCGGCGAGGCCGGGGGTGTTCCGCAGAAGCGGTTTGATTTGGTAGTCGTGGATGAGCTTGAGCGCACGCAGTTGGTCCACGCGCGAGGCAGGTTTGTTCGTGGCCGCGTCCGTGAACTCGACGGCGTAGTAGTAGATTTCGCCGAGGCCGGTGCTGATGGGGGCGAGCCGGGGCGAGAGGCCGGGGGGCAGTGCATCCAGCACGCTCTGCAACCGCTCGATCACAAGCTGGCGGAGGCGGTAAATGTCGCTCCCGTCGGTGAACACCATCGTCACCTGCGAGAGGCCGAACTTGGAGAGTGAACGCAGCTCGACCATGCCGGGCAGTCCGGCCATTTCGCTCTCAATCGGAAAGGTGACGAGCTTTTCAATCTCCTCCGGCGCGAGCGCGGGGACGGCGGTGTTGATTTGCACCTGGACGTTGGTGATGTCCGGCACGGCGTCAATCGGCAGCCGCAGCGCGGCCAGCACCCCGGCGGCAACGAGGATGGCCGTGGCCAGCGCGATGAGCGGGCGCTGGCGGAGGGAGAACTCGAGCAGGCGGTGGAGCATGGCTCAGTGGACATCGCAGCACGACTTGCCGCCGCGAATGGATTGAAGTTCCGCCAGCCAGAGCAGCGGCACGCCGCGCACCACGACTTTGTCCCCGACCAGCAGGCCGTCGCGCACAGCTACAATGCCGTCCTGCCCGCCGCCGAGCTTCACGGGGGTGCGCTTGAGGCGGGAGCCGTTCACCACATACACGAAGCTGCCCTCCGCACTGCGCAGCAGTGCGGCCTCGGGCACGACTGGCACGGCTTCCGTGCCCGGCAGGCTGACGGTGACGCGCACAAAGTCGCCCGGCCTGAGTTCTCCCTGCTCGGCGCGCAGTTCCAAGAGGACTTCCACCGCGGTGTTGGTGTCTGCGGCGCGCAGCACGCGAGCCACGACGCCGGTCAGGGAGTTCGTGTCCGCCGTTTGGGCGACAATGTCCAAACCGACGGGAACGAACTGCGCAGCCGCCCGGTCCACCCACGCGCTGGCAAGGGCGACACGACGAGCCTGCGGCCCGGCCTCGCCATAGACCTGCGCGGTGAAGGTGAGCTGGCCGTTGACCTTGCGCTCGGTCACGTCCGCGAGTTGCAAGCCGATGTTGCGGGCGATGTCGTCGGGGACGGCAAGACCTTCCTTGGCCTTGAAGTTGATGCCGTGGTCGTCGGGAGCTTCCGTGTGCCCAGCGGCAGACTTGGGTGGCTGGTCGTTGCAACCGCCGAGGCCGACCAACACAAACAGCAGGCAGAACAGGGAGAAGGGTTTCATGGCTTAGTCTTTCGCTGGTTTGATTTCGATGAGCGAGTTGAGGCTGCGCCCGGTGAGCAGGTGCAATTGCTCGCTGGCTTCGAGCGCGCCCTGCTTGGTTTGGAGCAGCGCTTCGAGGGCTTCGAGATATTGCTTTTGCATCTCGATGTAGGTGGCGAGCGGCACGGCCCCGAGCCGATAATGTCGGTCGGCGAGGTCGGCAGTTTCACGGAAGTCCTGCGCCGCGTCGGGACGAGTGCGGGTGATTTCGTAGCTGCGGGCGGAGTATTGGAAGTAGGCCTCGCTGACTTTGCGCTCTACGTCGCGTTGCGCCACGTTCAGCGCGGTCTGCGCCTGCTCGCGGCGGGCTTGCGCGGTTTCGATGCTGCCCGCGTTGCGGTTCCACAAGGGCAGCGGGAAGGAGACGCCCACGCCCACGGTGCGCTCGCGGTCTCCCGCGCGCTCGCCCGAGATGAACGGGCCGACGGTGACGGCGGGATAACGCTCGTTCTTCGCGAGGTCCACGCGGAAGCCCTGCTGCTCCAGCTCGGCGATGCGCTGCCGCAGCTCGAAGTTGTTCGTGCGGGCGAGGGCGAGCAGCAGTTCCGGGTCGGGCGGCAGGGCGAACTTGAGCGGGGTGTCGGCGATGCGGAGCGGACTGGCGAGCGGCTGGCCGCGAAGCTGGTTCAGTTCGATGAGCACGCTCCGCACGGCGACGGCGGCGTCCGTGGCGCGCTTCTGCGCGACAATCGCGCTGGCCTCGATGATGCGTTGTTCGAGCTTGGGCGTGACGCCGGCGGGGTCGCGCTGAACGACGACCTCGGCAAGGGCTTGGAGGCGCTCGGACACTTCCTGCGCGGCATCCGCCTGCTGCTGCGCGACGAACACGCCGAAGGCCAGCGTGCGCGTGCGGGCGGCAAGCGAGTTGCGGAAGTTGTCGAGGCCGAGTTCCGCGAGCGCAACCTGACGGCTGGCGATGGCCTTGCGAAGCGCGAGTCGCCCCGGCCACTCGAAGGGCTGTTGCAGCGCGACCGACCACGCCGCGCCTTCGCCCAGCACGTTCCCGGCGGCGTCCTTGGCGCGCTTTGCGCCGATGGACGTGGCGAGTTCAGGATTGGCAAGGACGGTTGAGTTGCGCTGCTCGCCCTTCGCGGCGGCAATCTCCGCGCGGTAGAAGGCCAGCTCGGGATTTTTGTCGAGCACCTCGGTCACGAGTGCGTCGAGCGCGAGCGGCGCGGGATTGGCAGCGGCGTTGGGACCGCCGGGCTTGGGTTCGGCGGCGTTCAGGTGCGGCACCAGCAGGACCGGCAACAGTAAAAGGCAAATGGGCTTCATAGTTTTTCAGTTCAGAAATGGAAACAGGGAGAACTCGCGTCGTGTCAGGACACGACGGAGCCGGGAAGGGCGCAAACCGCGAGGGCTTGCTTAGGCGAGGAGGGAAGGCGCGCGAGGAGCGGGCGCGGTGCGGCAGTGGAAGCTCCAACTCTGGCGGAGCAACTGCGGCAGGCTGTCGGGCGCAGGGAGTGTCAGCGCGGCTGGCTCGCGCGCGGGGGCAAGCAAGTCAGGAGCGAAGTGCTGCGTGACGGCGAGCAGGGCGTGGACGATGGAAACATTCTGCGGGAGCGAGTAGCCGCCGGACTCGACCGCGCTGCACACGGCGCAATCCGAGCAATCCGGCTTGGGGGATTCGTCAGCGTGGCCCTTTTCGCAGCACGTTGAGTCACCGCCCAGCCAGCCAAGCGCCTCGGCTTGGCAGTGCATCGTGCATGGCAGCCAGACGGCCAGCAGCACGAGCGTCACGATTGCCCAGAGGCGTTTCACTGCCGGAAGTAATGGGTGGGCCGGGGGGACTTTGCAAGGTTCAACTCAAGCGAGGACGGCATTGCCGACCCTCGCGAACCAACTTTGAACTTTGAACTTCGGACTTTGAACCCTAGTTTCCGCGCATGGCACTCGACGACATTCTGTTGGACGCGGAAGAGAAGATGATCAAGAGCGAGCAGCACGTGGAGCACGAGTTCTCCGGCGTGCGCACGGGCAAGGCTTCGCCCGCTCTCGTCGAGAACATCCAGGCGGAGGTCTATGGTGCCATGATGCGCATCAAGGAGCTCGCGAACATCTCGGTGCCGGAGTCGCGCATGCTCATGATCCAGCCGTGGGATGCGGGCAGCGTCGGCCCCATCGAGAAGGCCATCCAGAAGTCGAACCTCGGCCTCAACCCGGCCGTGCAGGGCAAGTTCATCCGCATCGTCCTGCCCGACCTCAGCACGGAGACGCGCCAGAAGTTCGTGAAGACCGTCAAGACGATGGCCGAGAACGGAAAGGTCGCAATCCGCCAGATCCGTCGCGACGCGTTGGAGGCTCTCAAGAAAGAAGGCAAGAGCGGCGGCGTGAGCGAGGACGAGGTGGAGACGGCCGAGAAAGAGGTGCAGAAGCTCACCGACCAATACATCGCCAAGCTCGAAGCGCACCTCGCCACGAAGGAGAAGGAAATCATGACCGTGTGACGGTCGCGATTTCTCCATGAAGCACCTACCGCACACGCACTCCTGCTTCGTCTGCGGCGAGTCCAATTCCAAGGGCCTCAAACTCCGCTTCACGTCGGACGGCCAGCGCGTCCACACCCGCTTCACGCCGCGCGCCGAGCACATAGGCTTCAAGGGCGTCACACACGGAGGCATCCTCGCGACCGTCCTCGACGAGATCATGGTCTGGGCCGTGGCGGTGTCCACCCGGCGCTTCGCCTACTGCGCGGAGATGACGGTGCGCTTCCAGCAGCCAGCGAAGTCCAACGTCGAACTTGTGGTCAGCGCCGAGCTGGTCGCGAACAGGCGCAACAAGATTTTCGAGGCGAAGGCGGAGTTGCGCGATGCCGCCGGCCAGATCGTTGCCACTGCCACCGGCAAGTATCTGCCCGTCCCAGCGGGCGATCTCCCCGCGATGCTCACCGAACTCGTCGGCGACCTGAGCGTGATCGAGGCGGGCGGTTCTCCTCTCCTGTAGCGGCGGTCTGTGACCGCCGACTCTTCGGGACATGAGTCGCCCGACGGCGGTCGCAGACCGCCGCTACAGATCGAAGAGAGTCTTCCTCCCGATTCGCTACGCGGCGCTTGCGCTATCCACCACGCGGCACCGCATCATCTTGAGCGTCCGTCCTGTGGACTTCACGTAGCCTTCCTCCATCCGCGCGCAGAATTCATCCGCCTCGCTCCATAGAACGAGGTTCACCGTGTAGCCGCCAAAGCCGTGCCCGCCGAGCCGCGCGCCCAGACACGACGGGTGCGCACGCGCAGTTTCCACGAGCAAATCAGTCTCGGGCGAACTGCTCTGGAAAAACTCCCGTGCGCTCTCGTGGCTTTGGAAAAGAAACTGTCCGAACTGCTCCAAGTCCCCGCCGCGCAGCGCGCGTTCTGCGGCCACCACGCGCCGGTTCTCGCCAACGATGTGATACGCGCACGCGTGCTGGCGTGCGGTGAGACGGTGGCGCGAGGCCTTGAGCTGCGGCGGGTCCACGGCGCGCAGCGACTTCACACCCAGCGTCCGCGCCGCGCCAGCGCAGTGGTAACGCAGCGCAGCGGACCGCGCCTCGACGACGGGATTGAGCCGTCCGGTGTCGCAAACGATCACCACCATTTCTCCAACGAGCGGCAATGTCTCGACCGTGCTGTGCTGCGCGTCCGCAAGCACCGCGCTGAACCCCTCCCCGCATAGCGAGACCGTCGCGTCGAGAGTCCCGCCAGCCTCGCCCGCGATGCCTTCGCCCGCCTGTCGGCACAGCCTGGACATTCTCAAGCGGTCCAAGCCAGTGGGCTTGGGCAGCTTCGCACGCCCCGGTCGCCGGACCACCGCGCCCGTCTCCGTGAGCTTGTGCGGATAGAGTTGCCGCACCGTGAGCGCGGTCGCGGCGAGCAACGCACCGGAGCTGCCGAAGCCCGCGCCCGGCGGAATCTCGCTGTGCACCGCTGCGTTGAAGCCGCCGTAGTGGACACCCCGCTCGCGCATTCGCCGCAACACCGCCTTCACCAGCGCGGTCCACGGCGCGTCCGGGTTCGCAGTGAGCTCGCTCAACCAAAACACTTCGCGCTGCGGGTAGGCGGACGTGACGACCTCGATGCGCCCGTCCGTGCGCGGCGCGCTGGCGAGGCACAGGTGCCGGTCAATCGCGACGGCAAGCGACAGCCCGTCGTTCCACTCTGCGTGATGGCCGAGCAGCTCCAGCCGCGCCGGAGCCTTGACCAGGTGCGTCGGCGCGTGACCGAACGTCTGCTTGAACAGCGTCCGAGTCGCGGCTGCGGGGTCACGCGGCGGTGAGCGGCGGCTGATCGGATGAGAGGCCACGGTTCCGGTAGTGGAGTATCTTGAACTCCGGCGTGTCACGGAGCTCGGCGATGAGTGCGAAGCGATCTTCAAACGTGGGGAAGAAGGCGTCGCCTTGAACCTCACGCTTCACGAGCGTCAGAAAGAGGTCGGAGCAGAGCGGCAAGGCTTGCCTATAAATCTGTGCGCCGCCGCAGATGAAGACCTGGCGCTCCCCAGACAGCGCCGCCGCCTCCTCCAAGCTCGCCACGGTCTGCACGCCGGCATGGCTCCAGCCAGTGCGGCTCAACACGATGGTCTCCCGCCCGGGCAACGGCCTGCCGATGGACTCAAACGTCTTGCGGCCCATGACGAGCACATGGCCAAGCGTCGTGGCCTTGAACCACTTGAAATCCTCCGGCAGGTGCCATGGAATCTTGTTCCCGTCCCCGATGACGCGGTTGAGCGACATGGCCGCGATGGCGTGGAGGTGTTTCATTCGCGCGGCGTGATGCGTGATGCGTGATGCGTGAGCAAGGCCGAATGCGTCCGGACTAGATCACGCATCACGGAGCACGCATCACGCTTTACCCTCATCTCACGAGCTTCCTCGCCCCACTGATGACCCGCTCCCACTGGAACGCCGGCCCCGGGTCCACCTTGTTCGTCTGGATGTGGTAGTGGCCGAGGACGCCTTGAAACTTGTTCAACTCCTCGTCAGGCAGCTTACGGGTGATGAGTTGGCCAGTGGCGTCCTTCGGGAAGTCGCAGCGGAGGTTTGGAAAGACTTTGCAAAGCGTGGCTGTGAGCTTGGTCAGCGCGGCGTATTGCTCAGGCGTGAAGTCGTATTGTTGCAACTGCCGGCCTTGCACTGGACCGACGACGAGTTCCTTCCGCGCCGGACGCGCGACGAAGTTCGGCGTGAGGATGCCAGTCTCGCCAAAGCGCGAGGGCACGACAACGCGCGGCCAGCCGGAGTCGTCCCGCTGATACCAGTCCTCAAACATCTTCTGCTGGCCGGGGGCGAACGCGCCGATGTTGGCGATCTCGATGCCGATGCTGCGCGTGTTCGACGTGGTGGCGTGCCACGCGCGCTCCTTCAGGTCGAGCGTCTGATAGATCGTCCCATCGAGATCGAGCATGAAGTGAACGCTCAGGCAGCGGTGGTCGTGCAGCACCTTGAAGCACTGGCGGCTCGTGCCGGACGCGTCGAAGTGCAGGACGAACTGGTCCACCTTTTCCCGCAGCAGCGGCAGGTCCCATCCGCCGCCGCGCACGCGCTCGACTTGCGCGTCGGTCAGGCCGTCCTTGCGCAGGCCGAATCGGTTCGGCGACTTGAGCGCGGCCACGGCGACCTTCGAGGTTTCCCATGACGACTGATCGAACGGCGCGAAGCGGCGTTCGCTGCGATAGGCGTCGTAGCCGTTGGGGTCCATCCATGTCACGACGCGCGTGCCCGTGTGGAATAGCTGCCCGGCCGCGACGATTTCGTCGCCCTGCCGCTTCAGCAACGCACCGGGCCGTGTGCTGGTGCAGCCGACAAGCAAGGCCAGTGGCAGCAAGCCGGCGAGCATCGGCAGCCAGCGGTGCAGCCGGAAATGAAGTCGGTTCTCAGGCACGCGCGAGTCTTGGCAGAAGTCTGCCGGGCGGCAAGCTTGCGTCTGCGGAGCGCGGCCTTCAGGCCGCAGAGACATCCGTTCGCCGAAACTGGGTGGAATTATCCACACGCCTTCCCTGTCGCAGCATTCTGCGGCCTGAAGGCCGCGCTCCGATGCGTTTCAGGATTGCGACGCGCCCCATCTGCGGCTATTGCAATCCCGCCTCGGCGTCCACGTCGGGCACACATGAGCGACATCCTCGTCATCGGCCACCGCAATCCCGACACCGACGCCATCTGCTCGGCGATCGGCTACGCCGAGTTCAAGCGCCGCACCGGCACGCGCAACGTCGAGGCCGCGCGCTGCGGCGATACCAACGACCGCATTGACTTCGTCCTCAAGAGCTTCCTCGTTCCCCCGCCGCGCTTCGTCTCCGACGTGTCGCCCAAGGTCCGCGACGTGATGCAGACCAACGTCGTCGCTGTGCCGCCCAGCGCCTCCGTCTCGGAGGCGCTCGGCATCATGGACGACCGCAACATCCGCGTGCTGCCCGTGCTCAACGAGGACCGCTCCTGTCGCGGCCTGCTCTCGCTCTTCAAGTTGAGCAAGTTCTTCTTCGCGCCCGGCAACCGGCTCTTCGATTCGCGTCGCGTGCTCTCTTCCATCCGCCATCTCACGCGCACGCTCGAGGGCAAGATGATTTTCTCCGTCGAGCCGGACCGTGAGGAAGACTTGATCCTCATGATCGGCGCGATGGGCGTGGAGTCCTTCGCCGAACGACTCAGCAACTACCCGCACGACAAGCTCGTCGTCGTCGTGGGCGACCGCTGGGACGTGCAGAACCTCGCCATCCGCGAACGCGTGCGGCTGGTCATCGTCACCGGCGGCTTGCAGGTCGAGCCGAAGACCATCGAGGCCGCGAAGAAGAACGAGGTCAGCCTCATCCTCTCACCGCACGACACCGCCACCACCGCGATGCTCTGCCGCGGCTCCATCGCCGTGAGCCACATGTTGCACGAGCACTTCCTCACCTTCCGCGAGGACGAGGCGCTCTCCGACGTGCAGGCCGTCGCCACCGAGTCCGCCTTCCAGGCCTTCCCCGTCGTGGACCAGACGGGCCGCACCGTGGGCATCCTGTCCAAGTCCGACTTCCTCAAGAAGGTGGACCGCAAGCTCATCCTCGTGGACCACAACGAACTGTCCCAAGCCGTCCACGGCGCGGACAAGGTCGAGATCCTTGAGATCATAGACCACCACCGCATCGGCGCGCTGACCACGCAGCAGCCCATCCTCTTCCGCAACGAACCCGTCGGCTCCACCAGCACCATCGTGGCCGACTGCTTCTTCCGCTACGGCGTAGAGCTGACGCCCAGCATCGCGGGCCTCCTGCTCGCTGGCCTCGTCTCCGACACGCTCAACCTCACCTCGCCCACCACGACGGCCCGCGATGCGGAAATCCTCGGCAAGCTGGAAACCATCTCTGGCGTCAACGCCACCGAGTTCACCGAGAAACTATTCGCCTCCGGCTCCGTGCTGACCACCAAGCCTGCCGCGCAGGCCATCACCACCGACTGCAAGGAATACCTTGAAGGAGGCCGCGCCTTCAGCGTGGCGCAGATTGAAGAGCTGGGCTTCGACCAGTTCTGGAAGCGCAAGGCCGACGTGCTCACCGCGCTGGAGGAGCACCGCGCGGAACACGGCTACTTCTTCGCCGCCCTCCTCGTGACCGACGTGGTGCTGCAAAGCTCCCTGCTCCTGCTGGCCGGCGCGAAGACCTTCGTGGCCGAGGTGGACTACCCCAAGCTCGAACCCGGCATCTTCCAGCTCGACGGCGTCGTCTCCCGCAAGAAGCAGCTTCTGCCATATCTCACACACGCGCTGGCGCAGGTGAAAAGCTGATGGTGAACGACCACGGAGCCAGAACCATGTGGCAGGCCGCGCCTGTCCCCGGCTTCCCGGCGGGCCTTGCGTCCACTCCATTGGCACGCTGAGAAAAGGCACGCCCTGCCATGCGACGGAAGCTTGAGCTTTTCACCCTTCCCTCGACCCCTTGCCTCCACCCGCAACACCCTGCGTCCGTCCCAGCTCTGCGGCGCCACTCCCTGAGTCGTCCCCACGGAGTCGAGGAGGACGCAGAGAACGTAATTCAGGTGCCTGAATCTCAAGTTTCCCACGCGCCCAATCTCCCTCCCCCGCCCGTTCCCATCGCCAGATTTCGCTATTGCCGGGCAGCGGACACTAGGGTCTGATACCCGATGGTAATCGCCCGGCCAGCGGCCGGATCGAATCCCCTATGAATAGAACCATCGTCGGTCTGCTGTTGCTCGGATGCCTGGGTCTGGCCACCTGCCAGGCCATGCCACTGCGTCAATCCCTCGGCATGTTCGAGTCCGGCGCCACCTCGTGGCAGCGCAGCCCGGCTGATTCCATGCGCGGGGGCAGCGGCGAAGTCAGCCGCTTCCAGATCATGCCTGCCGTCTGGCGGCGCTACACCAAGTCCCGTGACTACCAGAATCCCGAGGTTGCCTGGACCGTCACCCAACGCATCCTTGCCGACCGCACAGCCGGCTTCCGCACCGCCACCGGGCGCGAGCCGACCGCCCTCGAGCTTTACCTCCTCTGGAACAAGCCCGGTCACTTCGAGGCCGTGGATTACCAGGCCGGCCGCGTGAAATCCGACTATCACGAGCGCGCCCAGCGCTTCGCCAACCTCTTCGCACTCCGCTGACATGCACCGCAGCCTCCCCCTGCGGCTCAGGGCGAGCATCCAGCATCCAGTGTTCAGCAGGCGAACGAACTCCGCCCCGTCTGAACAAACACTGAACATTGAATTCTTTTTCCACGCCTCCCCTCCCAGCTTGTCACACGCGCCAGCGCACTTTACGCTCGCCTCCATGCACAAGCTCCTCCTCCTCGCCCTCATTGCCCTCGCCATCCTGCCGGCTTCCGCAGCCGACAAGGCCGAAAAGAAGAAGGCCGCCCCCGTCCCCGCCAAGGCGGACGCGGACGGCTTTATCCCCCTGTTCAACGGCAAGACCCTCGCCGGCTTCGTCCAAGTCGGCGGCCACGCCAAGTATCGCGTCGAGGAAGCACAAGTCGTCGGCCAGTGCGTCCCGAACACCGGCAACTCCTTCCTCTGCACAGACCGCCACTACACCAACTTCATCCTTGAAGTCGAATTCAAGGTGGACCCCAGCCTCAACTCCGGCATCCAGATCCGCAGCCACTACTTTGATGAGCCGCGCGCCTACGACTGGCAGGGCAAGACCATCCGGGTCCCTGCCGGGCGCGTCCACGGATACCAGGTCGAGATAGACCCCTCCGCCCGGGCGTGGTCTGGAGGCATCTACGATGAAGGCCGACGTGGCTGGCTCAATGACCTCAAGAACAACGAGGCCGCTGGCAAGGCCTTCAAGCAAGGCGACTGGAACAAGTTCCGCGTCGAATGCCGGGGAGACTCCATCAAGACCTGGATCAACTCCGTCCCTGCCGCCGACCTCAAGGACGCATACACTCCTTCGGGTCTGATAGCCCTGCAAGTCCACGGCGTAGGAGCCAAGGAGACCGCCATGGAAGTCCGCTGGCGCAACATCCGCATCAAGGAGCTCCCTTGATCCCCGCATGGTCATTTCCGACGCACGGTTCTGTGTCTCCCCATGTCCCACAGTGTCGGAGGAGGCAGGTAATCAGTGTTCAGTATTCAGATGGGGGCAAAAGCCGGGTGCTCCCTGAGCACTGAAGACTGAACACCTCCCCCTCCCCATGACCTACGCCCATCGCCGCACGCTCACGGGCACCCCCATCCATCCCATGCACAAGCTCCTCCCCCTCACCGCACTCCTCCTCACCCTTCCCATCGCCTCCGCCGATGAAGTCCTGCTTCGCGACAAGTCCTCGCTCACGGGCCGCATCCTTGCCGAGAAGACTGATCAGGTCTTCGTGGACATCGGCTACACCGTCATCGCTGTCCCGCGCACCCAGATCACCAACGTCCTGCGCACAAGCGCCAAACCGGCCTCTCCCAAGGGCAGCAAGAAATCCACGGACGCCTCCCAGAAAGCCCCTGCTCCCGCCGCAGCAGCCACCGACACCAAAAACCTCTTCACCGTCAACACCACCCCACCCCCCGAGCGCTCCGTCCGCGAGCTGATGGCCCAGCTCGGACAAGCCGTCGTCCAAGTGCGCACCCCCGGAGGCCTCGGCTCAGGCTTCATCGTCAGCGAGGAAGGCTATCTCATCACCAACTTCCATGTCATCGAGGGCGAGACGCAGATTTCCATCGAAGTCTTCCATCAGCTTAAGGGCCAGATGGAGCGCAAGGCCTACAAGCAGGTGCGTATCGTCGCAATGCACAAGTTCGCGGACCTCGCCCTGCTCAAGATCGAGGACCCGGGAGCGCCCAAGTTCTCCCGCGTCCCGCTCGGAGACTCCGACCTCCTCGCCGTGGGCGAACGAATCTTCGCCATCGGCAGCCCGCTGGGTCTGGAACGCACCGTCACCGAGGGCATCCTTAGCACGAAGACCCGGCAAATGCAGGGCAGCCTCTACCTTCAGACCACGACCCAGATCAACCCCGGCAACAGCGGAGGCCCCCTGTTCAACCTCCGTGGCGAAGTCGTCGGCGTCACCAACATGAAGATAACCTTCGGCGAGGGACTCGGCTTTGCCATCCCCATTGAGCAGGTGAAGCACTTCCTCTCCCACCGCGACGCCTACGCCTACGACACGGACAACCCCAGCAACGCCTACCGATACCTTCCCCCACCCAGCCGGACGAAGCAGATTGAGGCGAAGGGGAGATAACACCCGAGAGGAGCATCGCGGGACAACGCGCGGGCAAAGAGCCCAGCAATCTGCAACTCAGAGGCTGGCGGACTTCTGGGGGGCCGCGAGGGCTGCGGCCTTGAGCTTCTGGTAGTCCGTGGTGAGGGCCTGGAGCTTTTTCTCCTCGGCGACGAGGGGCTTGGTCATCTTGTCCGCGGCGGCCTTGGAGGCAGTGGAGAGTTTCTTGTTGTCGGTGATGGTCTGCTCAAGGGCCTTGATGCGCTTGGCGACCTTTTCCTTCTCCTCCTTGGTGGTGGTCTTGATCTTCTTGGCGGCCTTGATGTCGGCCTCTGCCTGCTTGATGGCATCTTTGGCGGAGTCCGCCTCGGCGAGGAGGCGCTTCTGCTCGTCCTTGCGCGCGGTGAAGTCGGCCTTCGCACGCCAGACCTGCGCGTAGAACGCGCCGAGCTTGAGCCGGTCAACACTGGACTTCGCGATCTGCAGCTCGGCCCCGGCGTTATCAATGGCCTTCAGCGCCTCGTCCTGTTTCTTCGCGGCAACCTCTGCGGCGAGGTTTAGGGGACGCTTGGCGGCGTCGGTCTTGGCGGCGTCAGCATCGGCCTTGGCCTTGATGGTGGCGGCAGTGGCCTCGGCGAGGTTTGCCTGGAGCTTGGGCAGGTTTGTCTCGATGTCGGCGATGCGCTGGGCGACCTGCTGCTGCTGATCCGCG
>JBEBFV010000495.1:0-4540 GCA_040081795.1 Limisphaerales bacterium | reverse complement strand
GCAGGGCTTCGTGCTGTTCGACACGCAGATGGTCACGCCGGTGACGCGGCAGCTCGGCGCGAGCGAGATTTCCCGTGCGAACTACCTGCGGCGGCTGGCGGCTGCGGTGGCGGTTCGCGCAGCGTTCATGTGACTTCGCCGGGAAATACGGCTTTACACGGCCCTTGCAGGCTCCTACGCTGCCGCCTTCATTACCGAAAAACGAAAGTATGGAAGCAAAGATTAAGCAGAAAATCCTCACTGACCACCAGCTCCACGCGAAGGACACCGGCTCCGCCGATGTGCAAATCGCCCTTCTCACCGAGCGCATCACCCATCTGACCGGCCATCTCCAGGGCAACAACAAGGACCACAGCTCGCGTCGCGGGCTGCTCATCATGGTCAGCCAGCGCCGCCGGTTGCTCAATTACCTCCAGAAGACGGACAACAGCCGTTACCTGGGCATCACCAAGAAGCTCAAGCTCCGCAAGTAACCGCCGGGCTTTTCACTTTCGGAGCCGGGCGGCCTTTGCGGCGACGCCCGGCTTCGACACACACCCATCCCGCCGCTAAGAAACCGGCCCGTCACCATGGGGAAATTTCATTCAGCACCCGCCACGCCGAGTGCTCACTGAAGTTCCTCCCGGTGAACGGGCCGAAACACCAGTAAGAAACATGTCAGCCAAAGTCACCGCCCAAGTCGGAGGGCAAACTCTTTCCATAGAGTCCGGCAAAATCGCCAAGCAAGCCGACGGAGCCGTCATCGTCCAGTTCGGTGAGACCATCATCCTCACCGCCGCAGTTGCCGCCGTGAAGGCCAAGGACGGGCAGGAGTTTTTCCCGCTCACCGTGGACTACCGCGAGAAGGCCGCCGCGTGCGGCAAGTTCCCCGGCAGCTACTTCAAGCGCGAAGGCCGCCCCACCGAGAAGGAAATCCTCACCATGCGCCTCACGGACCGGCCCATCCGGCCGTTGTTCCCGAAGGGCTGGTTCAATGAAGTCCAGGTCCAGTCCATCCTCCTCAGCGCGGATGGTGAGAACGACCCCGACATCCTCAGCATCCTCGGCGCGAGCGCGGCGCTGATGGTCAGCGACATCCCGTTCGCCGGGCCGCTCGGCGCGGTGCGCGTCGGTCGCGTCGGTGGCGAGTTCGTCGCCAATCCCACTCACTCGCAGATGGCTCAGAGCGATCTCGACCTTGTCTATGTCGGCAACGAGAAGGACGTGGTGATGATCGAAGGCGGTGCCGACGAAATCACCGAGGCGGACTTGAACGACGCCCTGCGCTTCGCCCACGAAGCCTGCCAACCGCTCATTGCCGCGCAGAAGGAACTCGCCGCGAAGGTCGGCAAGAAGAAGCGCGACATCACGCTTATCCTCGTCCCCGACGAAGTCCTCAAGGACGCCAAGAAACTCGCCGGCGACCGCATCGCAACCGCGTTGCTCACCCCCGGCAAGCTCGCCCGCGAAGCCGCGTGCAAGGCCATTCAGGACGAGATCGGCGTGAAGCTCGTCGAGAAATACGGCGCGGAGAAGGTGACCAAGTTCACCATCTCCCAAGCCTTCTACTACATCCAAAAGGAAGCCGCCCGCGAGATGATCATGACCACGGGCAAGCGCCTCGACGGTCGGAGCTGCGATGACTTGCGCGCCTTGAGTAGCGAAGTTGGCATGTTGCCCCGCGCCCACGGTTCCGCCGTGTTCTGCCGTGGCGAGACGCAGGCGATGGCCCTCGCCACCCTCGGCACCACCGAGGACGCGCAGAACTTCGACGCCTGGACCGGTGGCCAGACCAAGAAGCAGTTCCTCCTGCACTACAACTTCCCGAACTTCTCCGTCGGTGAGACTGGCCGCATCATGGGTCCCGGCCGCCGCGAGATCGGCCACGGCGCGCTCGCCGAGCGTTCGCTCGAGCCGGTGATTCCCTTCGACAAGTTCCCTTACGCCATCCGCGTCACTGCCGAGATCATGGAGTCCAACGGTTCCACCTCCATGGCCTCCGTCTGCGCCGGCACCTTGGCGCTCATGGACGCTGGCGTGCCCATCACCCGCCCCGTCGCCGGCATCAGCGTCGGCCTTTGCTCGGAGACCGATGACAACGACGTCATCAGCGACTACCGCCTGCTCACCGACATCATCGGCTGGGAAGACGCCTTCGGCGACATGGACTGCAAGTTCGCCGGCACCACCGCTGGCATCACGGGCTTCCAGCTCGACCTCAAGCTCCGCGGCCTCCCGCACAAGATTCTGGCCGAGTCCCTCGAGAAGGCCCGCATTGCGCGCCTGGCCATCCTCGACTCCATGCTCGCGGTCATCCCCGAGTCCCGCAAGGAGCTGAACAAGTATGCCCCGCGCATCGTGACCGTGAAGATCAACCCCGAGAAGATCGGGGCGCTCATCGGACCTGGCGGCAAGAACATCAAGCGCCTCGTCGAGGAGTCCGGCTGCGAAATCAACATCGAGGACGACGGCACCGTGCACATCTACTCGATCAGCGAGGACGGCATGAAGATCGCCCGCGAGTCCATCGAAGGCATGACCGCCGAGGCCGAGATCGGCAAGATCTACAAAGGCCGTGTCGTCACCATCAAGGAGTTCGGCGCGTTCGTGGAATTCCTCCCCGGCAAGGATGGCCTCGTCCACATCAGCGAGCTGTCCAACAAGCGCGTCAACAACACCGAGGACGTCGTCAAGATGGGCGACGAAATCCACGTCAAGTGCCTCGGCGTGGACGAGAAGGGCCGCGTGCGCCTCTCCCGCAAGGCCGCGATGGAAGACCGTGGCGAAGCCGTTGCCAGCGAAGGCGACGACTCCGGCACCGATGCCCCCGCTGAAGCCAACGGCAACAGCTCCGGCGGCGAAAGCTCCGGCGGGGACCGTGGTGGTCGTGGCGAACGCGGTGGCCGTGGCGAAAGCAGCGGTCGCGGTGAGCGCGGCGGCGACCGTGGCGAACGCGGTGGTCGTGGCGAACGCGGCGGCGAACGCCGTGAGAAGCCGGGCCGCAAGGAACCCGCCACCCCTGCCGAGGACGGCAAAGTCTATCGCGCCAAGGTCGTTTCGATTAAGGACTTTGGCTGCTTCGTGGAATACATGCCCGAGTCCGAGGGTCTCGTGCATGTCAGCGAACTCGCCAACTTCCGCGTGAAGCAGGTCGAGGACATCGTCAAGGTTGGCGACGACATCTGGGTCAAGTGCATCGGCACCGACGAGCGTGGACGCGTCCGTTTCTCCCGCAAGGCCGCGATGGAAGAGCGCGAGAAGGAACAAGGCGGCGGCGAGGCCGCAGCCGCTCCCGCTGCGGAAGAGGCTCCGAAAGCCTGAGCGCAACTCAACTCACTCGAACGGCGGACTCGCACGAGTCCGCCGTGTGCTTTTGAGTGCCCACTCCACGCAAAGACGCAGAAGACTCAAAGATGCGCAGAGAAGAGGCCAACGACGGCCAACAGAAGTTGACCGTGAAGGGTTTTCCCTAACTCTGCGTTCCTCCGCGTCCTCTGCGCCTCTGCGTTAAAGAGAACGCCACCTTCAACTGCATCGTTTCGGGTTGGAGAGATTGGCTGGCAATCCCGCGCCCCCCGCGCTAACACTTTGCCCACCACAACATGAAAGCACTCGTCACCGGCGGCGCGGGATTCATCGGCTCACACATCTGCGAGGCGCTGTGCCGGCGCGGCGCGAAGGTCGTCGTGCTCGACAACCTAAGCACCGGCAAGCTCCACAATCTCGACTGGAAGAAACCCGGTGACGAAGTCGAGTTCGCTCAGGGCGAAGTCGCCGACGAGGCGCTCGTGAAGAAACTCGTCGCCGGCTGCGACTGGGTCTTTCACGAGGCCGCGCAGCCCTCCGTGCCCCTCTCCGTCTCCCAACCCGTGCAGACCAACCGCGACAACCTCGACGCCTCGCTCGGCCTGCTCGTCGCCGCGCGTGACGCGGGCGTGAAGCGCTTCATGTTCGCCTCGTCCTCCGCCGTCTATGGCGACTCTGCGGCCCCCGTGAAGCACGAGTCCCACGCCGTCGCGCCCATCTCACCCTACGGCCTCCAGAAGTATGCCGCCGAGCGCTACGGCCAGCTCTTCCACCAGCTCTACGGCTTCGAGGCCATCAGCTTCCGCTACTTCAACGTCTTCGGCCCGCGCCAGTCCTTCGACTCGCCCTACTCCGGCGTCATCGCGAAGTTCTGCACCCTCATGCTGCAAGGCACCGCCCCGAAGATTTTCGGCGATGGCCTGCAAACCCGCGACTACGTCTATGTGCAAAACGTCGTGAACGCGAACCTGCTCGCCGCCGAGGGCGACGCCGCCAAGGTCGCCGGCAAGGTCTTCAACGTCGGCTGCGGCGAGAGCATTGACTTGCTCCAGCTCACCGCCGAGTTGAACCGGCAGACCGGCCAAAACCTCGCGCCCGTCCACATGCCCCCGCGCACCGGCGACATCAAGCACTCCGCCGCCGACATCTCCGCCGCCCGCGCCGGCCTGAACTACGTCCCCGAAGTGACCTGGCAGAAGGGCCTGGAGCACACGCTGGACTTCTACCGGGCGGGGAACAAGTGACTGGGTGAAAC
>JBEBFV010000086.1:0-16384 GCA_040081795.1 Limisphaerales bacterium | reverse complement strand
GCCGCCGGCGAGCGCCGCGCCGCTGCGCGGTCCAATAGCCAGCCATGAACCCGAGGGCCACGAGTATGCCATACCAGTGGACCGTCAGGCTGCCGATGCGGAACGCGATTTCGTGCACTGCGCGGAGACTAAGCTCCGCCGATGGCAGCGTCGAGCATGGTGAACCCCGGACAGGGCAAAAGTGCTCCGGACTAATAGCCACCCAATGTCAACTTCGTTGATCTCTCCGTGCTGCACGGACCGCCGCACAAGGGTGATTTGGCTCCGCTGCCGCAACCAGCCGACTTCGGCCATCGAGAATCTACTACGTGGAAGCCTGGAGGACATTGAAGCATTTGCGGCCAACCCGGCGGCGGGCTGGTTGGAGATTTACTAGGCCTGACCGGGCCGGCTCTCAATCACTCGGTTGCCAAAGCACGCTCCCGTCGGCCCGGATGTAGCCGCCTCGCTTGGAGAGCGCAACGGCTGAGACTCCATTCTTGAAGCCGTAAACCCAGTGCCACTGGTTGGAAACAACCAGTTTGCCCTCCCGGTTGATGGCTCCCCACATGCCATCCACTATCACCGGGGCAAGACCTTCAGAGAATGGGTATGCCATTCCAAACTGCGGCTTGATTCGGACAGCACCAGCACTGTTGGTGTAGCCAAACAGCTCGCCATTGCTGAAACGGAAGAGGTTCGTGGCCGACGAGACGGGAGGCGGTGGCTTGCTGACGAACTCTCCCTTGGTGTTGATGAAGCGCTCGTTCACTTCCATTCCCACATCAGCAAACCCCGAGAACAGCTTGCTCTTGAGTGTCTCAAATCCCACCCGCGCAACGCCGCGAACAAACGGACCGGCTGAATCAAAATCGCCCTTGAAAGCGCGCGTGCCATTTCTCCGAATATAGTGCCAGCGGCCATCCGCCATGACGTCGGCGAGTCCCTCTGAAAAACTCCCAGCGATGGTGAACTGCGGACGGATGACCACCTTCCCACTCGTGGAGATGTATCCCGAGCGGCCGGCCTCAGCTTCGATGACAGCCAGTCCTTCGGAGAACTCGCCCGCGTTCTTGAACTGCGGCTGGATGACCATCTTCCCGGCGTGGTTGATGTAGCCGTAACGCCCGGACACGCGGACGGGAAGCAAGTTGGTGTCAGCCGCCTGCGAGTCCGCCACCCAACCGACGCACAGCGCCAGCAGCCAAGTGAGGTTGCGGGTAACAGAGTGCATCGTTCGGCCTTTTCAAATCATCCCCGCCAGCTTGCGGCTCACCCAATAGACCGTCAGGAGAAACAAGATGCTCCCCGCCCACCACGGGTCGGCCCAGAGGCGGATGCGCTGCTCCAGCGGCTTCGGCTCGGGCAGCAGCGTGATTTGCTCGATGACCTTGGCGAGTTCGGCGGTGGGGCCGATGGCTCCGCCGGTGAGCGATGCAAGTTCGCGCAGCACGGTGAAGTTCGCGGGCTGACCGACTTTCTCGCGCACGGGCTGCGTGACGGTGATTTCCGTTTCCAGCTTGCGACCGGCGCTGTCGGCGGTGAGGAGGATTTTGTGCGGGCCGCCTTGCTTGGGCACGAAGCTGGACTTGAACACGCCCCAGCCGCCGTCGAGCGCGGCGAAGTCGAGCCGCTCGGTGCGGCCACCGGGCGTGGTGATTTTGCCGTCCACCTTGCCCTTCTCCAGCGGGAAGCCGCTCGCGTCGAGCACGGTGGCCTGGAGGAAGACGGTGTCGCCGGCGTTCGGCGTCTCGGGGCTGAAGGTGAGCCGCACGCCCGCGCGCTCGGCGAGATGCCGCTGGTGCGACATCCAGCGCACGACCTGGCTCCAGAAACGGTAATGCCACTTGTCCTCGACGCCACGCCGCCAGCGCCACGCGCTGTCCGTGCCCATGAACAGCACCTTGCCGCTGCCCGCCGGGCGCGTGACCAGCAACGGCACGCGACCCCACGCGTTGCGCATCGAGGCGTGGACGGCAAGCACCTCGCTGCCGGGCCGGCTCTTCTCCACGGCGGCGCTCCAGTAAAAGCCGGGCAGGTTTTTCCAGATGTCGTCGTTGCGGTTTTCGTCGCCGTCGAAGCGCGTGAGCAAGTGGCCTTTGCCGATGCTTGAGAGCAAGAGCGGCACTTCGTTTTGCAACGCGACGCCGTCGGGGCGCTTGTCATCGAGTTGCACGGGCATGAGGTCGGCGAGCGGGCCGTTGAGCAAAGACATTTGCCGACCGCGCCGGCCCGGCAGGAAGATGAGGCCGCTGCCCTGTTGCTCGACGAGACCGCGAATGAGCGCGACGTCCGACTCCTTCAGCTCGCCTTCGCCCACGCCCACGTCGCCGAGGAAAATCACGTCGTAGCGCTGGAGCTGTTCCTTCGTGCCGGGGAAGGCGGTGAGGTAGTTGCGCCCGCCGCCGGGGCCGAGCGACGGATGGAACAGCACGCAATGCGACTCGACGCCGGGGTCGCGTTCGAGGGCGTTGCGGAGGTAGCGATACTCCCAGCGCGGCAGCGAGTCCACCACGAGCACTTTGAGCGTCTCGGAGCGCACGGCGATGCGGAACTGCTGCGCGTTGTTGTCCGTCAGCGCCTCGTCGGCCTCCGGCGGCAAACGCAGCGAGACGGTCTGCTCGCCGACGTTGCGCGGTGACCACACGATGGCGTCCTGCAACTGCCCGCCCGCCGGGATGGTGATGTCCTTCTTCACTTCCTCGCCGTCGCCCGCGTCAATGATGAGCTGCGTCTTCACCTCGCGCGGCAGATGGCTCGCGATGCGGAAGGGAATGGAAATCTGCTCTCCGATAAGCCCGTAGCTCGGCACCGTGGCGCGTTCCAAAACCAGGTCCGGCAACGCCTGCTCCGCGCCCACGCCCACGGCGAAGATGGGCGTGTCCGTCTCGCGGAATCGCGCGGCGGCGAGCAACGGCGGCTTGCCGGCGTTCCAATCGCCGTCCGTCAGCACGAGCACGGCGCGGAGGTTCTTGTGCCGTTGCAGCGAGGCTTCGAGCGCGGCGCTCAAGTCGGTGCCCGCCTCGGCCTGCGCGTTGAAATTCGTGTCCGCAGGGGGCGCGGAGAAATCCTCAATGATGACCTTGCCGGACTTTTCCAACGGCTTCCAAAAGTTCGTCGCGCGCCGGGCCGCGAGCCACTCGGCGCGCGTGAGGACATTCGAGCCGCCGCGCACGTCGCGCGTGCCCATGCTGCCGGAGGCGTCGAGCAGCACGGCGATTTGCGGTGATTCCTTGCGCTCGATGCGCCGCACCAGCTCGGGCCGGAACAGCGTGAACACCAGCAGCGTCATGATGACCAGCCGCAGCGACTCCATGAACACCGCGGCCTTGCCCCCGCGCCGCGTGGCGTTCTGCCAGCACAGCCAAGCCGCGCCACCCCACACGACAGCGCCGATCAGGATGAGCCACGGAGAAGAGGCGAAGGACCAGGTGGTCATGCTGCTTTGGGACCGGGAGGTTCAACCAACGGCACCACCAACCCTTCGGCCCTCGCCAGATCGCATTGAGTCAGGTCGAAACTCAAAAAGGTGCGTGCGTCGTAAGCGAGCGCAGCGGCGACATGCAGCAGGTCAAACGCCCGGCAACCACTGCGTGCGGTGTGTTTGAAGCTGAGTTCACGGGCCGTGGCCAGCAACCGTTCCAACTGCAATCCGACCGTGGTCCAGATGCCCTGTTCACAATCCAACTCAAAGGCCGCCAAGCCGGTCTGCGCCTGAACTTCTGAAAGCCCGCGCGGCTGCCCGTTGCGCCGCAGGAACACCTCGAACCAAACCGCCTGTCGGAACTCAAAGTCCACCAACGCGGTGATGTGCACGGGTTCTGTGGCGGATTGCACGACTTCCACCGCGCGAGCCGATGCCTCACGGGGAAAGTAGAAGGCGAAGAGGAAGCTCGTATCGGCAAACGCGCTCATGGCCGACGGTCACGCCGAAACTCTGCGAACTGCTCCGCCACCGACTCCTTGCTGGTGAAAGCATCAGGCCCCCACATCTGGAGAAAGCGCGCCTTGAAATCCGGGCGCGCGCATTGGGGTGAGGCTGCCGACCTGGCTTGTTTCGGAACCAAATCCGCCACTGCTTGTCCGGAGCGGACCATGACCACCGGCTCGCCTGCCGCGAGAAAGGAATCCAAAGCGTGCGGGTTCGCGTAGATGTCTTCGATGGCGAGCGTCTTCACGCTGGGAAAATGCGCGGGCGGACCCCTTTGGGCAAGGCTCAAAGGCAGGACCGGCAGGTTGAGATCGGGTAGCGAGGCCATCGCTTCCTCAGCGTCGTTGCGCCGCCACCGTCTCGCGGCAGTAGCGCTCGAAGACGGCGTTGATGCTGGGCCAGCCGAAGTTTTTCTCCACGAGATCGCGGGCGTTCTGCCCGAAGGCGCGGCGGCGGTCGGCGTTCTCGAAGAGGGCGCCAATCTCTTTCGCGAAGTCGGCGGGCGTGTCGGCCAGCGCGATGTGTTCGCCGTGGTTCACCGGCAGTCCCTCCGCGCCGATGCGGGTGCTGACGCAGGGAATTCCGGTGGCCATCGCCTCGAAAATCTTGATGCGCGTGCCGCCGCCGACGCGCAACGGGACGACCATCACCTCGCCTGCCGCGAGGTGCGGGCGCACGTCGTCCACGGTGCCGGTGACCTTGATGGCCGCGTCGCGCGCGGCGAGTTCCTGCACCTTGGGCGCGGGCTTGCGGCCAACGATGGCGAGCGTGGCGTCGGGAAACTTCTGCTTCACCAGCGGCCACATCTCGTCGGCGAACCACACGCAGCCGTCGATGTTCGGCATCCAGTCCATCGAGCCGAGGAAGACGAGCGAGCGCGGCGTGCGCGGGGCGGGGCTGAGTTGGAAGAAGCTCAGGTCCACGCCGGTGGGCACCGCACCGCAGACGTTGGTGAGGGAGAAGTTTTCGCGCAGCAGGCGGGCGTCCTCCTCGGAGACGGCGCAGACCTTGTCCGCGAGCGAGCAGGCGAGCGCCTCGAACTTCCGCATCCGCTGCCACTGGCCGTGCATGTAGGAGCGCCGCACGCCGCCCTTGGCCGTCTCGTAGTGGCGCTGCCAGATGAGCGACTCGACGTTGTGCTGGAAGAGCAGCACGGGCGTCTGCGGACGGTAGTTGCCGTAGAAGAGGTTGACCGCCGGCGTGAGGAAGTCGCAGACGATGAGGTCAAACTTCCCGGACGCGTCGGCATGGCGAATCTCCGCCGACCATTTCGCGGAGAGATATTTCTGAATGGCGTAAGGCAGGCGCGAGCCGGCGAAGTTGATGCCGAGCTGGAAGACGAAGCGCAGAGAGCGCTTCGGCGTCTCTCGCCACGGAATCCACACCTGGTCGTCGGAATACTGGTGCGCGTCCTTGCGCGCGGACTCGGGCGTGCCCTCGGGCCAGAGCGAGAGGTAGGTGAGCGGGTTCTTCCTCCGCAGCTCGCGCAGCATGTTGAACGTGCGGATTTTCCCGCCGGTGTCCACGGGGTGCAGCGGGCCGGTCTTGAGCCAGAGGATGCGCAAGGGGTCGTCCGACTGGCGCGGCTTGATGCTCGATGCCCAGAATTCACTCATGCGTGTCGGTGGCGGATTGAACAGCAAGGCGCACCGTGACAGAAGGAAATTCCCGGCGCGGGCAGGAGCAAAGGGAACAGTCGGCACTGGGAGCCTATAATCGCGGGCCGGCAACGGCCCTAATCCCCGGCGATTTAAGGCGATTTAAGGTGTGTCCCCGGAGCGGCCCACTGCTAGTCTCCTAAAAAACGAATGAGCCGACCCACTCGCATCTCCTACGGATTCATGGCCGGCCTGCTCGTCGTGGTCGCGGTCATGGGTCTGGCCACACCGTTGCTGACGGTGCTCTTCTCCTTCTTCCTGCTGCACGTCTTCAGCTTCAAGGGCCGCAGCAAGTCGCTGGCAGTCGCGCTGTTTCTGGTCGCGGTCGCGGCGGTGTGCCTCGGGGTGACGATCTTCATGGCGCACACCCTCGTGGCGGCGCCGCAGATCGGCGAGCGGCTGGTCCCCAAGCTGGTGGAATACGCGGCGCGGTGGAACATCGAGCTGCCCTTCAAGGACCTGGGAGGACTCATGGCGCTGTTGCGGATCGAGGCGCTGGAGCGCTTCGGGGTGCTGGGGCTGGCGGGCACCACGCTGATCCGGCAGGTGGCCTTCGTCGTCGTCGGGATGGTGGTGGCGATCAGCCTTTTCGACAACGCGACCATCGTCATTGACCGCGACAAGCACACGCTGAAGGACAACCTTTACTCGATCAGCGCCGACGAGATCGGCCGGCGCTTCGAGCTGTTCTACAAGAGCTTTCACACTGTGATGGGCGCGCAGATCATCATCTCGTCCATTAACACCGTGTTCACGGGCATTTTCCTCTTCGCGGTCGGCTATCCCTACTGGCAGTTGCTGATCGTGGTCACGTTCCTCTGCGGTCTGCTGCCCATACTCGGCAACATCCTGAGCAACACCCTCATCGTCTGCGTCGGGCTGACGGTGGACATCCAGCACGCGATGGGCGCGCTGGCCTTCCTCGTCGTCATCCACAAGCTCGAGTATTTCCTGAACAGCAAGATCATCGGCAAGCGCATCCAGAACCCGATGTGGATGACCTTGCTGGGCCTGATTCTGGGCGAGCGGCTCATGGGCGTGCCGGGCATGATCCTCGCGCCGGTCATCCTCCACTACATCAAGATGGAAACCTCCCGCCTGGCCGTCGAGGACAAGACGGAAGCCGTGATTCGCGCCGAAGTGAAGGCGCAGTGACCAGCGAGGCTCGCGGGTTGGTGGCTATTCCAGCAGCCGCTCCATATAGACCACGTCCAGCCAGCGGTCGAACTTGTAGCCCACCTGCTTGAAGTGGCCCACCTGGAGGAAGCCGAACTTCGCGTGGAGCCGGATGCTCACCTCGTTCGTCGCGTCAATCGCGGCGATGATGGCGTGCAGGCCCCTCGCGCGAGCTGCATCAATCAGCGGTGCGAGGAGCAGCTTGCCCAGGCCTTGCCCTCGCATGTCCGCCGCGATGTAAACCGAGTTCTCCGAGGTGAACCGGTAGCCAGCCCGTGCGTGATAGGGATTCAACGCGCTCCAGCCCACGATGCGGCCCGCGCCGTCCTCCGCCACGAAGACCGCGTAGCCATCGCGCGCGTGGTCATCGAACCACGCCTCGCGCTGCTCCAGCGTGCGCGGCTCGTAATCGTAGGTCGCTGTCGTGGTCAGCACGGCATCGTTGTAGATCGTCAAGATGCCGGGGCAGTCGGTGCGGATGGCGGGGCGGATGGTCATGGCCACGGCGTGTGCCGGCTCCCTTCCCATGGCCCGCTGGGAGGAGTTCCCAAAGACTTGAGCAAAACAAAGATTGAAGCATTTCCATCTTTGTCTTTCCCAAGTCTTTGGGTTTCCTGTCCTTGGTTCAGGGTCCCAATGCGCGGTCTTCGGGTCGCCATCACTTCGCCTCCTCCGGCGCAGGTTCTGGCACGGCCTGGGGTTCCTTCTCCTCCTCCGGCTCCGGCTCCCTCGCCTCGGTGGCTTGCAGCGCGGCGCTGATGAGTCCGGCGAACAGCCCGCCGCTCAAAAGCGTGTTGCGGAAGAACGTCCACGTCTCCGGCCAGCCGCTGGTGCCGATGGTCAGCGCGCGCAGCCAGTCGGTGAAATTCTTGGCGTAGGCCGGGTCCTGGAGCCACGAGGCCGTGTTCGTGATCAGGTAGAAAAGCACCGCGCCGATCAGCCCGCCGCCGATGTGCTTCAGCAGCGAGGCGCGCGCGGAGAAGAGCCGGCCCAGCAGGAAGATCGCAGCGTAGGCGATGTAGTTGACAGCCTGGTAATCGCTGAAGATCACCGCGTCGTAGTAGAACACGTTCAGCCCGATGTCCGTCGCCAGCATCGTCCCGAAGATCGCCCACCACGGCAGCCGCCGGGGGAACGCTCCGGCGCAAAACACCAGCCCGTAGGCCACGCTGAAATTCAGCGGCATCACGCCCGGCCAGCGCGTCAGCGCGAAGGCCGCCAGCAGCAGCATGGGAATGACCACGGTTCGTTTCACGTCGGCGGATGATACGGCGGCAGACCTGGGTTCAAAGTGCAAATTGCGCCGATGCCGGGCGAGGGCGGCGTGAGCGGGGACTCGGGTGCGGCGAAAAAGTTTCTGCCTTGATACTATTCAACTTGCAGCTTGGAGGTTCATGCGGCAGTAGTTGTCCGAACAAACCCGGAGGCAATTATGCAAGGTCAGCCGATGTGGCAATGGATGGCGGGATTCACGGCGGAAGGGCCGATGTTCTGGACGTTGGTCGTCCTGCTGGGCTGTCTGGTCTACATGCGCAAGGGGCAAGCCGTCACCGAGCAACGGGCCAAGCTGGAGGCCGAGAACGCCAGACGGCAGGAGCAGACGTATCAGGCGATGGTGCAGCATTACCGGCAAGTGGTGAGCGAGCAGCAGATGCGCATGGACGCGACCAGCCACCACGCCCAGCCGGCTCCGCCTGCTAGCGCTGCGGGCACGGGCGGCACGCTGGAGCTGTTTCAACTTCTGGCAGAAAGCAGCACGCAGAAAATCTCCAGGCTGGAGGTCCGCCTGGACACGCTGACGAAGGAAATCGAGGCCGCGAAGCGCGAGTCGGCGGAGGCAACGGCCATGACCGCGCAGTTGCTGGGCGTGGTCTCGGACATGCAGCACAAGATGAACAACATCAGCAACGCAATGCAGATCGTGCTGGAGAAGGAGCAGTAGCCGCAGGTTCAGGAGGCTACGCGGCGTTTCGTTTCCGTTTTCTTGCCAGCGCCTTTACTCCAGGCCCGGCGAAGAGCGCCGCGCCGACGATGCCCGCGTCGTTGCCCATCGTGGCGGGGACGATCTTGGCCTCGACGTTTTCCAGGTAGCGGAAGAACTGCTCGGGTTCGCTGCTCACGCCTCCGCCGATGATGAAGAGATCGGGCGCGAGCATGTATTCGAGCGTGGTGAGGTAGCGGTCCACGTTTTTGCCCCACTGCTCCCACGTCCACTTGTTGCGCTCGCGGGCGACGGTGGAGGCGAACTTCTCCGCGTCCTGCCCGCCGATTTCCAGATGGCCCAGCTCGGTGTCGGGCAGCAACGAGCCATTGTGCAACACCGCCGAGCCGATGCCGGTGCCCAGCGTCACGAGCACGACGGTGCCGCGCACGCCGCGTCCCGCGCCGAAACGCGCTTCGGCCAGACCGGCGGCGTCGGCGTCGTTGCCCACGGCGACGTAGCTCACGCCCAACGCGCGGCGCAGGTGCTCGACGATCTCGTGGCGCACCCAGGCGGGATCGAGATTCGGCGCGCGACGGACGACGCCGTGCTTGATGAGGCCGGGGAAACCGACTCCGACGGGGCCGCGCCACTTGAGGCGCTTGGCCAGCTCGCCGATGGCGGCGACGACGGCCTTGGGCGTGGCGGGCGCCGGGGTCTTGGTGCGGATGACGGCAGAGGTGAGCGTGCCTTTGCGCGTGTCCACGACGGCGGCCTTGATGCTGGTGCCGCCGATGTCCACGCCGAGGATGAGGTGCGAGTCGTTCATGGCGTTGCCGGCGGAATAGCTACCCGAAAGCATCGCAGTTGAACAGCCGCGAAGGGGCGCGAGGGGGGGCAAGGGGAAAACCAGCCAGCGCAGCGGCCTACTTGGACAGCGCCACGATGTAGCGCTGGAAGCGGGTGGTCTCCTCCGCCAGGCCGAGGTTGCTGTAGATGCCGTGGAGGTTCGAGCAGATGCGCAGCAGGATGCGGCGCGGCGTGACGGCGGCGAGGAAGCCGTCGTGGAAGTCGTGCCCGGAGTTGATGAGGAACTTAATGCAGTCGCCCTTGGTCATCAGCTTGCCCTTGCGGAAGGCGTCTATGTAAACCTCCCCGCGCGAAGTCTGGAGCCGGCAGACGAAATGCCCCGGCATCCCGATGCCCGTGACCGGCAGGCGCAGCCGCCGCGCGACGGCCAGATACACGACCGACAGGCTCACTGGATTTCCGGTGCGCCGGTCAATCACGCGGTTCAGGTAGCTGTTGTCCGGGTCCGAGTAATCCTTTTCGTTTCCGGCGAAGCCGAGTTCGTTGAACAGAAAGTAGTTGATCGTCCCGATGATGCGGTCGAGCGGCGCGCCGAAATCCACACGCACGCGCAGGTCCGCCGCGTAGCTGTCGAAGAGCGCGGAATAGGCCAGCGCGTTGATGTTCGGGTATTGCGTCTGGCACAGAAGCCAGATGGCCTGCTCCAGATCCAGATCCTCGCCGCGGCTCAGGCAGAACGCGAGGAAGCGGTTGTCCGCCGCGCCGCGCTCGAAGTAGTCCACGATCTCCTGCGCGCGCCGGCGCAGCACCGGATCGCTGCTCAAGGTGTGGGCCCGCAGCCAGTCGCGCGCGGGTTGGCCCTGCTCGATGATCTTGGCGCGGATGACCTGGTAGATGGCGGTGTCCTCGTCCGTGAGCAGCGTGAGAAGCGCGGCGCGCTGGCCCTCGGTGAGGGCCGCCGGAGGATTCGCGCTGGTGGCGGAGAGATTCACGGCTGACGGGAAAAGTGTGGCGGGCGGGGCCACGCAGTTCAATGGAGAAACCGACCGGCGGCGCGGCGGGGGAATTCACGGTCACGCCGCGCGGCACTTTGAACCTTGAACTTTGAACCCGGCCCGCCACCCTTCCGCGCGTGGAAACACCCGACCAGCTTCGCGAACTCTTCCGGATGCAGAAGGCCCTCAACGAACGCATTGGCGTCAAGACCGACGGCATGAGCGAGGAGGAGAAGACCAAGTGGCTCCTCAACTACACCCGCGCCATGCAGCAGGAGATGGCCGAGCTGACCGACAGCGTCCCGTGGAAATGGTGGGCCAAATACCAGAAGTTCGACGAGCAGAACGCGCGAGTGGAAGTCGTGGACCTCTTCCACTTTCTCATCTCAATGGCGCAAGTGCTCGGCATGAGCGCGGACGATGTCTTCGCCGCCTACGTGAAGAAGAACGCGGTGAACTTCCAGCGCCAGGACTCCGGCTACACGCAGAAAGACCACGACGACTCGAAGCATATCTGAACCCAACCACCAACGGGAGGGGGCAACTTTCTCTCGTCGGCCACGGAGTGATTGATTGTGTCAATTTGGTGGGACAAGCAAATCCTGAAGCGGCAGCGGCTCCTTGTAGGCGTCTGTGTCGGGGCGGGTTTACTGGCGGCTTGGCTGGTCTGGAACACGGGGATCAGGGCGCTGGTCAAACCCGCGATCACCTTGGGAGTTGCGGGTTTCATCATCGCACATCGTATTGAGAAGCGGGCTGAATTCCTCCGGCGGGCCATCGGCACGCCGAACCAGCCGTGGCTGTGGCGGGAAGAATGGGCGGCGCGGGAGTTGAAGTTCTCCACTTGGCCGCAAGTTAGGGCTTGGCGGCTAGTAACGGGTGGGCAGTTGGTGATGACTGTTTTACTGGCGCTTGCCTGCCTTATCACCGGGCGCATAGGTAATTTGCCCTCCCAGATCCTGTGGTTGATCGTCGGCGGAACAGGGTTTTTCACCGCCCTTTGCGCTGGTTTCACCTGGCACGTCACGCGGCGCTATCGTCGGCAGGGACGGGAAACCCGGTTGCGGCTCACGACCCTTCCGGGATTTGTCCCCGGAAAATTTTCAGCAACCTTCGATTTGGAGAATCGGCGTGGTGCTTCGGAAGGCTTCGCGGTTTTGCTCACATGTCAGCGTGTCCAGAATCCCAAGCAGGCGACCAAGTGTGAGGTTTTGTTCTCCCTGTCACCAGTCGAAGGCGGCACAGTCCTGCCCCAAGCTAATGGTCGAGAGCGTCTCGAAATACCCGTGACCTTTCTTATTCCGCCTGACGCTCTTCCCAGCAGCCGCGATCTGAATCAGCGGCCACTAGTCCGCTGGATGTTGGAGATCAAAGCTCGTGCCTCAGCCGATGACTACCGCGTTGAGTTCGAAGTCCCAGTCTTCAATGCCAGCCAGCCGTGAATGTTCCGAGCTACTTTCTCAACGTCTCTGCCCGCAGGAATCCCACCAGCTTCTCCGCATACACCCGGTTCGCCTTCGCGCTGGGGTGCCCGTCGTGGGGGGCGTTGGTGTTGCCCGGCTCGGTCAGCGGCACGGAGATGTCCACGGACTTGATGCCGGCGGAGCGGCACGACTCCAGCATCGGCCCGGCGTCGGAGCTGATGCCGGCCACGATGAACGGGATGCCTTCCTTCAGGCACGCGCCCGCCCAGTTCGCCAGCAGCGCGCGGGAGACTGCATGGCTGTTCGCGCGCCGTTCCTCCGCGAGATTCGCCTGCTGCTCCAGCCAATGCACCAACGCCGACTGCCGTTGCAGCGGCCACTCGGAGTAGGTCGCAGGCGCGCCGTCGTAGGTGAGTTCACCGGCGGCATTGAGCCGGGCGAACGGGTAGATCAAATCCGGCAGCCGGTTGTAGGGCGCGAAACCTTTCTGCCAGATGCGGACGTTCGTGCTGCGGAAGTCGTGGAACAGCCCGTAGGCCACGACCACCACCGCCGGCTTGCCGCGCTGCTTGAGCAGTTCTTGAAAGAGCAGCCGCTGGTGCAGCGTGCCGTAGCCGGACACGCCGCCGTTCACCACCTCGAACTCCGGCAGCGCCGCCTGCACACGCCACGGGTAAGTGTCCTCGTCGTTGAGTGACCAGCCGTGCGTGAGCGAGCAGCCGAGGATCCACAGCTCCGGTCGCGACTTCGCATCCGGTGCGAGCGGCGGATGCGTGACGCGCAGGCCGTTCGTCCCGTGCGTGACGCGGAACTCGTAGCCCGTGGGCAGCGTGACCTTGAACGCGCCGGGAAAATGCGCGAAGCCACCCTCGGGCAACACACGAAAGAGTTTGCCTCCCGGCTCCACGCGGATGTCCGCCGGCTGCGCTGCGAACGGCTTGAACCCGCGCACGCGCGCGAGGCCTTCGCCCACCAGCGCCGCGACGAGGAGCGCGAGCGCCGCTGCCGCCGCGATGAAGACGGGGCGTCGGCGGGTCGGCGCGGGCGGCTGAGGGCCGGTAGACACGCGCCTCGTTTAGCCGCAAGCCCGGTGAATTGCCACGCTGAAGCTTGGGCCGGATTGCGCGGTCGCTGTGGCGCGGACCAAATCCCCTCGAGTTTGTTCTTGCGACAGGCCCGCGCGATTGGTTTTCTTCCGGGCGTTCCCAGTCGAGAGAGAGCGCCTGGTTTGTGGCGCGCTCGCCCGACAGGAACAAACCACTTCAACCCACCCACCTAGCCGCCGCGAATGAACACCCCAAGAATCGCTCCTGTGCAACCACAGCGTCGTCATCCCGTGCGGATCGCCGACCGCCGCGCCGCGCTCGCGCTGACGCTCGCCATTTGTGCGGGCCACGCGGCAGCCCAGACGACCAACCCTGTTGCGGAGCCAAGCGCCGCCACTCGGCCCGCCTCAGCCACCGCGCTCAAGGACGAGCTTAAGTGGCTCCAGGCCGAGAAGATCACCGTCAGCACCGCGTCCCTCCGCGCCGAGTCGCTGGATCGTGCGCCCGCCACCGTGCGCGTGATCACCCAGCGCCAGATGCAGGAGCGCGGCTACCGCACGATCGAGGACGTGCTCAAGGGCCTGCCCGGCGTGGACGTGCTCAACCACGTTCATCCTGACTCGAAGAACGTCGTCACGATCCGCGGCGTCACCGGCAACAACAAGTTCGTCATCCTGCAGGACGGCATCCGCATCAGCTCGCCGACGGGCGAGACGAACCTGCAAATCTCCGAGAACTACCCGCTCTACATGGCGCGACAGGTGGAGATCCTCTCCGGCCCGGCCTCGGCGCTCTACGGCGCGGACGCGTTCACCGGCGTCATCAACATCATCACCGAGTCGCCCACGCCCGAGGGCACGGTGCGCGGGAGCTTCGCGGGCGGGGATTTCCACACATGGCAGACGAGCTTCTTCGCGTCGAAGCGCTTCTCAGACGCGGTGGCGTTGAGCATCGGCGGGCATCATCAGCAGTCGGACGGAGCGCCGTTGAGCAAGCTGTATCCGACGGATTTCGCCGGACTCCCGGCGGGCAGCGCGCCCTACGAGCCGGCTTTCCGGAGCTTCAGCACGTTCGCGAAGATCGAGCTGTGGGAGAACCTCACGCTGGGCTGGAACCAGTCGTTCATCGCCACGAGCCTAGCGGACGCGGAGCTGCCCGGCGCTACCACCACTTACGAAGGCCCGCCGGAGAATCCGACCTCGCAGCTCACGGCCTACGCGAAATACAAGTTCACCCTCGATGAGCGCATCAGCGGCGAGGTGCAGGCGAACTACTCACGCTACGAGCGGCTGCCGCACTCGGGCTACCGCAACGCCTTCACCAGCGGGTTCGTGGCACCTTACGTGCAGGCCTACAAGTATGCCTACGGTGAGCGTGTGCAGATCGAGCCGCGCATCAGCGTGGAGCTGGAGAAGCACGTCCTCTCCGCCGGCCTCACCGCAGACTACAGCTACGCGATCCCCAAGACCGTGGACCTCACCACGCCTTACGACACCAGCAAGTCGCCGGGCCAGCAGGGGCAGAATTATCTTGGCTCCGCCATTCCAGCTAAGCTCTTCGAGGAGGAGTCCTTCAACACCGGGATGTTCCTCCAGGCCCAGACGGAGTGGAACGAGCGCTTCTCCAGCACGGTGGGACTGCGGTTCGACTACAACTCCGAATACGGCCAGACCATCAACCCGCGCCTTGGCCTGGTCTTCCAGCAAACTCCCGAGACGACGTGGAAGATGCTTTACGGCCGCTCCTATCTCGCGCCCTCGGCTCACCTGCGCTTCGAGAACTTCGGCTCCGTCGCCGTGCCGGTCACGGGCTACTTCTTCATCCCCAACCCCGACCTGAAACCGGAGCAGTTGCAGACCTTGGAACTGAGCCTGTCGCACAAGCTCACCGACGAGCTGACCTTCGGGGCCGTGGCGTTCTACACGCTGATGGACCAGACCATCCTGCCGGTTTACAGCGCGGGCATCGGCAACACCACGTTCATCCCCGGCACGACCATCACGGACACCGAGCAATACCAGAACGTCGGCGAGCTGCACTCGCGCGGCGTGGAGCTGACGATGGACTACACTTGGAAGAGCGACCTCAGCCGCCTTAGCCTCTGGGGCAGCTTCAGCTTCGTGAACGGCCAGGTGAAGGACAAGATCACCTCCATCCAATACGACCTTCCCTTCACCTCCACTGAGCTGTTCAAGGCCGGCGCGACCTGGAACTACAACGACCGCGTCATCATCACGCCGTCGCTGACGTGGAACGGCCCGCAGGCCGGCTTCTCCTATTACCCTGGGACAGCGGGCTTCGACACACGCTCGCCGGACTTCTTCGTGATGAACCTCTACGCCGAGCTGCGCAGCGCGAACCAGAATTTCGCGCTCTTCGTCCGCGCGGACAACCTGCTCGACCAACGCTACTACAACGCCGGCTTTGGCGGCTTCTTCAACTTCTACAACACGCCCCAGGATTCGCGCGCCATCACCGTGGGCTTGTCCGGCAAGTTCTGAAGCGCGGGCCGGATGGCGGCGGCCGCCTGCTTCTGATCGTTGGCCGACGCTGATCGCGCCCGGTAGTTTTTGACCGCACACACCATGAACAAACTCCGACTGTCGCTCTCGGTTATGGCCGCGCTCATGCTGGGCGCCTGCTGCATCCCCGAGCGGACGATTAAGAATTCCGCCGCCGTCCAGCCCACCAACGCGCTGGCCAGCACCCCGATGCCCGATGAGTTGGACAAGCTGAACCAGCTCTTCCTCCGCAGCTACAAGACCCGCCGCGATGTCGTGAAGGCCGGGATCGAGCCGCTCATCGTCGCGGACTTCGACACGCTGACTCTCACATGGAAAGGCGTGACGCTGACCAACGCAGTCATCCCCGAGCTTTACCACTCGCTCAAGTCAGTGGCCCACGCCCCCATCGGCCTCTACTTTCTGCTGCAACCCGTCGCGCAGCCCGGCGGCGGCACTGTCTCGCAGGCGGTCGCCGCCACGCTCCAGACTTACCGCGACCAGATCGCCGGCTCCGTAGCCGCACTGGGCCGGGCGGGCTTCACGCCGGTGCAGCGTGCGAGGCAGGAGGAGATTCTCCGCCGCTGCTCGGCCTTGTGTGAGCAGACCCGGAGCGCTGGTAAAATTGATGCAGCAGGGCTGAACCAATTTGCCCGCACAATCGGCCCGGCCCTCATGGCCAACGCCGCCGATGCCGCCATCGTGCAGTTGAACGCGACGCACGCCGTCGTGACGAAGTGGCGGCAACAAGTCCCGCCCGAGCGCTGGCGCGAGCTGACCGTGGTGGTGTGCGGCCCGCAGACCCCGCGCCGGCTGAACATCTTCACACAATACTTCGCCCGCGTGCTGAACGAGCCGGGCCACCATCTCGGCTACCCGCTCGAAAGCCGCCATCTGGTTTACGCCGAATACATCCTGCCCGGCCGCGACCATCTGGACGTGC
>JBEBFV010000085.1:0-16407 GCA_040081795.1 Limisphaerales bacterium | reverse complement strand
GGCCGCTCGCTTCAAGTCGCCTGACGACTTTCGAGGCCTGCCATTCCTGTTGGTTGGAAATCATCTTCCCGGCATGACCGCCTTCTGGGCTGGCCCATCAGAAACCTTGGCCGACGGACTTCGCTCTCGGCCCGGCGCGGGGGAATTCCTACCCAACTCATTCCCGGATTGGTATGACCTTCCCCATGCCTGAGCGCCCGGCAGAGCCTTCACAGACTGTCCTGGTCGTGGACGACGACCTCGGCCTCTTGCGGCTCATCGAGAAGGCTCTCAAGCGCCAGGGCCACACCGTCGCCACCGCCGGGTCGGGCTTCGACGCGATCACCTGGTTCGGCAAGCACCGTGCCGACCTCCTGTTGCTCGACCTCAAGCTCCAGGACATCGAAGGCAAGGAGTTCATCAGCCAGCTCGAAGCCATCGGGCGCCGCACGCCCTTCATCGTCATCACCGGCCAGGGCGACGAGCGCGTGGCCGTGGACATGATGAAGCGCGGCGCTCTCGACTACCTCGTCAAGGACGCGCAATTCCTCGAACTCGTCCCCGCCGTCGTCCAGCGCGCTCTCGCGCAAATCGAGCGCGACCGCCGCCTCGACGCCGCCGAGGAGGCCCTGCGCCACAGCGAGGCCATCCTCGCCAAGGCCCAGCAGATAGCCCACCTCGGCAGCTACGAAGTGGACCTCGGCCCGCCGCCCAAGGCCCGTTGGTCCGAGCAATTGTATCGCATCCTCGGCATCGAGCCGGGCGCCATCGAGCCGCTCTCCGACGACTTCTTCAACCGCCACGTCCATCCCGAGGACCGCGACCGCGTGCGCGCCGCGATCTCGGACGGCATCCGACACGTGCGCGGCTGGAAGTTCGAATATCGCATCCTTCGACCCGACGGCGAAGTGCGCCACGTCCTCAGCTCCAGCGAAGCCGTCCCCGCCAACGGCGGCACCGCGAGCAAGAGCAAGATCATCGGCACAATGCTCGACATCACCGAGCGCCGCCGCCTCGAACAGGAAGTCCTCAACATCAGCGAGCAGGAACAGCGGCGCATCGGCCAGGACCTGCACGACGGCATCTGCCAGCAGCTCGCCGGCATCGAGCTGATGAGCCAGGTGCTGGAACAATCCCTTGCCCCCAAGTCGAGAAAACAGTCCGTCCAGGCCGGCCAGATCGCCGCCAACGTCCGCGAGACCATCGCCCAGACGCGCATGCTTGCCCACGGCCTCTGCCCCGTCGTCCTCGAGTCCGAAGGCCTCATGTCCGCGCTCCAGGAACTGGCCCACGCCACCACGAAAATGTTCGGCGTGGACTGCGTCTTCCAATGCCACCAGCCCGTCCACATCCACGACAACGGCACCGCCACACACCTCTACCGCATCGCGCAGGAAGCCGTCAGCAACGCCATCAAGCATGGCAAATCCCGCCGCATCGAGATCGGACTCGCCTCCGATGACGACCGCGTCTTCCTCGCCGTGAAGGACGACGGCTGCGGCATCCCCGCCACGCCCCCCCGCAACGGCGCGGGCCTGCGCATCATGCAATACCGCGCCGGCATGATCGGCGGCTCCGTCATCGTCCAACGCGGCGAACTTCGTGGCACCACCGTCGCCTGCTCCGTCCACCAGACCACACCTCCCGACAAACCGGCCGACAGATGAAGACCACCAAGAAAAAGCCCGCCGCCACCGCCCGTAAGCAAATCCTCATCGTGGACGACCACCCCATGATGCGCGATGGCCTCGCCCTCCTCATCAACGCCCAGCCCGACCTCACCGTCTGCGGCATGGCCACCGACGCCCGCGAAGCCATGCTCGCCATCGAGGCACACCAGCCCGACCTCGTCGTCATGGACATCTCCCTTCCCGGCAAGAGCGGCCTCGAAGCCATCAAGGACATCCAGGCCCTCGCGCCCGGCCTCGCGGTGCTGGTCCTCTCCATGCACGACGAATCCCTCTATGCCGAGCGCGTGCTGCGCGCCGGTGCGCGCGGCTACGTGATGAAGCAGGAAGGCGGCAAGCGCATCATGGACGGCATCCGCGCCGTGCTGGAAGGCCGGGTCTTCGTCAGCGAGCAGATGTCCGCGCGCATCATGGACGCCTTCACCGGCCACCGGGCCGGCGACACCGGCGGCTCGGTCGAATCGCTCACCGACCGCGAGTTCGAGGTCTTCCAGCTCATTGGCCGGGGCCGCAGCACGAAGGAGATCGCCGACCAGCTTCACCTCAGCGTCAAGACCGTGGAAGTCCACCGCGTGAACATCAAGGCCAAGCTCCAGCTCGCCACCAGCCCCGAACTGGTCCACTACGCCGTCCGCTGGGTGGAGTCTCAGTCCGCCACCGGGCACTGACGCGCCATCCTCCCGCTGGGAGAGGGAGCCACGCAGTCCGCCATGGATTAGGAGCACGCGCCCTTCCCCCTCCTTCTCGTAATCCTAATCTTAATCCTGCTCCTAATCCTCCTCGCCGAGCGGGGAAGATTAAGAGCAAGAAAAGCCGCGCGAACTGGCCGACGAGCCGCGAGCGAAGCCTTCTCCCTTCCCCGGATGAGGGGTGTGGCCACGAACGCCGACGCGCGGAACCCCTCACCCTTCAACCACGAACGCCCCCGCTCCCTCCCAACTTTCAACCATCAACTCTCAACCCCGGCCCTCACAGCGCCACGCCCGACTTCACCGTGCTGTAGGTCACGCCCTGGCTGTTCTCGGCCTTGGTGCGGAACTCCACGGTGACACCCGCCGCCGCGCCCGTCGCCACCGTCTGCCCATCGAGCACCACCAGCGTCTCGTGGCTGAACTCCACGTCCACCCCGACGACTTTCCATTGCAGCATGAGCACGGACGCGTGCGCCCCGCCGCCCGCCACGTAGGTCGCGGCGAAATTCCCGCCCGCCGCAGGCGTGACCGTGTTGATTTCCAGCGCAGTCGGTGCCGGCGTGCTCGGGCCGGTGTCAATCTGGCTCAAGGCGTTGTTCTCCGGGGTGCCGACGGCAAACTCACCTTCCCACGCGGCGAACCACCGCTTGTTGTTCTCGTCCACCAGATCGCTCGAGGTCTTGAGTGCCGAGCGCGCCTTGCTCAGGTCGGAGCGACGGTCCTCCACCGCCTGCTCCAGGGCCGGGTGCCCGGTGATCATCGTGTTGAACTGCGCCACCGTCTTGCCCCGCACCGTGAAGGCGGGCAGCGGCGGGGCCATCGCCGCGCGCGCCGTGTTGTAACGCGTCCACACGCTGACCACCCGCCGGCCCCGCGCCATCGCATTGGCGTCCGTATTCGGCTCGATGTCCCGGCAATCCGCGATCTCCTTGTGGAAATCGTCCTTCTTCGTGATCTGACCCTCGATGGCCCGGGGCACGGCCACGCACAGCTCCTTCATGACCGTGCCATTCACATCGCGTGCGGTGCGGGCGTCATCCAGCGCGTCCTGCGCCAGATCGCGCGCATACACCTTCGTGATGATGTCGGCGATGTCCGTCGCGTGCTGGACCTGGGTGAGCGCGCCGACGGTGAAGGCGGGCGAAAAGATTTTCCAGACAGCATTGGTCTGCTGGCCGCGGGTGTGAACTACTTCATGTTCTTCAGGCATAAAAGACTCCTGGTTTCGTGCGTTGAGTGGGCTGTTGTCAGGGAAGGAAGCAAATCCGGCTGCGTTCGCCAAGGACAATCTTGTGGCGATGTAAACGGAGTGCGCCCCTGAGTTTCTTGCAGCCCCAACGGGGCTGCGGCCTCCAGCCCAGGGTTGCGAGGCACGAGCTACCCTGGGCAATCCCGTCGCGAGCAGCCAACCCCAACGGGGTTGTGTCCGGTGCCACACGCAAGCCACAACCCCGTTGGGGTTGCGACGTTCTGCGACCCTGACCCAAGGTAGCGCCCCGGGCGCAACCTTGGGCTGGAGGATGCAGCCCCGTTGGGGCTGGCCTGCTTGCCTGCAAGAAAGTGAGATGCGCCAGTAAATGGATGCCAGCCCGTGGTGTCGCGCGGCCACATTGGAGCAAACCGGCACGCCATTGGAACAAGGCAGGCTCAGGTTGGAAGACAGCCCGGCCACATTGGGACGAAACTTCCCGGCATTCGAGCACATCCCGAAGGGATTAGGGACGAAGCTCGTCGAGATTGGGCCGCAGGTTGGGCAGGTTGGGAGGAAACTTGGGCGCATTGGGACGAAACCCGGCCAAGTTCGGAGGAAACCTGCCCACATTCGACTGTCGAACGTGCCCGCCATGCGTCCCAAGGTGGCCGGCGGGCGTCCCAAGGTGGCCGGGGACCGTCCAAATCAGGCTGGCTTCTGTCCCAAACCGGCGGGGGTTCCTCCCACACTGGCTGGGTTTTGTCCCAAACCGTAGGAGATGCGTTCCGTGGTGGACGGGTTTTGACCCTTTCTGGACGGACCTTTGCCAAGGCAGCGCGCGCCTGCCCCCAGCGCGCCGCTTGGGTGTCCTGATTTCAATTCTGATGGCGATTCAGTGGATTGCCGGTGCGCTACGTTTCCGGTCTTTACATCCCTCCGAGGGAGAGGGGAAGCGCTCCGTCGCCGTCTGGACCATCCGCATGCGCCCGGTGGTAGGGACGCGGACTGCGTGGCCCCCTCTCCCAGCGGGAGAGGGATGGGGTGAGGGGGAAAGGTCGCTGCGCTCAGTTGCATCTGCACATCACCAGACTCCCGCGCTTTCTCCCTCACCCTTTCCCTCTCCCGCTGGGAGAGGGGAGGCGCTCCGTCGCCCGCCCGTGCATCCGCCCGCTCTTGTTTGTCGAGACGCGGGGTGGTGGCTCGGCCTGGCTGAAATGTCATGAGTTTCCGGTTGACCGTCATCGCGGATGAGCGTCAAGTCACCAAACGCTGGAGGTCCTCAACACAATTATGAACACGCCATCACCATCTGAAGACGCCGAGCGGCTGCGACTGGCGCTGCGCGCTGCCAGCGTGGGGCTGTGGGATTGGGACCTGCGGACGAACGAGGTCTTTCTCGCCGGAGTGGAAACGCCAGATCGGCTACGCGGGCCCATCGGCACCCGGCGCACTTCAACGAAAGGGAGTTTGCGAGGAGCACGCCCCGGCAGGTCGTTCTCGCCGGAGAAACTGATGGAGCCACGGAACACAATTTCATCGAAATGAAACTGCCCACCAAACATCTGGTTTACGCCTGCTCCCCGGCGGGCCTCCTCGTCGTCTTGACCGTCTCAATTTTCGTGGCCGAGGTGATCGTGATGTTCCTGATGGCGGCGCTTCCCGAGATGCCGACGCTTCTGGCCGCGCTTTTTGACGCGGCCCTTCTCACCCTGCTGGTCTTTCCGGCGGTGCGCGCGTTCGCGTTTGTGCCGTTAATCCGGCAGCTCCAAGCGCGGGAGGCAGCCGAAGCGCAACTCCAGGAAACGAACCGGACGCTGGAGCAACGCGTGCAGGAGCGCACGCACGAACTGCAGCGGGCCAACGAAGCGTTGCGCGGCGAGATCACCGAGCGCGGGCGGGCGGAGGCGGCGTTACGTGAAGGCGAGGAAAGCCATCTTTTCTTGTTCGAGAACATGATGAACGGTTTTGCCTATTGCGAATTGTTGTTCGAGCAAGGTCGTCCGCAGGACTTCATCTACTTGTCCGTGAATCGTGCCTTCGAAACCCTGACAGGGTTGAAGAACGTGGTTGGGAAGAAGGTGTCGGAGGTCATTCCCGGCCTGCGAGAGAACGATCCAGAGTTGTTCGAGATCTATGGCCGGGTGGCTTTGACCGGCGAGGCGGAGCATTTCGAGATGTATGTGGCGGCTTTAAAGATGTGGTTTACGATCACGGTGTATAGCCCGAAGCGGAACCATTTCATCGCGATGTTTGATGTCATCACCGAGCGCAAGCAGGCGGAGGCGCGGTTGCATCTGCAAAGCGCAGCCCTTGCTGCCGCCGCGAACGAGGTCGTCATCACCGACCGCGAGGGCATCATCCAGTGGGTCAACCCGGCTTTCACGAAGACCACCGGCTACACGCTGGAAGAAGCCGTCGGCCAGAACCCGCGCATCCTCAAGTCAGGCGAACACGACAACGCGTTCTACCAAAACCTCTGGGCCACCATCCTGCACGGCGAGGTGTGGCACGGGGAAATCGTCAACCGACGGAAGGACGGCAGCCTCTACACCGAGGATACCGTCATCACGCCGGTGAAGGACGAGCACGGCGAGACCACGCACTTCGTCGCCATCAAGCAGGACATCACGGAGAAGAAGCTGCTGGAGGCGAAGTTCCTCCGCGCCCAGCGCCTCGAAGGCCTGGGCGCGCTGGCCGGCGGCGTGGCGCATGACTTGAACAACGTCCTCGCCCCCATCCTCATGGCCTCGGAGCTTCTGAAGACCCAGGCCACCGACCCGCGCACGCGGGATTTGCTGGGCATGATCGAGGGCAACTCCCAGCGCGGCGCGGGCATGATCCGGCAGATCCTCGCCTTCGCCCGCGGCACGGCCGGCGACAAGGTGTCCATGCAGGTGAAGCACCTGATCAAGGACATCAGCAGGATGATGAAGGACACCTTCCCGCCCAACATTCGGACGGAGCTGCACGTGGACGAGAAGCTGTCGTTGGTGCAGGGCGAGCCGACGGAGCTGTATCAGGTGCTGCTCAATCTCTGCGTCAACGCGCGCGACGCCATGCCCAACGGCGGCACGATCACCGTCACAGCGGCGAACGTCCTCCTGGACGAAACCTACGCGCACCTCAGCCACGAAGCTCCGCCCGGCCACTACGTCGTCCTCACCGTCGCGGATACTGGCTGCGGCATCCCGCCGGAGATTCAGGCGAAGGTCTTCGACGCGTTCTTCACCACCAAGGAACCGGGCAAGGGCACCGGCCTCGGGCTGGCCACGGTTAAGGACATCGTCACCGGCCACGGCGGCTTCATCCACCTTTACAGCGAGGTGGGCGTGGGCACGCAGCTCAAGATTTACCTCCCAGCCGTCGGCGGCGAGGAGGCGGCTGGAGATACTATTTTCCTGAAGCTTCCCACCGGCCACGGCGAGCTGATCCTCGTGGTGGACGACGAGGCTGCGGTGCGCGAGATCGTCAAGGCCACGCTCGAGGCCAACGGCTACCGCGTGGTGCTGGCCGACGATGGCACGCAGGCCGTGGCGCGGTTCGTGGAGCACTTGAAGGACGTGGAACTTCTCCTCACGGACATCCAGATGCCGCACATGGACGGCATGGCGACCATCCGCGCGCTGCGGAACATCCGTGCGGACCTGCGGGTGATCGCGGCCTCCGGCCTCACCGCGCATGAGCAGGCGCTCAAGGTCACGGGCCTGAACGTGCAGGGCTTCATCGCAAAGCCCTTCACCGCCGCCAGCCTCCTGCAGGCGCTGGACGGCGCGCTGCATCCGAAGTGAAGTGGCCGCTGGGAAGGGCTGATACCGATCACACGAGAGGGTCGGTAGAACGGGAATGGGTGAGCGAGTTTCCCCTTCTCCCTTCGCCGAGCGAGGGGAGCAACGGTGGCCGCAGGCCGGTTGAGGAGTGAGGCTGCCGGTGCCCACGCACGCAACCCCCACCCAACCATCTCGCCTCCTCCGGGGAAGGGAGAGGAAGTCGGAGCGTGTCGTGGCCTGCGCCATACCACGAGCCACATTCCGAACTGGAAACTGGACAATCACGGATTGACACCGATGAACACGGGTGAAACCAGGCGACGGTCCAAGCCTGAATCGAATTTTGGTGAACGCATCGCGTGATGCGAATGAACCGGATTGCGGCACAGGAGTTGCGATGGCTAGTATTCGGTCCGGACGATTCGGATCGTGGCCTGTGCCGCCCAGTTCACTGCCAACTAATGGGCGCAGTGGACGAAATATGACATTGCAATGCTGAAACGCTACGATCAGTCGGGATTCTTCGACGAGATGGTGGACGAGGGCGGGAAACCCCGGCCGCACTACCGCAAGTTCGGCCAGCACTTCAAGGCGCTCTCGAAGGCCGAGCTCGAGCACAAGCGGCATTCCATGGACGTGGCGTTCCTGCGGCAGGGCATCACGTTCAACGTCTATGGCGACGAGGCGGGGACGGAGAAGATTTTTCCGTTCGACCTGCTGCCGCGCATCATCGCGGCCAAGGAGTGGGACTATCTCGAACGCGGCCTGACCCAGCGCATCACCGCGCTCAACCTCTTCCTCCACGACATCTACCACGAGCAGCGCATCCTCAAGGACGGAGTCATCCCGCCGCACTACGTGCTGTCGGGAAAGCATTTCCGGCGCGAGTTCGCGGGCTTCAACGTGCCCAAGGACATTTACATCCACGTCTGCGGCACGGACCTCATCCGCGACGGCTCCGGGCAATGGCTGGTGCTCGAAGACAACGGCCGCTGCCCCAGCGGCGTGAGCTACGTGCTGGAGAACCGCCGCGCGATGAAGCGGTCGTTCCCGGGCATGTTCGAGGACATCGGGGTGCGACCAGTGGAGGATTACCCGCAGGAACTGCTGCGGATGCTCAATCACATCGCGCCCGCCGGCGTGGCGGACCCGACGGTGGTGTTGCTGACGCCCGGCGCTTACAACTCGGCTTACTTCGAGCACACCTACCTCGCGCGGCAGATGGGCATCGAAATCGTCGAGGGCCGCGACCTCGTGGTGCGGGATGCGCGCGTGTTCATGCGGACGACCAAGGGCCTGCGGCCCGTCCACGTCATTTACCGACGCATTGACGACGACTTCATTGACCCGACCGTCTTCCGCCGCGACTCGATGCTCGGCGTGCCCGGCCTCGTCCGCGCCTACCGCGCCGGCAACGTCTCGCTCGCCAACTCCATCGGCACCGGCATCGCCGACGACAAGGTGATGTATTACTTCGTGCCGCGGATGATTAAGTATTACCTCGACCAGGAGCCCATCATCCCGAACGTCGAGACCTACCTGGCCAGCGAGGAAGCGGACAAGAAATACATCCTCGAGAACCTCTCCAAGCTCGTCGTCAAGGCGGCGAACGAATCCGGCGGCTACGGGATGCTGATGGGACCGAAGGCGTCGAAGGAGGAAATCGAGGGTTTCCGCAAGGCCATCGAGGCCGACCCGCGCAACTACATCGCCCAACCGATGATTTCGCTCTCGCGCCACCCGACGCAGGTGGATGGGAAGTTCGAGGGCCGGCACATTGACCTGCGGCCCTACATCATTTACGGCGAGAAGATTGTCATCGTCCCCGGCGGCCTCACGCGCGTCGCGCTACGGAAGGGTTCGCTCGTCGTCAACTCGTCGCAGGGCGGCGGGAGCAAGGATACGTGGGTGCTGTATGGAGATGAGTAGCCAACATTGGAGTAATGGAGCGGTGGAGTGCTGGAGTATTGTGCTTCCGATAGCTCCACGCTGTTGCCGCATCACCACTCCAGCACTCCATCACTCCATCACTCCGTTTTCCCCATGTTAAGCCGCGTCGCCAACTGCCTCTACTGGATGGCTCGTTCCATCGAGCGCGCCGAGAACATCGCGCGCATCGTGGACGTGAACCTCCAGCTCCTCCTCGACTTCCGCTCGCTCAACGACCAGCGCCTCGCCGACCACTGGATGCCCATCGTCCAGAGCACCGGCGACGAGGAGGCGTTCCTCCAGCTCCACAAGAAGGCCACCGGCAAGAACGTCACCGAGTTCCTCGTCTTCCAGATGGAGAACCCGAACTCGCTCGTCGCCTCCATCTGCCAGGCACGCGAGAACGCCCGCATGGTGCGCGACCAAATCACCAGCGAGCTGTGGGAGGAGTTGAACCGCCTCTACCTGTTCGTCCGCTCGCCGCAGGCGCGGCAGGTCTGGCAGGAAAGCCCCAGCGACTTCTTCCAGCAGGTCAAGGCCTCGGCGCTCATCCTCATCGGCCTGAGCCGCGCGACGGCCATCCGCAACGAGGGCTGGAACTTCAGCGAGGCCGGCAAGTTCATCGAGCGCGCGGACAAGACCTCGCGCATCCTCGACCTCCGCTACCAGACACTGCCGGAGAAGGGCGCGCCCGCGACCGTGAGCCAGACCGAAGCGCTCGAATGGTCCGCCATCCTGCGCTCGTGCAGCGCGTGGGACGCCTACAAGTCCATCCACAGCGCCGAGGTGCATCCGAAGCTGGTCGCGGAATTCCTCCTGCTCAACGAGGACTTCCCCCGCTCGGCGCGCTTCTGCATCAAGGAGCTGAACCTCTCGCTGCGCCGCATCTCCGGCGTGCCCGCCGGACGCTTCTCGAACGACGCCGAGAAGCTCGCCGGCCGCCTCGAAGCCGAGCTCCAGTTCAGCACCGTGGACGACGTCTTCGCCGACGGGCTGCACCAGTATCTCGACCAGTTCCAGCTCAAGCTCAACGCCATCGGCGACGCCCTCTTCGCCGCCTACTTCTTCCAGTCCATCGCCAGCATGGACGAGCAGATGCTGGTGCAACAGGAGGAGCAGCAGCAGCAGTTGGGGAAGTGTTCAGTGTTCAGTGTTCAATAGTCAGTGTTGGGCGACACCACGCGGATGACACCTACCATCACAGCAGAGCATCCGGCGTCACCCGAGGCGACGGCCCTGATTGCGGAGCTGGACGCGCACTTGGAGCCGCTCTATCCGAGCGAGAGCCGTCACGGCTTCAGCGTGCAAAAGTTGGTTGCCGATTCCGTGGCCTTCTTTGTCCTGCGCGTTGACGGCGCGCCAGCCGGTTGTGGCGGCATCAAGTTGTCTGGCACCGACTATGGGGAGCTCAAGCGGATGTATGTGCGACCCGAATTTCGTGGCTTGGGCCTGGGCAAGTTGCTGCTCGACCACTTGGCGGACTACGCCAGGAGTCTCCAGGTCGGAATATTGCGGCTGGAAACGGGCATCCATCAGCACGCGGCCATCGCGCTCTACGAGCGCTCGGGTTTTCGGCGGGTTCCACCCTTTGGCGACTACACGGACGACCCGGTCAGCCGGTGTTACGAGAAGCGGATTCCATGGGCGTCCATGACATATCGCCATGCCACCCCGGAGGACTGCCCGTCCCTCGCGGAGTTGAACCATCAGCTCATCCGCGACGAGGGGCATCGCAATCGAATGACCGTTGCCGAGCTTGAGCAGCGGATGCGCGGCTGGCTGGAGGGCGAGTATCGGGCAGTGGTTTTCGAGACGGGTGGGGAGGTGGTCGCTTACGCCCTTTTTCGCGAGCAGCCGGAGGAGATTTATCTGCGCCAGCTTTTCGTCGTCCGCCACCGCCGCAGTCAGGGGATTGGCCAGCGGGCCGTCGAAATTCTCCGCTCGCAGGTCTGGCCCAAGACCAAGCGGCTGACCGTGGCCGTGTTGGTCGCCAACCAGCGAGCAGTCGCCTTTTGGCGGCAGGTGGGATACGCGGACTACATCTTGTCACTGGAGATACTCCCCGACAGTTCGAAACGTAGCGCCACGCTGGAGCAGAAGAACGTGGTTTCGGCGTCGCCCCAACTGAACACTGAACACTGATTACTGCTTCCTCCCCCCGCCATGTCCATCCACGTCGCCCTCCATCACAAGACGCACTACCGCTACGACCGCCCCGTCACCCTCGGCCCGCAGACCGTGCGGCTGCGGCCAGCGCCGCATTGCCGGACGCGCATCCTGAGCTACTCGCTGCGCGTGCTGCCGGAGCCGCACTTCATCAACTGGCAGCAGGACCCGCAGTCGAACTACCTCGCGCGCCTCGTCTTCCCGGAGCCGACGCGCGAGTTCTGCGTCGAGGTGGATGTCGTCGCGGAGATGTCCGTGCTGAACCCGTTCGACTTCTTCCTCGAACCGCACGCGGAACAGTTTCCTTTCCACTACGACAGCACACTCGACCACGAGCTGGAACCGTTTCAGCTCAAATGCCCGCTTTCGCCCAAGTTCAAGTCCTACCTCGACTCGGTGAGTCGCGCCGCGCTCGGGGAGAACGTCACGTTCCTGAACCGTCGCCACGCTCCCGTGCCGCACTCGGAAGTCGCCGAGGATGTCCACGCCCACGGCCACATGCCTGAGTTTGGGCAGATTCATCAGGACAAGGAGAAGGACACGCGCCCGCGCACGATTGATTTCCTCGTCGCCGTCAACCAACGGCTCTGGAAGGACATCAAGTATCTCATCCGCCTGGAGCCGGGCGTGCAGACGGCGGAGGAGACGCTCGCCACCCTCAGCGGCTCGTGCCGCGACTCCGCGTGGCTGCTCGTGCAGCTCTTCCGCCACCTCGGCCTCGCCGCGCGCTTCGTCAGCGGCTACCTCATCCAGCTCAAGCCCGACGTGAAGTCGCTCGACGGCCCGAGCGGCGCGGAGCGGGACTTCACCGACCTGCACGCGTGGACGGAAGTGTATCTGCCCGGCGGCGGATGGATTGGCCTCGACCCGACTTCCGGCCTGCTCGCGGGCGAAGGTCACATTCCGCTGGCCGCGACGCCTGACCCCACGAGCGCCGCGCCCATCTCCGGCGTCGTGGACGACAGCAAGTGCGAGTTCAAAGTGGAGATGAAGGTCACGCGCATCCACGAGTCGCCGCGCGTCACGAAGCCTTACACGGAGGAGCAGTGGAAGGAGATTGAGCGCCTCGGCCACGCCGTGGACGCCGACCTCAAGAAACACGACGTGCGCCTCACGATGGGTGGGGAGCCGACGTTCGTGAGCATTGACGACATGGACGGTGCGGAGTGGAACATCGCCGCGCTCGGCCCGACGAAGCGCCCGCTCGCGGACGAACTCATTCGCCGCCTGCAAGGCCGCTTCGCGCCCGGCGCGCTGCTGCACTATGGCCAGGGCAAGGCGTATCCTGGCGAGTCGCTGCCGCGCTGGGCCTTCGCCTGCTACTGGCGGCGCGACGGCCAGCCCATCTGGGAAAACCCCGCGCTCATCGCCGACGAGAAGACGCAATACGCCCACACCACCGACGACTCGGCGCGCTTCATGACCGCGCTGGCCGAGCGCATCAAGGCCGACCCGCAGTGGATAATGCCCGGCTACGAAGACCCGTTCTATCATCTGTGGAAGGAACGTCGGCTGCCGGGCAACGTGGACCCGCACAAGGCTGATTTGAAGGACGAGGAAGAGCGCGCCCGGCTCGCGAAGGTGCTGGAGCGCGGCCTCGACCGCCTCGTCGGCCACGTCCTGCCCGTGCAGCGCGCGTGGCGGAACTGCTACCCGGTCTGGGCCAGCGGCCCGTGGTTTCTGCGGTCGGAGAAGCTCTTCCTATTCCCCGGCGATTCGCCGATGGGTTTCCGGCTGCCGCTCGATTCGCTCCCGTGGGTGAGCCAGTCGGATTATCCCTACTTGAACGAGCTGGACCCGTCCGTCGCGCGCCCGCCGTTGCCCGAGCGCGCGGAATTCCGCCAGCGTTATCTCCAAGTCGGCACGCCCGCGCGCAAGAAAGCCGCCGCACTCCGGCGTCGCGGCCAGACCGACGAGGACGTGCGCAAGGCCGAACTCCTCGACGACCCGACGCGTGAACCGGCGCGTGGCGAATCCGCCGCGTGGATTGTGCGCACCGCGCTCTGCGTCGAGCCGCGCGATGGCCGGCTCCATGTCTTCCTGCCGCCGGTGGCGACGCTGGAAGACTTCCTTGAACTCGTCGCCGCCATCGAGGACACCGCCGCGCAGTTGAAAACGCCGGTCGTCATTGAAGGCTACACGCCGCCCCACGACCCGCGCCTGAGCGTGCTCAAGGTCACGCCCGACCCCGGCGTCATCGAGGTCAACATGCACCCGACCGCGACATGGGACGAGATGGTGCGGCAGACCACGACGCTCTACGACGAGGCGCGTCAGTCTCGACTCGGCACGGAGAAGTTCATGATGGACGGTCGCCACACCGGCACCGGCGGCGGCAACCACATCGTCATCGGCGGCGCGACGCCGTCCGACTCGCCGCTGCTGCGCCGGCCCGACCTGCTCAAGAGCCTCCTCGCCTACTGGCAGAATCACCCGTCGCTCTCGTTCTTGTTCAGCAGCCTGTCCATCGGGCCGACCAGCCAAAGCCCGCGCATTGACGAGGCGCGCAACGACTCGCTCTATGAGCTGGAAGTTGCGTTCAAGCAAATCAAGGACTTCGCCCCCGTGCCGCCGTGGCAGACCGACCGGCTGTTCCGCAACCTGCTCATTGACGCCTCGGGCAACACGCACCGCGTCGAGTTCTCCATTGATAAACTCTACTCGCCCGACAGCAGCAGCGGCCGCCTCGGCTTGCTGGAGATGCGCGCCTTCGAGATGCCGCCGCACGCCGAAATGAGCCTCGCGCAGCAGCTCCTCCTGCGCACGCTGGTCGCGAAGTTCTGGCAGCAGCCCTACAACGCCAAGCTCGTGCGCTGGGGTCCGGCGATTCACGACCGCTGGATGCTGCCGCACTTCGTCTGGTCGGACTTGCAGGATGTTGTCTCCGATTTGAAGGACGCTGGTTATGCGATGAAGCCCGAGTGGTTCGCGCCGCACTTCGAGTTCCGCTTCCCGCAGTTCGGCGATGTCGAGATGCGCAACACCGCGCTCGAACTTCGGCAGGCATTGGAGCCGTGGCACGTCCTCGGCGAGGAACCGGGTGGGGGTGGCACGGTGCGCTACGTGGACTCGTCGCTCGAACGCGTGCAGGTCAAGGCGCGCGGCCTCACCGACTCGCGCCACGTCATCACCTGCAACGGCCACGCCATCCCGCTGCACCCGACCGGCACGCACGGCGAATACGTCGCGGGCATCCGCTACCGCGCGTGGCAGCCGGCGAGTTGTTTGCAACCCACCATCGGCGTCCACGCACCGCTGTCGTTCGACGTGGTGGACTCGTGGAACGGCAAGAGCATCGGCGGCTGCACCTACCACGTCACGCATCCCGGCGGGCGCAACTACACGAGCTTTCCGGTGAATGCCTACGAAGCCGAGAGCCGCCGCCTCGCGCGCTTCTTCCGCCTCGGCCACACGCCCGGCGCGATGAAGGTCAAGCCGGCGGCGGTCAACCCAGAGCTGCCCTTCACGCTGGATTTGCGGAATGTCTGACCGACCGCAAACCAGCTTCAACAGTGTGGCCCCTCTCATTAGCACCCGGCTGAAGCCGGGTGCTAATGAGAGCGACTGCCGCTTGCGCCACATCTCGTCTGCGCTCTCCGCACTCGCCTCGCCATCACGCCTCCGTTACAACGGAGCCACGCAATGACCGCCCCCATCGCGCCAACGCCCACCGAGCGGCACTTTGATTTCCTGGCGAACTACTCGCCGGCCGCCGGAGCGTTCGATGAATTGCTCACGGCCAGCGGCGAACCGCGCGAGCATTACCTGCCGCTGCTGGGCCACTTGGATTCCCTCGGCCAGGCCGAGCTCAAGCGCCGCGCCGACACCTGCCGCCGCCTGCTCCACGAGGGCGGCATCACCTACAATGTCTATGGCGACGCGCGCGGCATGGAGCGTCCGTGGCAGCTCGACCCGGTGCCGTTCGTCATCGCCGCCGCAGAGTGGCACACGCTGGAGACCGCGCTAATTCAGCGTGCGACGCTGCTCAACCGTGTGCTCGCCGACTGCTACGGCCCGCAAGAACTCATTCGTTCCGGTCGCCTGCCGCCCGCGCTCGTTTTTGCGCAACCGGATTTCCTGCGGCCCGCGCACGGCATCAAGCCGCCACGCGAGAGCTACCTGCACTTCTACGCTGCCGACCTCACGCGCTCGGCAGATGGCCAGTGGTGGGTCGTTTCCGACCGCACGGCGATTCCCACCGGCGCAGGCTACGCGCTGGCAAACCGCCTCATCACCTCGCGCCTCCTGCCGGACCCATTCCGCGACGGCCATGTGCAACGGCTCGCCGGCTTCTTCCGCGAAGTCCGCAACTCCCTCGCGCACCTCGCCGCGCGCCACACGGACAACCCGCGCGTCGTCCTCCTCACACCCGGGCCTTACAACGAGACTTACTTCGAGCAGGCCTACCTCGCGCGTTACCTCGGCTACATGCTCGTCGAGGGGCAGGACCTCACCGTCCGCGACGACCGCGTCTATCTGAAAACCCTCTCCGGCCTCGAACCCGTGGACGTGATTCTGCGCCGCGTGGACGACGACTTCTGCGACCCGCTCGAACTCCGCAACGACTCCATGCTCGGCGTGCCCGGCCTCGTGGAAGCCTTGCGCGCCGGCAATGTCGCCGTCTCCAACACGCTCGGCAGCGGCTTGCTGCAACGGCCCGCGTTCCTCGGCTTTCTGCCCGGCCTCTGCCGGCACTTGCTCGGCGAGGAACTCAAGCTGCCGTCCGTCGCGACGTGGTGGTGCGGTCAGGAGACCGCGCGCAAATACGTGCTCGAGCATCTCGACGAGCTCTTCGTGAAGCCTGCCTTCCGCAGCCGCGTGAAAGGCTCGCGCGTCGAACGCGGCCTCACCGCTGCCGAGCGCGACTCCTTGGCCCGCGCCATCCGCTTCCAGCCGCATCAATACGTGGCGCAGGAGCGCGCCGTTCTCTCCGTCGCGCCCGCGTGGGGCGAGCACGGCTTGAGCGCACGGCCCGTCACGGTGCGAGTGTATCT
>JBEBFV010000084.1:0-16429 GCA_040081795.1 Limisphaerales bacterium | reverse complement strand
GTGTTCCGTCCCTGCATTGACCTGCACGAAGGCAAGGTGAAGCAAATCGTCGGCGGCTCGCTGCAAGACAGCGGGGCGGGCTTGCGCACGAACTTCGTGAGCGAACGGCCCGCGTCGTGGTTTGCGGAGCTTTACAAGCGCGACGGCCTCACGGGCGGGCACGTCATCCAGCTCGGCTCCGGCAACGAAGTGGCGGCACGCGAGACACTCGCAGCCTTCCCCGGAGGCCTGCATCTCGGCGGTGGCGTTAATCTCGACAACGCCCGCGGCTGGCTCGATGCCGGCGCGTCGCACGTCATCGTCACGTCGTGGGTCTTCCGCGATGGCCAGCTCGACTTCGACCGCGTGCGCGCGCTGGTGAACGCAATCGGCAAGGAGCGGCTCGTGCTCGACCTGAGCTGCCGCGTGCGCGACGGCGAGTATTGGGTGGTGACGGACCGCTGGCAGAAGTTCACGGAGTTCAAGGTGAACCAAGACGCTCTCACGCGGCTCGCGGCGTATTGCGCGGAGTTCCTCGTTCACGCGGTGGACGTGGAAGGGCTGTGCCAGGGCGTGGACTTGACGCTCGTGGAACATCTCGCGCGGTGGTCGCCGATTCCCGTGACCTACGCGGGCGGCGCGCGGTCGCTGGCCGACTTGGAAGAAGTCACGTGGGCCAGCGGCGGGCGTGTGCATCTGACCATCGGCTCGGCGCTCGACATCTTCGGCGGCAGCGGCGTGCGCTACGAGGACGCGGTGGCTTTCAACCGGCGGAAGAAGTGAGCCGAGCGATGCGGAGTGTGCAGGGTGGAACGGCCAACTTGGCCGTTCTCGGCGGCAACCTGCCGCCGAGCTTCGGCACAGCCAACTCTTGAACCAATCGGCGCGCACTGGGCGCAGTTCAAGCGGCGGGCGGGTCGCCCACCGCAACGGGCCGGTGGCCCGTTCCACCCAGCACAATTCGATGAGGATAACTTCCCGTTGCCGCGTGCCGCCCATTCCCCCTACGTTCCGCCCATGAAGTGGCTCACGCGACAGGAGCAGACGGTGCTCTTCACGCTGTTGTTTCTCGTGCTGCTCGGCCTCGGGGTGAAGGCGTATCGAACGTCCACCCACGTCCCGCAGTCCAACCCGCCGGCAGCCGCCCGCTGACATGCAAAAAACCATCGACGTCGAACAAGTCCTCGAAACCATCGTCGCCAAGGACACCCGATACCCGCGCGAGGCCTACTACTTCGTGCGCGAGGCGCTGGACGTGGCGCAACGGAAGTTCGCCAAGTCCGGCGGCAAGTCCGCCAAGGACAAGCCCGCGCACGTCAGCGGCCAGCAGCTCCTCGAAGGCATCCGCGCGCACGCGCTGGAGCAGTTCGGCCCGCTGACGCTGATGGTGCTGGAGGAATGGGGCATCCACCGCGGCGAGGACTTTGGGGAGATTGTCTTCAACATGGTGGAAAGCTCGCTGCTCGGCAAAACCGAGAACGACAGTCGCGACGACTTCAAGGGCGGGTATGATTTCTTCGAGGCGTTCCGCAAGCCGTATTTGCCGAAGGGGAAGGCGCAGGCAATGAAGCCGGTGGAGCCGGTGAATTAGCCGGTGGACACCAGCCGCATGGAGGCCGCATCGCCAATTACGCGGTCGCAACTTCGATGGTGGGCAAGGTTTGTCGCGTTTGGAGCCGCTGGCTTGCTGCTGGGATGGTTTCTCTCGTCCGTTGTTGAATCAAAGGGTGCGCTCTTTGGCGGAGTGGATGCGGTTGTCGCCACGCTGATTTCTGGCTGTTGCTGCGCCTTGGGACTCACTGTCGTAGCGGCAATTTTGGAGCGACGCGGAGGAGTTCTGTCTTGGCTCGCTGGCTTGCTGGGAGCGGTGACTCTGTCCGTCGTCACAGTCGCTACTTGGTCGCACTTTTCCACCCGGAGGAATATGGAACTTCTCCTCAGCCCCATGCCGATGCCCGCTGACTTGCGCGTCCGCAGGGGGCAGGGGTTCCTGCATGGCACGCAAGTCCACTTCACTGGGTCGCCAGCCTTCATCTCCGCGCTGATACAAGCGAAACAGTTGGTGGAGGTTCCCGCCGCTCCGCCCGATGGCGGCGAGTTTGATTTATCCGGTTTCTCGGCTCGGCGACAATCCGCCGAGGAGCGTGGCTGGTGGCGTCCGGCCTCCATGCCAGGAGCAAAGTTCTACTACCTTCATCACAAGAGTCAGGCCACCCAGGGCTGGGCCGAAGGCTGTTGGGTGAACGGTGAAACGAACGAGTTTTTCGTCTTCATCGGGGGCTAGGCAAATCGAAGGTTCGCAAGTTTCCCAGCCCCTTTCGTTGCACAGTCTTGGAGCAACCGCTACCTTCCGCCCCCTGATTATGTCCGTTGCCCGCGCATCTCATCGCTCGACGAGTTCCTCCGCCTCCCTCCCCGCCATCCCGCCCGGCACCACCGTCACCACGCTCGACAACGGCCTGACCGTCATCCTGCGCGAGGACCGTTCCGCGCCAGTCGTGTCCGCGCAGGCGTGGGCGCAGACGGGCAGCGTCCACGAGGGCCGCTGGCTCGGCGCGGGCTTGAGCCATGTGCTCGAACACATGCTCTTCAAGGGCACGGCCACGCGTCCGCCGGGGCAGATTGACCGCGAGGTGCAGGACGTCGGCGGCTACATGAACGCCTACACGAGCTTCGACCGCACGGTGTATCACATTGACGCCCCGAACACCGGCGCACGCGTCGCCGTGGACGTGCTGTGCGACATCATGCAGCACGCCGCGTTGCCCGACGACGAGCTGAAGAAGGAGCTTGATGTCATCCGCCGCGAGATGGACATGGGCCACGACGACCCCGGTCGCCGCGCGGGCCGGCGGCTCTTCGAGACCGCTTACACGCGCAGCCCGTATCGCTTCACCGTCATCGGCTACCGCGACATCTTCGACACGCTCAAGCGCGAGGACATCGTCAGCTATTACCGCGAGCGTTACGCGCCGAACAACGTCTTCTTCCTCGTCGTGGGCGACATCGCTGCCGCCGACGTGCTCGCGCAAATCAAGGCTGCTTGGGCGAAGTCCCCTTCCCGCGCGATTCCGCCGATGGTCCTGCCCGAAGAGCCTTCGCAAGCCGCTGCGCGGGAAGTCATCGAGGAAGCGCCCATCGAGCTGGGCCACTTCCACTTCTCGTGGCACATCCCCGACGTGCGCCACGCGGACATTCCCGCGCTCGACGTGCTCGCCACGTTGCTCGGCAACGGCCGCAGCTCGCGCCTCTTCCAAAATGTTCGCGAGAAAAAAGCCCTCGCCCACTCCGCCGACGCGTGGACTTACAACCCCGGCCTGCCCGGCCTCTTCGGCATGAGCGGCGTGGTGGACGCGGACAAGTTCACCGCCGCCCGCGACGCGATGCTCGCCGAGGTCGAGCGCATGAAGGCCAAGCCCGTGTCGAAGGCCGAGCTGGTGAAGGCCGTGAAGCAGTTCACCGCCGGCACGCTCGCCACGCGCAAGACGATGGCCGGCCAGGCGGCGGACCTCGGTGGCAACTGGCTCGCCGCGAGCGACCTGAACTTCTCCCAGCGCTTCCTCGCTGCCGTGCGTCGGCTCCAGCCCGCCGACCTCCAGCGCGTTGCGCGCAAGTATCTCACGCCGGAGAACCGCACGCTCTACGCGCTCCTGCCCGAGGGCACCGCGCCAAAGAGTTCGTCGAGCGTCGAGGTCAGCAGCCGCAGCGAAACCAAATTGTTCATGCTGCCGAACGGCCTGCGCCTGCTGGTGAAGGAAGACCATCGCCTGCCGTTTGTTTACCTACGCGCGGGCCTGCGCGGCGGCGTGCTGGCCGAGACGGCGGCGAACTGCGGCGTGAGTTCCATGCTGGCCAAGGTGATGATGAAGGGCACCAAGACCCGCACCGCCGAGCAGCTTGCGACGGAAATTGAGAGCGTCGGCGGCAGCCTCGACACCTACAGCGGCAACAACAGTCTCGGCGTCACGGCCGAGGTGCTGCGCGAGGACTTCGCACTCGGTCTCGAACTCCTGACTGAAGTGCTGCTTCACCCGACCTTCCCGAAGGCCGAGCTGGAGCGCGAGCGCGAGATACAGCTCGGCAACCTCCGCCACCAGCGCGACGAGTTGCTCACGAGCTGCTTCAAGCTCATGAAGCGAACGCTATTTGGCGACACCGGTTACGGCCTCGACTCGCTCGGCACCGAAGCGACCGTGAAGGCCATGCAAGTCGCCGACCTCGCCGCATTGCACCGGCAGCTCGTCACGCCGGACAACTGCGTCCTCGCCATCTACGGCGCGGTGGAGACGAAGCGCGTGATGGCTGAGTCGAAGAAGGCGTTTGGCAAATGGAAGGCGACCACGCGCGCAAACCCCATCCGCCAGACGCCAGACCCCATCCCCTCTCAGCCACGCCGCGCATCCGACACCCGCGACAAAAAGCAAGCCGTCCTCGCCATCGGCTTCCCCGGCACGACGATGCACCACGCCGACCACTACGCGCTGGACCTGATTCAGGAGGCGTGCAGCGACATGGGTTCGCGCCTCTTCACACGCATTCGCGAGAAGCTCGGCCTCGCCTACTACGTCGGCGCGCAGCATCTGGCGGGGTTGGTGCCCGGCTACTTCGCTTTCTACTGCGGCACGTCGCCAGAGAAGGCGGCGCTCGTGGAAAAGGAACTGCTGGCCGAAGCCGAGTTGCTCCGCACCGACGGCTTGTCTGAGGAAGAACTCAAACGCGCGAAGGCCAAAATCATCGGCCAGAAGAAAATCTCCCGCCAGGACCTCGGCGGTCAGGCGATGCTCCACGCGCTCGACGAGCTCTACGGCCTCGGCTACGCGCACCACGTGGCGGACGACGCGCATTACGAAGCCGTGACGCTCGCCGAGGTGCGCGCGGTCGCCGCCCGCTACTTCCTCCCCAAAGCCAGCGCCGTCGCCGTCATCAGCGGCCCAAAGTAGGTCAGGCATCCTGCCTGACATCTAACTTCTCTGAACGCGGGGTTATCACGGGGGACAGGTCCACCGAAGCCGGAAACACCGCCTCAAGGCGTCCGCACTTGGAGGAAAGAGGCTGCACCCAGTTGGAATTGAGCACGGTGGCGGCGAATGGATGTCAGGCAGGATGCCTGACCTACTTTGAGCTGGCTTGCGTGCCGCCGGGGATTGCGCCACGTTGCCGCAGTTCCAAAAGCCCAACTCGCGCCCGCCATGAACCTGCCCGTTTCCCGCCGTCATTTCCTGAAATCCGCCACCGCCACCGCCACCGCCACGCTCGGCCTCGGTGGGCTTGGCTTCCTTGACCAACTCGCGCCCGTCACCGCCGCCGAGGCGAAGCTGCCGGCCGACCGCGTCCGCCTTCACGCGGAGATCGAGTCGCTCGTGCGCCTGCTCGAGGACACGCCGCGCGAGCGTGTGATCGAGGAGTTCGCGTCGCGCGTGCGGCGCGGGACGAGTTATCGCGAGGTGCTGGCCGCCGTCCAGCTCGCCGGCGTGCGCAGCATCCAGCCGCGCCCGGTGGGTTTCAAATTCCACGCCGTGCTGGTGGTGAACTCCGCGCACCTCGCCAGCCTCAACGCGCCGGACTCCGACCGCTGGCTGCCCATCTTCTGGGCGCTCGACCAGTTCAAAAGCTCGCAGGCGCGCAACGCACAGGAGGGCAACTGGTCCATGTCCAATGTTGCCGAAGCCGCCGTGCCGCCCGCGCACCGCGCGAAGGCGGCGTTCACCGAGGCGATGGACAACTGGGACATGGCGGCGGCTGACGCAGCGGTCGCCGGGCTGGCGCGCAGCGCGGGCGCGCAGGAGGTTTTCGAGCTGTTCGCCCGCTACGGCGCGCGTGACTTCCGCGACATCGGTCACAAGGCGATCTACGTGGCGAACAGTTGGCGCGCGCTCCAGAACATCGGCTGGCAGCACGCCGAGCCGGTGCTGCGCTCGCTCGCCTACGCGCTGCTGGAACACGAGGAAAGCAATCCCGCCAAGCGCGACGGCGCGCCCGACCGCGCCGGTCGCCGCAACCGCGAGCTCGCCGCAAAGATTCGCCCCGACTGGCTCGCGGGAAAGCCGGACGCCGACGCCGCGACGGATTTGCTCAAGTCGTTCCGCCAGGCCAGCGATGCGGAGGCAGCGGACCAAGTCGTCGCATTGCTCAATCGCGGCGTGTCGGCCGCGTCAGTTTGGGATGCGGTGTTCCAAGCGGCGGGTGAGTTGCTCATCCGCCAGCCCGCCATCATCTCGCTGCACTCGGTGACGAGCGCCAACGCGCTGCATTACGCCTTCCAGCACAGCGGCAACGACGAGACGAGGCGTTGGCTGCTGCTGCAAGCCGCCTCGTTCCTCCCGATGTTCCGCGAGCGGATGAAAGGCGCAAAGCCCTTGCCGTTGGATGAGCTGGCAGCAGTCGCACCGAAGGCCAGCGGAGCCGACGCGCTTGCCGAAGTCTTCGCCGCGGTGAGTGGCGACAAGACCGCGGCGGCCAGCAAGGCGCTCGGTTACCTGCGCGCGGGCGGCGACCCTCAAGCCTTCATCGCGACCGCGCGCCGGCTGATTTACCTCAAGGGCACGGACTCGCACGACTACAAGTTCAGCGAGGCCGCGCTGGAGGATTACTTCCACGTCTCGCCCAAACTGCGCGACCGCTGCCTCGCCGCGAGCGTCGGCTGGCTGAAGGGTTCCAGCGGCACGGACAGCAAGCTCGTCCAGCGCACGCGCGACGCGTTCAAGGCGTGAGCTGCATCGCTCGTTGAGTCGGCGCTTTACGGTGCGCGGTGGTTTGTGTTTGCTGCGGTCATGTTCAGCCTGCGAGTCCTCGCCGTCTTCGCCGCCGCGTTGCCGCTGGTGGCGCAAGTTCCCCTGCCGAATGCCAAGCCCATCCCGCTCGTGCAGGCGTTGCCGCAGCCGTATGAACAAGTCTCCTTCCAGCGCGACGGCACCGAACTGGCGCGGCTGCACTTCGGGCCGGGGCTGAACCGTCCGTTTGTCTTCCCGCTCATCGGCCCCTCGGGCCGCTCGGTCACGCGCATGGGGCATCCGCACGATCCCGTCGGTCACAGTCATCACAACTCGATCTGGGTTTCGCACAACGACGTGAACGGCTGGAGCTTCTGGGCCGACCGCGGCACGAACCAAGGCCGCATCATCGGCCAGCGCCTGGAGAAACTGGACGACACGGACACCGGCGCGGCGGCGACGATCTTGAATCAGTGGGTGGACAAGAACGGCAAGGTGCTGCTGGAGGAGCGGCGGCGCGTGAGCCTGGAGCTGCTGCCGAACAACGAGTCGTTGCTCGTAATGGACCTGCGCTTCGAAGCGAAGGGCGCGCCGGTGACGTTTGGCAAGACACCCTTCGGCCTCGTCGGCGTGCGCATGGCCAAGACCATCGGCATCGCGGACGGCGGTGGCACGATCCACAATTCCGAGGGCAACGTGGACGAGCAGGGCGACAACGGTTGTTTCTGGAAGCGCGCCCGCTGGTGCGATTACTCCGGACCGATTCTACCCGGCAAGAACGAGGGCGCGACGCTGCTCGATCACCCGGCGAACCCGAACCACCCGACATTCTTCCACGTGCGCAGCGACGGCTGGATGGGAACGTCGTTCACCCACGATGCACCGCGCGTGCTGGAGCCGGGCAAGCCGCTGCAACTGCGCTACGCGGTTTACGTCCATGCCGGCGTGCCGGCGCGGGAGAAGTTGCAGGAGCAGTGGGAGACCTTCGCGAAGACAGAACTGCCAGACCTGAGCGGGAAGAAGAAGTAGGAGCGAGCGTGCCGGCGACCTGCACACGCCGGCACCATCGGTTGCTTGCGCAATCCAAGCCCGGCCACCATCTTCCGCGCGTGCGAACCGGTTCTCAGCCAGGCCAGCAGGGCGGAAGGGAGGGCGAGCGCCGCCCGATGGTGGTGATTTTCCTTCAGCGCTGGATCATCAACACCCTCGCCGTCCTCGTCGCGACGCACGTCGTCAGCGGCATCCACTACGACACTGTCCCGAGCCTCTTCGTCGCGTCGCTGCTCTTCGGCATCCTCATCACCTTCCTGCGGCCGCTGCTGTTTCTGCTCACGCTGCCGCTCGTGGTGGTCACACTCGGGTTGTTCGTGCTGTTCATCAACGCGGCGCTGCTCTACCTCGTCGGCTCGCTGGTGAAGGGCTTTCACGTGGATGGTTTCTGGCCGGCGTTCTGGGGCGCGCTGGTCATCAGCATCGTGTCGCTAGTGCTGAACACGCTGACCGGCTCGGGCGAAAGCCGCGTGCGGGTTCGACGTCCGGCTCCGGGAACCAAGCCCCCCGACGGTGGTGACGGGCCGGTGATTGACGTCTAAGCAGGCGCCCGCCGATGCGTCCGGCTGGGTGCGCGCCAAGAAGTTTCTCGCGCCGTCGCGCCTTCCGCTCCCCTTCGCGACCGCGCGGAATCCAGGGTCCGCCTCGGTTGACCGGGAATTCAGCCGCCGACATCTTCGTCCGACTGCCATGTCCAGCTCGCCCCCCAAACTCGTCCAGCCCTGGCGCATGACGCGGCGCGAGCTGGTGCGCGCGGGGGCGCTGGGCTTGTTCGGGCTTTCCTTTGCGGATGTGCTGCGCGGGCGGGCGAGCGCGCAGGCGGTGACGGCGCGGAGTTTCGGTCGGGCCAAGCGCTGCATCCTGCTCTTCATGTGGGGCGGGCCGGCGCATCAGGACACGTGGGACTTGAAGCCGGACGCGCCGCGCGAGGTGCGCGGGGAGTTCAACGAGATTTCCACCAACGTCCCCGGCCTTCGCATCTGCGAACATTTCCCCCGCATTGCGCAGCGCATGGACCGCCTCTGTCTCGTGCGTTCGATGACGCACGACAACGGCGACCACACGACCGCGACGCATTACCTGCTCACCGGCGAGCCGCCGCCGCGCACGACGGACAAGCGCGCTCAGTGGCCGCACTTCGGCTCCGTGCTCTCGAACCTCGGGCGCGGACAGGGCGCGCTGCCGCCGTTCGTCTCGATGCGCCCCAAGCTGCCGGGCGACGTGCCGCGCTTCGTGGAGGAGAGCCAGGGGCAGTTCGCCGGCTGGCTGGGTCCGTTGCACGATCCGCTCACGATTGATTCCGACCCCAGCCAGCCGGACTACCGCGTGGCGGAGACGACCTTGCACCCGGAAATCTCCGTCGAGCGACTGGACCGGCGGCGCGAACTGCTCACCCAGCTTGACCGGCGGCTGGACGGCTACAGCCCGAGCTTCGCCGCGCAGGACTTGAACCATCGCCGCGCGTTCGAGCTGCTCACGTCCGCCGCGACTCAGCGTGGTGCGTTCAACTTGGGCGAGGAACCGCTGAAGGTCCGGGAGCGCTACGGTCTGAACCCGCACGGTCAGTCCGTCTTGCAGGCGCGTCGGCTCGTCGAGCGCGGGGTGCCGCTGGTGACGGTCTTCTGGCCGAACGACGGCATCAAGAACGTGAGCGTGTATTGGGACACGCACAGCCGGAACTTCGTGGACCTCAAGACGCGCCTGATGCCCGTGACGGACCTCGCCTTCACCGCGCTGCTCGACGACTTGCAGGAGCGCGGGATGCTAGAGGACACACTGGTCATCTGGACCGGCGAGTTCGGCCGCACGCCGCGCGTGGGCCAGCGCAGCAGCGATGCGGGCGCGGGCAAGGACGGGCGCGACCACTGGGGCGGGTGCTTCACGAGCGTGCTGGCGGGCGCCGGCGTGAAAGGCGGCTTCGCCTACGGCAAGAGCGACAAGCAGGCGGGCTTCCCGGCGGAAAGCCCCGTCGCCCCGCGCGACCTCATCGCGACGGTCTATCACCTGCTCGGCGTGCCGGAGGAACAGATGGTCATGGACAGCGGTGGACGGCCGCATTTTGTGCGCCCGGGCCGGGCGATTAGCGAGCTGCTGGCGTAGCCGGCGATTCTTGCTCCCGCTTCGCCGCCGGGCCGCTACCATTCCCGCGCATGGCGAGTGATGAACGAACACGCGGCACCCCAAGGCGCAAATGGCTCCTCATCGTCGCGCTCGTCCTCTTCGTGGATGCCATTGGCGGCTGGCTCTACTACCGGTATCGCCGCGAGCACAGTCAGGACGCCGCGATCCACGCAGCCGCAGCGCGTTACGGCGTGGATGGCGCGCTGGTGAAGGCTGTCGTGTGGCGCGAAAGCTGGTTTGATCCGAACGCTCGCGGCAAGGCTGGCGAAATCGGCCTCATGCAAATCCGCGAACCCGCCGCCCGCGAGTGGGCCGAGGCCGAGCGCATCATCGGCTTTCATCACGAGCACATCCTCGACCCCGGCTCGAACACACTTTGCGGCGTTTGGTATCTCGCCAAGCTGCTCCGCCGCTACCCGCAGACCGACGATCCGTTGCCCTACGCACTCGCCGACTACAACGCCGGGCGCGGCAACGTGCTGAAGTGGAACCAAGGCGCGGCGGCCACAAACAGCCAGCAGTTCCTCGCGCAGATGACCTTCCCCGGCACTCGCCGCTACATTGAGACGGTGGTCCAGCGGCGCGCGAGGTATCAGGACGAGTTTGCCCCGACGACACGGTGACGCACCACCGCCGACGCACCACCGCCGCTTGCCACGCGCCTGCGACCTCCCTAGCCTTCCACTCACACATGAACCTCACCGATCTCAAATGGTCCGAAGTCGCCGCACTCGACCGCGACACCCCCGTCATTTTCCCCGTCGCCGCGCTCGAACAGCACGGACGGCACATGCCCGTCTTCACCGACAGCCTGCTCTGCGGCGAGATCGTCCGCCGTGTCGAGGAGCGCCTTGGCAAGCGCGTGCTCATCGCACCGCTGCAATGGCTCGGCAACTCGGAGCACCACATGGACTTCCCCGGCACCATGTCCGCCGCGCCGCGCGTGTATCTGGATTTGCTCGCGGGCCAGTTCGAGAACTTCATCGCGCACGGCTTCCGCCGCCTCGTGATGTTCAACGGCCACGGCGGCAACGACGTGCCCGGCAAGCAGGTCGTCTTCGAGCTGCGCCAGAAATACCGCGCACGGCGCGACCTACTCCTGCTCTTCGCCACCTACTGGAATCTCGCGCTCAAGAACCCCGCCGAGGCTCACCCCGGCATCAAGCAGACCCGAATGGGCCACGCCTGCGAATGGGAGACGAGCATGGTGCTCCGCCTCGCGCCACACCTCGTGGGCGATTTGAAAAAGGTGAAGGCCGTCACTTTTGGCAACCCCTTCGAGCCGGCCTCGCGCGGCTGGATCATGGGCGACCGCAGCGTGCCCGGCCACATCGGCGACCCGCGTCACGCCACCGCCGAGAAGGGCGAGGCCCTCTTCCAAGTCTTCACAGACGGCGCGGTGGCCATGCTGGAGCGCGTGCTGAAGTGGGATGGGAAGAGCTGGGAGGGGTGATCCGATATGCAGCCAGTTTCCAATGATCTAATTGCCAGTCTGGAGAAGGAGATCTGCTTCAGAACTGACGCGCTAGGAAAGAATACATTCCGAGGCCTTTGGGAAGTCTGGCGCTTTTACCTGCATGCAAACGCTGATCAGAAGACCTATTACGACTGCCAATGCACTGTGCAAAAGGTCGAGAAGCTCTTACTTGATGCAAAGGCGTTGGGGTTTTTGAAAGCGGGAGTTGAGGCGAAGCACATTCCACCGGAGATGCTGAACTTTGAGCCCCAAAACCCAAAAGTCGTTTCGCGAGCGTATTCGCCGACATTAGATGATTCTAACGGTGCGAGACCGAAGCTCATAACAAGCGCGTTTGAGCGCAATCGTCGTCGTCATTAGATCGCAAGCCGGGGTGGCAGGTGAATCAGGAACTCGACCTCGGGACAAAGGAAGACCGAGTGCGGCCGACCCATTTCTTCCGTGGACAGCAGTTTCAGCCGTTCGAACAGCCCAAACCAAAGCCGCTGCGGGCGCGCAACCGTCAGCCGCATCTGCTGGTGCCAGATGGAGTAGTGGCCGAGCTGTCCATCCTCGCGTCGGAAGTATCCGTCCACCGGATGGGTCAGGACGAGCGCAACTTCCTCTGGACTTTGGAAACCCTCGCAGACCGAGACCGGAGCGCCGGTGTCTTCGAGTTCCACTTCGGCAGGCCCCCACTTCGAGTCAGCCGTGATGCGAAAGGAATTGTATCTACTCTTCACCGCGTTGTGTGCGCAGTCCACGCGGTAGCGCGCGAAGTGCCACGGCAGCCGCCAAAGCAAGCGCGGAATGTTGACCACGGGTGAACCCAGCGTCGTGCCGAAGAACCACGCGCACGGCTCGCCGGTGCGGCGGTCGTTGACGTAAACCCGGTAGTTCGTTTGGGCGAAACGAAACTTGGCGAACGCGGCCAAGCGCGGGAAATGGAAGTCCAAGTCAACGAAGGGCACCGCACTCATCATCGCGAGACGTCGCCCGCCGATGTCGAACTCAGCTATCTCGAAACGGTCCTCCGGGATGTGCGGGGCAAGTCGCCCCTTCGGCAGCGCATAGTTCACCAAGGCGAAGTGAGCGAGCCGCGAGCGAACATCCCATCGGCCGATTGGCTCAGGCCGGCATCGGCGCGCGAGCAATTCGCTGCATTGGCCTGCGTCCATGTGGACAGGGCTCTATCCCACCAACCCCTTCACCAGTTCGCCGTGCACATCGGTCAGGCGGTAGCGACGGCCTTGGAACTTGTAGGTGAGGCGCTCGTGGTCGATGCCGAGCTGGTGCAGCAGCGTCGTTTGCAGGTCGTGCACACTCACGCCGTCGTTGGCGATGTTGTAGCCGAACTCGCAAGTCTCGCCGTAGGTCGTGCCCGCCTTCACGCCGCCGCCAGCCAGCCACACGCTGAAGCAGCGCGGGTGGTGGTCGCGACCGAAGTTCGCGGAGATTTTCCCCTGGCAATAATTCGTGCGGCCAAACTCGCCGCCCCAGACCACGAGCGTGTCGTCAAGCAGCCCTCGCGCCTTCAGGTCGCGCACGAGCGCGGCGGCGGGCTGGTCCGTTTCCTTGCACAGCCGTGGCAACGCGCCGGGCAGGCCGCCGTGGTGGTCCCAGTCTTGGTGATACAACTGGATGAAGCGCACGCCGCGCTCCGCGAGCCGCCGTGCGAGCAGGCAGTTCGCGGCGAAGGTGCCCGGCGTCTTCACGTCGGGACCGTAGCTGTCGAGGATGTGCTGCGGCTCGCCCCCGACATTCGTGGCGTCGGGAATGCTGAACTGCATGCGGAACGCCATCTCGTAGCTGTCGATACGGCTCTGAATCTCCGCGTCCGGCGTGCCGGCGAACTGATGCTCGTGCAACTCGCGCAGGCGGTCCAGCAGCAGGCGGCGGCTGTCCTCGCTCACGCCGGCGGGGTTGTTGAGATAAAGCACGGCGTCCTTCGCCGCGCGCAGCAGCACGCCTTGGTGCTTCGTCGGCAAGAAGCCGCTGCCCCACAAGTGCGAGCCGAGCGGCTGCCCACTTTTGCCCTTCGTGACGAGCACGACGAACGACGGCAGGTTCGCGTTCTCCTGCCCAAGCCCGTAGCTCAACCACGCGCCGAAGCTCGGGCGCCCGGCGATTTGCGTGCCGGTCTGGAGAAAGGTCACGCCGGGCCCGTGGTTGATGGCCTCGGTGAACATCGAGCGCACCACGCACAAGTCGTCCGCGATGCCCGCCGTGTGCGGCAGCAGCTCGCTGAACATCGCGCCGCTGCGCCCGTGCGCCGTGAACTTGAAAGGCGAGCCCACGAGCGGAATGGACGACTGATTGCCCGACATGCCCGTGAGCCGTTGCCCGCCGCGCACGGAGTCAGGCAACTGCTCGCCGTGCCGCTGGTTGAGCAGCGGCTTGTAATCAAACAAGTCGAGTTGCGACGGCGCGCCGGACATGAACAGGTAGATGATGCGCTTGGCCTTCGGCGCGAAATGCGTCGCCCCGAGGATGCCGCGCTCGGCGGTCGGTGCGGCGGCGGCGTTCGAGGAAAGCATCTCCGCCAAGGCCGCGCCGCCGAGGCCAGCGCCGAAGCGGTTGAGAAAGGCACGGCGGTTGAAGGGGGGATTCATGAGGGGAAAAGTAATTAGTGATTAGTAATTAGTCGGCCCACGGGAGCGGGGTGGAGCAAAAGAAATCTGGGGACGGTTCGCGGAGGCGAGGGTTCGCGGCGTCTTGGCAGAACTCGTCGGAGCGTTCGGTCATGGAGGCGAGGAGGCGACCGATTTCGAGGCAGAGATTCCAGACTTCGCGGCCCTCGCCGCGCGTGAGATAGCCGTCGTCCACGGCACTGATGGTCCAGTGCTGGGTTTCGTTGCACTCGCTGAGCGCGTCGCTGAGTTTGCTGACAAAGTGCTTCTCGTAATCCCGCTTGCCCCATGCCTCCGCAATCTGCGCCCCGATGGAACGCGCGGCCCGCCGCGCTTGGTCCGTCAGCGAATACATCTCCTCGCGGGGAAACTTCTTGGACTGCTCGAACACCCGCCGCTGCAACGCGCGCGCCCGCTGATACGCCACGAGTTCCCAGAACCCCCGCGCAAACGGCAACCCGCTCGCCTTCCCCTTCTCTGTGGCGTTCGTTGTCATAAACAAATCACTAATTACTAATCACTTCTTCCCCTCATCGCTTCACCACGCACGCATCGTGGTTCAACAGCGCCTGCGCCAGCACGGTCGCAGCAGCGGCTTCCGGGGCCGGGATCTTCTCATGGCGCTTGGCGTTGCCGGTCTTCAACAGGCTCTCGGCCTCGGCGGGCTTGGATTGGAAGTGGGCAAGCTGCTCGCGATGGAGTTGTTGCAAGATGGCTTGCTCTCTCGCGTCCGGTTTGCGGCTCAGGCAGCGGAGGAAGCCAGCTTCAATCATCGCGGGCACGTCACCTTTCGCGTCGCGGTGGAGCGACTCACCCAGCACCCGCGCGGCTTCGACGAATTGCGTGCCGTTCAGGAGGATGAGTGCTTGCAGCGGCGAGTCGGTGCGCTCACGCTTCGCGGTGCAGACGGCGCGGCGCGGGGCATCGAAGGCCAGCAGCGCGGGCGGCGGGCCGGTGCGCCGCCAGTTCGTGTAGAGGCTGCGGCGATACACGCCGTCGCCGTCGGTTGGACTCGCGGGCTTGAACGACTCGCTCATCTCATAAGGGTTCACCGGCGGACCGCCGAGCGTGGGCCGGAGCAGGCCGGCGGCGGCGAGCGCGTTGTCGCGAATCATCTCGGCGGGCAGGCGCAGGCGCGGGCCGCGCGCGAGCCAATGGTTGTCCGGGTCGTCCGCCATCGTCTTGGCGTCGGCGAGGCTGCGCTGGCGATACACGCCGCTCATCACGATGGTTTTCATCAACGCCTTCGTGTCCCAGCCGCTCTGGATGAAGCGCAGCGAGAGCCAGTCCAGCACCTCGGGATACAACGGCTTCTCGCCCTGGCTGCCGAAATCCTCGGACGTTTTCACGAGGCCGCGACCGAAGAGGCTTTGCCAGATGCGGTTCACTGTCACACGCGCGAGCAGCGGATGCTCCGGCGCGGTGAGCCACTGCGCGAGGCCGAGGCGGTTGCGCGGCGCGCCGGCGGGCCACGGCGAGAGCGCGGCGGGCGTGATGGGGCCGACTTCCTCGCGCCGATGATTGTATTCGCCACGCCACAGCACGTAGGACTTCTTCGGCTGCGCCAGCTCGCGCATGACCATGATTTCCTTCACGCCGTCGGCGAACTTCACCAGCTCGGCGCGCGCGGTCTTGAGCGCGGCGAGTTGCTTGGAAAACTCCGCGTCCACCGTGGCAAGGAAGTAGTCTTCCAACGCGGCGCGTTCGACAGGTGACAACTGCGATTCGGCTTTCGCCAGCAAGATTTTCGCCGCTGCCTCGTCGTGCGTGGCGGCGGCTTCGAGCGGCGTCAGCGCACGATCGAACACGCGGAAGTCGTCAATCGCACCGCCCTTGAAGCCCCGGTCGCGCATCCGCTCGGCGAGCGAGATGTTGTCGTGACCGCCGCCGGTGATGTTCTTCGTGAGGTTGTCCTTGATGATTTCAGTGCTCGCGGGCGCACCGTTCACGAAGAGCCGCAGACCGCCCGCGCGGCTGCTGCCGTCCGAGGTCACGACGACGTGAGTCCACGTGTTCGTTGGCACGAGGGCGGTGGCGCGGATGGAGATAGCGTTGCCGGGCCAGAAGTGGATGAGCGACCATTTGAGCCGACCGTCCTCAATGAGCAGCTCGTAGCCGCGGCTCGCGGCATCGGTCCACGCTTGCGAGCGATGGAAGACGACCGCGCGGTCCTTCACGTCCGGCGTGCGCAGCCAGAGCGAGACGCTGAACGGCTCGTGGCGCTGGAAGTTGCCGAGCGGGAGATTCACCGGTTCGTCGCCGGTGAACTGCACGGCCTGACCGGTGCGACCGGGCACGAGTTTGTTGTCGCCGACGAGCGTGGCGGAGTTGGTTCCGCCGAGGGCGTTGGTGAACTTGTTGCCGGTGATGGCATCGAAGGTGTAGCGCGCGAGCTCGCCGGGGATGGGGAAGGCGGCGAATGCAGCAGGCTTCGCTGCGCCCGCCGCCTTTTCTCCCTCGCCCCCACCGGGGGAGAGGGCCGG
>JBEBFV010000494.1:0-4559 GCA_040081795.1 Limisphaerales bacterium | reverse complement strand
CCCGATGGCGCTGGGCGTGGTGTCCGGCTCGGGCATGGGGCCGAGCGTGGCGTTCTCGTGGGCGGTGCTGCCGGGCTTGAGCGTGACGAATCTGCCGGCGGCGCTGGACCTCGGCGTGTTCGGAGCCATCGGCGCGTCGTGGGGAAGAACCATGTCGCCGGTGGCGGCGGTGGTGATATACTCGGCGCTGCTCGTGGGCCTGACGCCGGGGCAGATTGTTAAGCGCACTGCGCCGGCGTTGCTGGCGGGGTTCGTCGCGGCGTTCTGCGTGTTGCTGATGCGCTGAGGCCGGGCTACGAGCGCTTGCGACCGAAGAGCAGTCCCGTCCAGGTCTCGTTGATGGCGCAGACCTTGTAATCCACGAGGCCGCGCGCGATGCAACTCGCGCGCACAATTGCCTCGCCCAAGTCAGTCGCGAGCGCGGAAGTCTTCTTTGGGTAAGCCATCCAGCAGGCGACGCGCTCGGGAAACGCCGCGTCCACCAGCTTGAGCACGCGGTCGAACTCGGCGCGTGTGGCACAGAAGCAGAGGAGGAAACGTGTTTCCTTCGCGCGCGAACGCAGCGCGGACAGCGTCACGGCGCAGGGTTGGGCGAACGCGTCGTCAGGCAGCTTGCCGAGCAGATTGTCCACGCCCGCCGGGGGATTCAGCAGGAGCAAGGTCGTGCCCGGTTTGCAGCCGAGCTTGGCGGCGAGCGGCTTGGTGGAGCACTCGGTCAGCGGTGCGACGGGTGCCGTGGGTGGGTGCTCAATGGCGTGCTGCAAGTCGGCGCCGATGTTGTCCCAGTCCGTGAAGGTGGCGTCCGGCAGCGTCTGTCGGACCCGCTCGACCTTTTCCGGGGCACCCGCGACAAAGACCAGTGGGATGAAGCGCGTTCTCTTCTGCTGCCGTAACACAACGCCAACGGTGCGACCGTGCGACGGGAGGCGCGAGAGGTCAATGACCACGGCATCGGGTGGGTTTGTCTTGAAGTCCGTCGGCCATTTGCCCGGTTCCGGACCCACAAGGCTCGTTGCCATGCCGAGCTTCGCGAGAGACGCGAGGCGGGCGGAAGCCTCCGCTGCGTTCCAGTGGAGCAAGCAGACACGGGGGTGTTTCATGGGATCGGCCGGAGTCGGGGTTGCTTCTGCGCGGCCCAGTGGGTCAGGCGACGCATCATCTCCCAGTTGTCTTGCTCCTTGATGGAGACGTTTCCGATGCCCTTGCCGGACAACGCGTCGTCGGTGATCCAGCCTGCGTCGGTTACGAGAACGACGCGACCGCGGCCGAATTCGGCTACGGCGAGCAGACAGCCGGGCTCGTTGCGCGGGCCGTTGATGGGCTTGACGGTCAGGTCGTTGGCAATGAGCGAGCGCGGCTTTGCGATGTGGCCCGGCTCGATCAGGATTTGGTTGCCGGTGTAGTAGCCCCAGTTTAGCCCGCCGACGATAGGCGTCTCCTTGGGCACTGTGATCTTCTTCATGTCGGTGAACTTCTCGACGAACTGGACGCCGAAGCGCACGAGGAGTTGGTTGAGTTCTTTCGTCTCGAGGTTGTGATTCTCCTGGTTGCCCATGACGATGAGGCCGCCGCCGTTGTTGACGAAGTGCGTGAGCGCGTCGCTGGTCATTGCGGAGACGTGCGGCGGAGGAGGGTTGGTGCCAGCCGCCTTGTCGCTGGGATTGGCGATGAGCACGACATCCACGCCGGCGAGCGTCCGCCCGACCAGAGGCAGATTATGAACACGCACGTCGAACTCGCTGCCCAGGCGGGTAAGCACCTCCTTGTAGTTGCCGTCCGGCAAGTAGCGCGTCTCACCGACGGCGTTGAAGTAACGGCTATAGAGCAGCACGGGCTTCTTCGGCGCATCGGCGGCAGACAGGAACAACGGCAAGGTGAGGAGGGCAGCAAACAGGTGGCAGCGCTTCATGGTGTGGAGGGTTTCACTTCGGCTTCAACTGCGGGAAGAGGATCACGTCGCGGATGCTTTCCTGGCCGAGGAGCATCATGCAGAGGCGGTCAATGCCCATGCCCATTCCGCCGGCGGGGGGCATGCCGTGTTCCAGCGCGGTGAGGAAGTCCTCGTCGAGCTTCTGCTGCTCGCCGCCGGCTTGGTGTTCGAGCGCCTCGCGCTGGGCGATGGGGTCGTTCTGCTCGGTGTAGGCGGGGGCGATTTCCTGGCCGTTGATGCAGCACTCGAAGACTTCGACGGTGCTCGGGTCGTCGGGCGAAAGTTTGGCGAGCGGGACGAGTTGCTTCGGCAGGTGGGTGACGAAGGTGGGCTGAATCAGCGTTGGCTCGATCAGCTTCTCGAAGACCGCGCTATTGACCTCAAAGTCCTCTGGAAGCTGCCCACTCGCTAGAGATGCAAGTGAACCACAGGCTTTCTGAAACTCCGCTCTAATGCTGTCTCGTTCGCTTTCGCTGATTAAATCTGTGCGCCGAGACAGGGAACCGAGCTTCCTGATCTCAGCGGTTACGCCACCACCGACTTCGACACCTAATTCAAGAGCACGCTGCAATCGACCTTCTGGCGTCAAATCGAACCAGTCTCTTTGAAGAATTTGGGTAAACAGGTCCTTGTATTTCACGCGTCGCCACGGGGGCGTGAGGTTTATGGTCTTCGTCACCTTGCCCTCGGCGTCCTTGTGCTCGATGACCAGCGTGTCCAGCACCTCCTGCGAGACGTGACAAACCATGCCTTGCACCAGCTCCATCATCGTCTCGTAGTCGCCGAAGGCCTCGTAGGCTTCGAGCATGGTGAACTCGGGGTTGTGCTTCCGCGAGAGGCCCTCGTTGCGGAAGTTGCGGCCAATCTCGAAGACCTTGTCCACGCCACCCACGAGCAGGCGCTTGAGGTAAAGCTCCAGTGCGATGCGAAGGAAGAAATTGCACCCGAGTGCATTGTGATGCGTGACGAAGGGTTGGGCCGCCGCGCCGCCGGGAATGGCCTGCATCATCGGCGTCTCGACCTCCACGTAGCCCCGCGTGTGTAGGAAGTTGCGGATCTCGCGGATGACCTGGCTGCGCAGGAGCATGACGCGCTTCACGTCGTCGTTGGCCATCAGGTCGAGGTAACGCTGGCGGTAGCGGATCTCGGTGTCTTCGAGGCCGTGCCACTTGGCGGGCGGCGGGCGCAGCGCCTTGGCGAGGATGGTGAAGGATTCGGCTTTCACAGAAATTTCCCCGGTGCGCGTGGTGAAGAGCGTGCCCTTGATGCCGATGAAATCGCCGAGGTCGAGGTGCTGGAAGATGTGGAACTGCTCGTCGCCGAGGACGTTCTTCTGCGCGTAGGCCTGGATGCGCCCGCTCTGGTCCTTCACGTCAATGAACATGGACTTGCCCATGTCGCGGTGCGCGGTGATGCGGCCGGCGATGGCCACGGCACGGCCCTCGGTGTAGTTCGAGCGCGCGGCGGCGCAGGTCTCGCTGGGGGTGAACTTGTTCTGGAAAGGGTCAATGCCCTTGGCGCGCAGGGAGGCGAGCTTGGCCTTGCGTTGTTCGATGAGCGAATTCGTGTCGTCCATAAAGGGGCCGGCAGCGGGGCTGTCGGGAGGCAGATGAAACACGGAGAAGCGGTGCGCTGCACGCGGAAAAGTTTCGGGGTGGCATCATGAGCAAGTGTAGCTGTGCGCCTTGGGGGGGGGGGGGGGGGGGGGGGGGGGGGGGGGGGGAGGGAGAGGAGTCGCGCGGGAGCTTGCCTGCGCGTGGGGTTGCCCTAGCGTCCGCTCATGCGAATTGGATTCCTGCTGCTGCTTCCTCTGTTGCTGGCCGCGTGCCGCACGACGCCCGTGGTGCTGGACACGGCCAGGCCTTTCCACGATGCGCTGGCAGCGCGGACGAACACGCTCGGCGTGGCGAAGGGCAGCGCGGCCGAGCGCGCGGCGGTGCAGCGGGTGAAGGACTTCTTCGCGGTGATGACGGAGGACTCGGTGCGGCAGCAGGCGCGGCTGGTCTATGCGCCGGAGGCTTACTTGAACGACACGCTCAAGTCGCTGAACGGCGCGGCGACCATTGAGGATTACTTCCTCGCCACGGTGCGCAACGCGGAGAGCGTGACGGTGCGGTTCGAGGATGTGGCGGAGTCGGGCGGGAGCTACTACTTCCGCTGGGTGATGGACACGCGGCTGAAGAAGCTGCGCGAAGGCCAAACGATCCGCACCATCGGCATCACTATGATTCGCTTCGACGCGCAGGGGCGCGTTGTGCTGCACCAGGATTTCTGGGACGCGACGGCGGGAGTCTTCGAGCATGTGCCGGTGGTGGGGACTGCGATTCGCGGCATCAAGGCGAAGTTTTGAACTGATCTGATTCAACCACGGATGGACATGGATTCACACGGATGGAATGAGCGGCAGAAGGCCGGACACGGTTGAATTATGCGTGCGCCTTCCCCCTCTCCTCGGCCCTCACCCCCAGTGGGGGAGCGGGAGAAGACGCGCGTGGTGTTCGTCACTGGCAGCGACACGGGCGTGGGCAAGACGGTGCTCACGGCGTTGCTGACACGGCGGCTGCGGGCGGCGGGTATCGGCGCGGTGGCGCTCAAGCCGCTGTGTTCTGGCGGGCGCGAGGATGCTGTG
>JBEBFV010000493.1:0-4572 GCA_040081795.1 Limisphaerales bacterium | reverse complement strand
CGCCAGCTCCGTGGTCAGTTCCCCGGCAAGCGCGCGGATTTCCTCCACCGCGCGGCGGCATTCGGGCGAGTGGGCCAGCGCGGCCTCGACGGCGGCGCGTTCCGTCGCATCCAGTTCGCCGAGGGCGTAGGCGGTCAGTTTCGGGTCGTCAGGCGTGAGGTTCATGGATTCCTCCGGTTGGGGTTTCTAACCACGGATGGACACGGATTCACACGGATGAAGGCAAGCGTCTGCCCCTGTAGCGGCGGTCTGTGACCGCCGTCGGGCGCGACAAGCTCACCAAGGCACGGCGGTCGCAGACCGCCGCTACAGCCGCATCCGTGTTCATCCGTGTTCATCCGTGGTTTACTTTTCTTCGCGTTGCATTTGTTGCCGCAGGGTCTTGAGCGCGGTGTGCAGGAGGAAGCCGACGTTGCTGACCGAGTGGCCCGTGATGCGGCTGATTTCCGCGTAGCTCAGGCCGACCTGGAACTTAAGGCGCACGACCTCGCGCTGGTTTTCCGGCAACGCACCCAGCAGGCGCAACGCGCGCCCGGCTGTCTCGCCCGCCTCGGCCTGTGCGTCCGGCGCGAGTCCTGCGTCGGGGCGCGTGTCCAGTTCCACTTCCGTCAACGCCGTCATGCGGTGTTCTTTCCGATGCACGTCCAGCGCGCGATGGCGGCAGACGGTGAAGAGCCACTCGACCAGACAGCCGTTGAGCCGGGCGGGGTCCTCCCGCCAGAGGCGCAGGAAGACATCCTGCACCACGTCCCGGGCGCGATCCGCGTTGCCGACAATGCTGGCGGCGTAGCGGGACAAGGCGGGGCCATGCTGCTCGTGAGCGGCGCGTAGCCAATCCGCAGAGTCCGCGTTCGGTTCGTTCATGAGTCCGACTGGGTCGGGCCTTCGAGGGGATAACGTGTGAGCGCGGGAATCCTTAGAAGAAATCTCCTCGTCGTGCGAGCCGAACTAACCGGCAGGTAAAAGCCGACTGTTCAAAACGCCCGCATCGTCTCGATCACCGCCTTGATGCGGGGGACTTCGTGGGTGCGGAAGAGGTCGGTGCGGCCCAGCGCGGCCAGCACGGCGAAGAAGGGTTCGGCGCTGCGCACTTCCTCGCCGAAATACTCGAAGGCGTGCGGGAGGGCGTGACAGGTGGGGAAACCCAGCGTGCGCAGGCGGAAGGTGTTCAGAAAGGTGGTCATCTGGTGCCGCACGCGCACGGCGCTGTCCTGCAGGTTGCGGTAGTAAAAGCCCAGACCGGGGTCAATCAGGATGCGCTCCACGCCGCAGCGCGTCGCGGTCTCAATCTCGCGCGCGAAATACTCATACAGCGCCGGCACGGGGTCGGCGGTGAGGTCGAAGTCGCCGACGGCGCGGACGTTCGCGCCCTGCACATGGCAGATGATGACGGCGGCCTGATGCTCGGCCACGGCGCGATACATCGCTTCGCCGCGCTCGGTGCCGGTGAGGTTGAGGACGTTCGCCCCGGCATCAAGGCAGGCGCGGGTGACTTCGGGGTGGTAGGTCTCGACGGAGACAAGCACGCCGGCGGCGCGCAGTGCGCGGACGACGGGGAGGAGCTGGGAGTTTTGCGCGTCCGCCCCGACGAGTTCGGTGTTCGCGAGGGTGGATTCCGCACCGATGTCCACGATGGCCGCGCCTTGAGCGGCAAGCACCTTTCCGCGCGCGATGGCGGCCTCGGCGGAGAGGCAGACGCTCTCGCGATACCAGGAGCCAGCGGAGAGATTCACGACGCCCATGATGGATGGCTCGGTGTTGAAGCGGAATTCGCGGTCGCCGAGCGTGAACTCGCGCACGCGGGCCTGTGCGGCAGGGCGGTTTTTCTCCACGAGTTCGGCGAGGTGTTCCAGCGTGAGCATCGCGGGGAGCTTGGCGGGAGGCGAACCGCTCGGCAATTGGCAATCGAGTTGCGGGACAAGAGTGTCCCGCCCACGCGGGGAGATGGTGCGCTTGGCGGGAGTCGAACCCACGACCGTCCGCTTAGAAGGCGGATGCTCTGTCCAGCTGAGCTACAAGCGCAACCAATTGTCTGACAAGGTGTTAGGACTAATTTCCAGATGGCACTTGACCGGGGTACTATACTGCTTTTCTATACTTTTCCATGAGTAACGTAGCGCGCCCGGCCGGAACCAAACCGGCGGTCCGGTGGGAGAAAACCGCCACCTTGAATCTGCTGTGCAACACGTCATCGGAGGTATTCTACGCCCGTTTTCGGCTGGGAGGCAAGCTCCGCTGGCGCTCGCTGGAAACCAAGGTCCTCAGCACCGCCAAGCTCCGGCTCGCCGATGTCCTCCAGGCGGAGCGGGAGCTGCAGGCCGCCGGCGATGGCCAGATCACGTTTGCGCAGGCCGCCCAGATTTACCGCGCCCGGGTCGCGGCGAACCCGGAGCTGAAGGAGAAGACCCGGATCGATCACGAACAACGCTTCGCCCGGCTGATGAAGGTGATCACCGGCTCGGGCGGCCAGGCCGGCGCCCTGCCCGGCGTGCGGCGCGCGGACCGCGCGGCAGTCCAGGCCGCCGCGCGCCAGCGCCGGGAACAGGACTGGGCCGCCTGGGGCCGGCTCAAGCTGCGCGACGTCACGGTGCAGCAGTGCGTCGACTGGGCCGGGAAACTGCGCCGCAAGCATGCCGGCGGGACCACGTTCAACAAGAGCCTGAGCTGCCTGCAGGCCATCCTGGACATCGGCATCGAACGGGGCGCCCGGTTCGACAACCCGGCCCGGTCGAAGATCCCGGCCGGGCGGATCCGGCGCGCCGCCGAGACGCTGCGCGAGCTCCAGCTGCCGAGTGCGGACCAGTTCGGGCTGTTCCTGGCCGCCCTCGCGAACTCCGGGAGCGGGTGGTCCCGGCCGTGTGCGGACCTGGTGCGGTTTCTGGCCTTCACGGGGCTGCGGCTCGGCGAGGCGCGGTTCGTCACCTGGGCGGACTGCGACTTCAGGCGCGGGCAGATCACCGTGCGCGGAAACCCGGTCACCGGGTTGAAGCGCCGCCGGCCCGGCGAGCGCCGCACCGTGCCGCTGATCGCCGACGCCCGGGAACTGCTGCAGCGGCTGCGCGCGGAGCGGGCGGGCGAGGCGGCCACCCAGCCCGTGATGCAGGTGGCGGAATGCCAGCGGGCCATGGACCGGGCCGCCCAGGCGGTGGGCATGGCCCGCATCACCCACCACGACCTGCGGCACCTCTTCGCCACCCGGTGCATCGAATCGGGCGTGGACATCCCGACCGTGTCGCGCTGGCTGGGCCACCAGGACGGCGGCGCCCTGGCGATGCGGGTGTATGGGCATTTGCGCGATCAGCACTCCCAGGCGATGGCTGGCAAAGTGAAGTTTTGAAGCTGGCCTCCGCCCAAATGACCGAAGAACAACTGGCGGAGCAGTGCCATTGGTGGTGGCGGCAGGGTTGCCCGCCAACGCGGCCTCCCCGAACTGGGTCGCGCTCACGAACCTGACGTTGCCCGCACAACGCCACTGCTTCGCCGACGGGGATTCGACGAATGCCGTGCGACGGTTCCATCGCGTGGTGGTTCCGTGGCTGCTTTCCCGCAGGGCCAGCCTTGACTCGGTGCGCAACGGACGAATAGTTCGAGCGCAGCCACACCTTTAAATCAACGTGAGCGTGTCCACCGCAACCTGCAACTGCGACCGTTGCGGCGCGGAAATCACCGTGGTCACCCGGCGCGTCAACTGCGGGTGTTGCATGCGCTGCCGGCCGGGTTCGTCCGACGACTTTTACCGGCCCAAGGAACTGCGCGGCCCGGCCGACGGCGCCGCTGTGACCGCCGAACTGACCCGCGGGAGGATGGGCTGCTGCGGCGGCACTGGCAGCGCGTGCTGGCGCGGCTGGAGCCGGGGGATGAGCGGCTTCGGTTCACGGGTGAGGAGGCGCAAGGCATCAACCTCTGCCGGTTCTCCGGCGTCCTGTGGCGGCGAAACGGGGAGCTCCTCTCGGCCTTCACCTTGAAGCACGAGTTGCGGTGCTGGCGGGAGCCGGAGGCAGGCTTCGAGGAATTGAAGGAGACCCGGTTCGCCACGGTGGACGAGATCGCCGCCTGCCCGCCGATCCGGGAGGTCCTACGCGCCGGGGACCGCGTGCTGCACTACCGGAGCGCGCCGTTGCGGGTCATCCCGCCGGTGATCCCGGCTGCGTTCCTCGAGCGCCACTGGGAGATGCTCACTCAGGCGGGCCTGGCGGGCCTGCTCGTGGTGCGCGACTGGCAGTGCGTGCAGAAGGTGCGGCTGGAGGGTTGAGCGCGGCGATGGTTTCCGCTGGCGTTCCGCCGCAAACGCCGCGCGGCGAAGGCTGGGTTGGCATAAAAACCACGGGAGTTCACGCGGCTGCTGCAACTCCAGCAGGCGGCGCTCCTGATGGGAGGACGAACCGGCCCGGTGCTGGTCAGGCGCCAATTCGAGCGTCAATCCCAGCCAGGTGCCTCGCTCACCGCACCGCAATCCGTCGTGGTGCCAAAGGGCTTCCGGCGTGCCGCGCCACAACCTGTGCCAGTGCCGCGCCCCAAAAAAACTTTTGACGCCCCCGCTTCCGAAGGAGCACGCTGCCCGCGCAAGTGGAG
>JBEBFV010000492.1:0-4597 GCA_040081795.1 Limisphaerales bacterium | reverse complement strand
GAGGCGTTTGGCGTTTGTGGAGCTCCGCCTCCTGACCTCGGCGGCAACAAGCCACCGCTCGAACGTCAGCGCGGAAAGCTCCTTCGCCAATTTCGCCTTGAGTGGATGCGGATGCACATCGCCCATCGCGTGCAACAACGTCGCCATCTGTCTCTGCCCGGCACGGACGACGCGCGGGTTCGCGTGCCCGGCTGCCGCGACGCCGAACGCGGCGGTGAGGTCCAGATACTTCCGTCCCTCCGCGTCCCAGACGTTTACGCCACTCGCCCGCGTCCAGACGATGGGCCACGAGCCATCTCCCTCCATGAAGGTGACGTTCCGCGACTCGTAGGAGCGGAGCAGGTCGAGAGTTTGCTGAGTGGTCATGGAGTCCGCCATTTCACGTCGGCGGCTACACGCCGCGCTGGTCCGGCGCCCAGACGATCTTGTGCATCTGCAACTGGAAGCGCACCGGCAGCGCGTCGGCGATGATGCGTTCGACCAAGTCCAGCCGCGTGATCGGCGTCTGTCCGGCGGGCACGGGCTTCAAGACCTTGTCCTGCTGGTGCGGTTGCAGCGGCGTGACCCAGGACATGAGCAGCGGACAAAGCGCCGCCAGGTCGTGCTTCGCGATTTGCGCCTTCGCCCACTCGTAGTCTTGCACCGTGCCGACGACGAACTTGATTTCGTCGGTGGCTTTGAGGTGCGGCAGGTTTTCCCAGCGGTTGCGCTCGACCTCGCCACTGCTGGGGCATTTCAGGTCCATGATGCGCCGCACGCGCGCGTCCACCGGCGTGATGTCCAGCGCGCCGCTCGTTTCCAGGAGCACCGTGAAGCCCGCATCGCAGAGCCGCCGCATGAGCGGCAGCGCGTTCGGCTGAAGCAAAGGTTCTCCACCCGTCAGCTCGACAAGTGGCAGCTTCTGAACACTGAACACTGAACACTGAAAACTTTTCGCCAACCTCTCCACCTCGGCGATGATCTCCTCCAACTCCCGCCGCTTGCCCTCGGTGAACGCATACGCCGTATCGCAATACGAGCACCGCAGGTTGCACGCCGTGAGCCGGATGAAAACGCACGGCAGCCCAGCAAAGGTGCTCTCCCCTTGCAGGCTCAGGTAAATCTCGTTGACTACGAGGCTCTCGGACACGCGCGGACTCTAGCGCGCAGGCTCGTCCGCGTCGCGCAGAAAGCTCGCCTCGCGCCACCGCTCCCGCTATCAAGCGCGCGTGAGCAAACTCAGCGGCAAAGTCCTCGTCGTCATCGGCGGCACGAGCGGACTCGGCCTCTCGGCGGCACGGGCGTTCGTCCGCGAGGGCGCGCGGTTGGTCGTCGTTGGCCGCAGCGCTGAGAAGGTCCAAGCCGTGGAGAGCGAACTGGGCTCTGCCGTGGCTGGCTTGGTGGCTGACGCAGCGCAGCCGGACACCGCAGCCCGCGCCATCGCGCTCTCGGTGGAGAAGTTCGGGGGCTTCCACGGTCTCTACCACGTCGCGGGCGGCAGCGGGCGCAGGCAAGGCGACGGCCCGCTTCACGAACTCACCGACGAAGGCTGGCAGTTCACGCTGAACGAAAACCTCACCTCGCTCCTCTACTCCAACCGCGCCGCTGTCCGCCAGTTTCTCGCGCAAGGCAGCGGTGGCTGCGTGCTCAACATGGGCAGCGTGCTGGGCTGGTCGCCCTCACCCCAGTTCTTTGCCACGCACGCCTACGCCACGGCCAAGGCTGGCATCATCGGCCTCACGCAGACTGCCGCCGCGCACTACGCGAAGGACAACATCCGCTTCAACGTCCTTGCTCCAGCGCTTGTCGCCACGCCGATGTCCGAGCGGGCTCAGGCTGACACAGCGATCCTCGATTTCATCCTCACCAAGCAACCGCTCGATGGCGGGCGCATCGGCCAGCCGGAGGACTTGGATGCCGCCGCCGTCTTCTTCATGAGCGATGACTCGAAATTCGTCACTGGCCAGGTGCTGGCGGTGGATGGCGGGTGGTGTGTGAGTGAGGGACAACATGGCTAAGGCTCCAAAGTCCAAAGTCCAAAGTCCAAGGTTCAGGGTCGCGATGCGTCGTCGTGCGGCTCTCAACTCTCAACTTTCAACTCTCAACTACTTCCTCGGCCTCGACCTCGGCGGCACGAGCATCAAGGCCGTGGCCGTGACGGCGGCGGGAGAGAAACTCCGACAGCGCAGCGTGCCGTTCGTGGACAATGACATGGAGTGGGCCAGGAAGATTCGCACGCTCGTCCGCTCATGGCGGTGCGAGCTGGGTGAGCCGGCGGGCATTGGGCTTTCCGCGCCGGGACTGGCGGCCAGGGACGCGCGCAGCATCGCGGTGATGCCGGGAAGGCTGCTGGGACTCGAGCGGCTGGACTGGACGGACTACCTCGCGTCGCCCCGCACGATTCCGATTCTCAACGATGCACACGCGGCCTTGCTCGGTGAGGTCTGGCGCGGTGCGGCGCGCGGCCTGCGCGACGTGATGCTCTTCACGCTCGGCACCGGCGTGGGCGGAGCGGCGATGGTGGATGGGCATCTGCTGCGCGGAGCGATTGGCCGTGCCGGTCACCTCGGCCACATCACGGTGGACTGGAACGGCCCGCGCGATGACTTCAACACCGCCGGCTCGCTGGAGCACTTCATGGGCAACAAGTTCATCCGCGAGCGCAGCAAGGGCCGCTTCGCCAGCACGCACGAGCTGGTCGCCGCCGCAGTGAAGGGCGACGCGGCCGCGAAAGAAATCTGGGACCGCTCCGTGCGGGCGCTGGGTTGCAGCATTGGTTCGCTGATCAACGTGCTCGATTCGGACGCCGTCATCATCGGCGGCGGCATCGCTCGCGCGGGTGAGGCGCTCTTCGCTCCGCTGGAGCGCTACGTGCGCCACTACGAGTGGCAGGCCGGCGGGCATCAGGCGAAGATTCTCCGTGCACAACTCGGCGACTACGCCGGGGCCTACGGCTCGGCGGCGAATGCGCTGGGCTTCAATCCCGCGAAGCCGACGCGCATTCCAGCATTGTAGCGGCGCTCTGTGAGCGCCGTTTGGGAGAATCCACCGGACGGCGGTCACAGACCGCCGCTACAGCGCCTAGCGGGCCGCGCGATTGGCGAGCCAGTCCTTGCCCAACGCCTCGGCCAGCGGGTCAATATCCTTCGCGCTGAAGCCGAGGTGCAGATGGCGACGCCAGCCCTCGGCCAGGCGGAATTTATTCGAGAGCTTGCCGACTGCGCGGGACATTTCCTCCATTGAGCGGAGGTAGGAGTTCATCCCCTGGCTCACGTCCAGCCAGCCTTGCTGGCTCTTGTGCGCGGCGAGCGCGGCGAGCTTGGTGGCGTGGACCGCCGTCGTGTTCACGAACGCATCGGGCGTGATCGGATGCCTCAACGGATCGCACAGGCCATGCGGCATGGCGTGATAGACAGTCACGTCGTGCGCGTAGGTGGCGCGCGGCGGGACTGAGTGGAAGTTCGGCATCCCGTGCGTGAAGGCCGCCGTGACGGCGAGCCGGCAGGTGTTCATGTGATCCTCCATGTAGTCCTGCGGCGAGTGCGTGAGGACGATGCTGGCCTGCGATTCGCGAATGACCGCCGAGATGCGGCGCAAGGTCATCGTCTCATAGCGAATCTCCAGATCATCGCAGAGCGGCGCGTGGAAATGCGCGCCAAGCAGCTTTGCCGCCGCCTTTCCTTCCGCGAGCCGGACGCGCCGGGTCTTCGCCGGGCTGAACTCGACGCTGCCGCAGTTGCCGGTGGAGACGTTCATGTAGTGCGTCTCCCAACCGCGCCGCTTGAGCTGCAACAGCGTGCCGGCGGCGACGAACTCGATGTCGTCAGGATGCGCGAAGATGGCGATGGCGGATTTCATGGTCGCAACGCAACGGGAAGCGGGCCGGGATGGCAACCTTGATTTTCGCCAGTGCCGAGCGTGCTCAGTTTCAACCCACGTCCCGATTTCGAGACGCCCTCCCCTGCCCTGCACAACCGGTTTGGGCCGTCTGCGGCTGGGAGTCACGCCGGCTGGCCGGCATCAGCCGAAAAAAGGAAAGAGCTTCTTCATTTCAGCCGGATCCGGGCGGCGTCCATATTCGCAGATCTCGAATGCCTCGGCGTGCTTGACGGCGGAGCCACCGGCGTCGCCATACCATTGGCGGAGTTCCTTGCGAAAACGCTCGGCGATGCCGAGATAACGGGCGGCCTGGCTGGCGCGAACGGCTGCGACGCGCTTGGGTTTGTCGGCGGGGGTCTTGGGAAGAAGGGCGGCGTGGCCCAGTGCGCCGCCTTCGAGGAATTGTGATTCCATGACGGCGAGTGCATCGAGTTTCTTCTCTATGACGGAGTCGATGGAGATGGCGATGTCGCAGGTGGAGGGATTGGGTTTTTGGAAGCGGTCGGTGTAAAACATGAAGAGGGGATTGCGCGCGAGGGGCGCGACGTCGGGGCAGATGAAGGGGACGCCCACCATGTAGGCGGCGTCCTGCACGAGGACTCCGGTGTAGCGGTGATCGGGGTGGTAGTCGTTGGGGCGCGGGCTGAAGACGATGTCTGCGCGCCATTGGCGGATGAGGCGGGTGATATGGCGGCGGTTTTCAAGGGTGGGTTCGAGTTCGCCGTCGTGGATGTCGAGA
>JBEBFV010000491.1:0-4599 GCA_040081795.1 Limisphaerales bacterium | reverse complement strand
CCCCCCCCCCCCCCCCCCCCCCCCCCCCCCCCCCCCCCCCCCCCCCCCCCCCCCCCCCCCCCCCCCCCCCCCCCCCCCATCCGCTATGCAGGTGGCCGAAATCGCGGGCGAGGCTGCGGATGAACTGCTCGCCCGTCTGCTCGCTGAACGCGCGGTCGAAGCGGATGAGCAGCGTGTTCGCGACGCCGAGCGATTCGATGGCGCGGAGTTTTTGCGGCAGCGAGTAGAGCATCGGCGGCACGCGGTCCGGCGCGACGATGGTGTTCGGATGGCGGTCGAAGGTTATGACGACCGGCACGCCCTCGTGCTGGCGGGCGTCGGCAAGTGTCTGCCGGATGACCTGCTGGTGGCCGAGATGCACGCCGTCGAAGACACCGATGGCCACGCAGACCTTGCGCGGGCTGGCGCGGAGTTCGGTGGCGGCGGTGAGGATGGGCATGGTGGGCGGTTGAAGGGTTAAAGAGTTGAAGCGTTGAAGAGGCTTTCGTGTCGGGCGCACTTCTGCATTGCCACTCTTCTACTCTTTAACTCTTCAACTCTTTAGCTTTTCCACTCTTCAACCTTTCAACTCATCTCGCCAGTTGCAGGAAGGGAATCACGCGCTTCTCCAACTCGTCTGGCTTGAGCGCGAGGATGGCGTCGAGGGTGAGGGCGTCGGCCACGTCCCACTTGCCGGAGGTGACGCGGCGGAGGGTGGCGAGGTGCGCGCCGCAGCCGAGCTTGATGCCAAGCTCGTGCGCGAGGGAGCGGACGTAGGTGCCCTTGGTGCAGGCGACGCGGAACTTCGCCAGCGGCTCGGCGTAGGCGGTGAAGCGGTAGTTGAAGATGTGGACGAGACGCGGCTCGCGGACGACCTCGATGCCCTTGCGCGCGAGCTTGTAGAGCGGGACGCCGCCCTGCTTCTTCGCGGAAACCATCGGCGGGATTTGCTGGAGGTCGCCGACGAACGCAGCGGCCGCCTCGTTCAACTGGTCGAGCGTGAGCGGCGGGACGGGCAGTGTGGCGGTGACTTTGCCGTCGGTGTCGTAGCTGTCGGTGGCCTCGCCGAACTTGATGTCGCCCTCATACACCTTGTCGTCGGACATGAGCTTCTCGGAGAGCTTGGTGCCACGGCCCAGCACGATGATGAGCAGGCCGGTCGCGTTCGGGTCGAGCGTGCCGCAGTGGCCGACCTTCTTGATGTTGAACCGGCGGCGGATGTCATCCACCACGTCGTGCGAGGTGCAGCCGACGGGCTTGTCCACGAGGAGGGCACCGTCAAGGGAATCGAATTGGAGCATGGGAAATCAGACGAACGGACGCGGCTTACTTCGCGGCGTCCAGGGCTTTCTTGAGCGCGGCGATGACTTTGCGCTGAACGGAGAGGGGCTTGCCGGGGATGCGCGCGCCCGCCGCCGCCGGATGGCCGCCGCCGCCGAACTTGCCGGCCACTTCGTTCACGTTCACGCGCTCGCTCTTCGAGCGGAGGCTGATGCGCGTGAGTTCCGGCTCCACTTCCTCGAAGACGCACGCGACGACGACTGGCTCGATGTCGCGGATGTGGTCAATGAGACCTTCGCTGTCGTTCGTGTCCGCGCCGGTGCGGGTGTAGTCGCGCTTGCGGAGCCAGAACCACGCGACCTGGTCATTGTGCGTGGTGCGGAAGCTGTTGAAGACGTGGCGCAGCAGCTTCGCGCGTGACAGCGGGTAGCTCTGGTAAACTTCGTTGCAGACGCGCGCGAGGTTCGCGCCGTTGCGCACGAGGTCGGCGGCGACGTGGTAGGTGCCGGGCGTGGTGTTCGGGTAGCTGAAGCTGCCGGTGTCGGTGGAGACGGCGGTGAAGAGGCAGTCGGCGATGGCGGGCGTGACGGGCCAGCCAGCGTGCTTGAGCAACTCGTAAACCAGCTCGCCGGTCGCGGGCACGCGGGCGGAAACCCAGTTGAGCTTTGCGTAGCGCGTGTTGCTCTCGTGGTGGTCAATGTTGATGAAGTCGCGGTGCTTCGCGATGGCTTTCCCGACGGTGCCGAGGCGTTCGAAGCTCGCGCAGTCAGTGGCGATGACGAGGTCGAACTTGTGGCCGGACTCGGGCTTCTTCACAAGACCGTTGGGGACCATGAAGCGGAGCTTCTGCGGGACGGCGTCCTGATTCCAGACGGTGACTTGCTTGCCCTGGTTCTGAAGCGCAAGCGCGAGGCCGACCTGGGAGCCGATGCAGTCGCCGTCAGGCCGGACGTGGCCGACGACGCAGATGGTCTTGGCTCGGCGGATGGCGTCGAGGATTTCGTCAAGGATGTGGGAGTAGCCGGTCACTTCGGAGGCTCCTGTTTCTCCAGTTCGTCGAGGATGGTGAGGATGCGGTTGCCGCGCTCGACGCTTTCGTCGAGGTGAAACTGAATCTTCGGGGTGTAGCGAAGGACGATGGAACGGCCCATCTCGAATTGAATCTGGCCGCGGTTGCCGTTGAGGCGGTTCATCGCGCGCTTCTTGGCGTCGGCCTTGCCCACGACGCCGATGTAAACCTTCGCCTCCTTCAGGTCGGGCGTGACGGTCACGTCGCTGACGCTGATGAGGCCGTTGTCGCCGCCGGGCGGGAAATCGCGGCGGATGATCTCGCCCAGCGTGCGCTTGAGCATCTCGCGGACGCGTTCAAGTCGGACTTTCATGGGCGCTGAGTTTTAACCACGGATGAACACGGATTGACACGGATGGAAAATTTTTCACTCGAACACTCACGGTTGGAATCCGTGCTCATCTGTGTCCATCCGTGGTTGATAACTGCTGTCAGAGCGCCTGCTTCACCTTCTCGGTGATGTAGCATTCGATGGCGTCGCCGATCTGGAACTCGTTGAAGCCGTCAATGCGGATGCCGCACTCGAGGCCGGAGCGGACTTCGTTGACCTCGTCCTGGAAGCGGCGCAGCGAGAGCGTGACGCCCTCGTAGAGAAGGTTCTTCTTGCGCATGACGCGGACCTTGCCCTTGACGATGCGGCCCAGCGTGACGGAACAGCCTGCGACGGCCCCGCCCTTGGACAGCTCGAAGATCTGCCGGACCTCGGCGCTGCCGACGACGACTTCCTTGAGCACGGGCGGGAGCAGGCCGGCCATGGCCTCCTTCACCTCGTCAATCAGCTCGTAGATGATGGCGTAGAGCTTGATCTGCACGCCGTATTGCTTGGCCTTCTCGTTGGTGCCGGAGTCAATGCGCGTGTGGAAGCCGAGGATGACGCACTTGGATGCGCCGGCGAGGTCCACGTCCGACTCGGTGACGGTGCCGACGGCGTGGTGGACGATATCGAGCGCGACCTTGTTGGTCTCGATCTTCTTGAGCGCCTCGACGATGGCCTCGACGGAACCCTGCGTGTCCGCCTTGACGACGACCTTGAGCGTGAGCTGCTGGTCCTCGGCGATTTTTGCGAACAGGTTTTCCAAGGTGACGCGCGGCTGGCGGTCCTGGGCCTCGGCGGCCTTGTCGGCCATGGCGCGTTCCTCCGCGATGTCGCGCGCGCCGCGCTCGTTGTCCACGACGACGAACTCGAGGCCCGCCACGGGCACGCCGTTGAGGCCGAGCACGCGCACGGCGACGGACGGGGTGGCCTGCTTGAGGCGCTCGCCCTCCTCGTTGATGAGGGCGCGGACGCGGCCGTAGTGCGAGCCGCAGAGAATGACGTCGCCGACCTTGAGCGTGCCCTTTCGCACGAGGACGGTGGCGGTGGGACCACCGGCCTGGAGGCCGGACTCGATGACGTTGCCCTTGGCCTTGCGGTCGGGGTTGGCCTTGAGCTCGAGCAGGTCGGTCTGGAAAACAATCATCTCCAGCAGCTTGTCAATTCCCTGCTTGGTGATGGCGGAGCAATCCACGAAGAGGGTCGAGCCACCCCATTCGTCGGAGGTGAGGCCCTTCTCCTGGAGCTGCTGGCGGACCCGGAGCGGGTTCGCGTTCGGATGGTCGCACTTGTTGACGGCCACGAGGATGGGGACTTTCGCGGCGAGCGCGTGCGAGAGCGCCTCGAGTGTCTGCGGCATCACGCCGTCGTTGGCGGCGACGACGAGGACGACGAGGTCGGTGACGTTTGCGCCACGCGCGCGCATGGCTGAGAAAGCGGCGTGGCCCGGCGTGTCGAGGAAGGTGATCTGAGCCAGCTCGCCCTTCTTCTCCGGGTGCGGGACGGTGATGGTGTAGGCGCCGATGTGCTGGGTGATGCCGCCGGACTCGCCGGCGGCGACGTTGGCCTTGCGGATGACATCGAGGAGCGAGGTCTTGCCGTGGTCCACGTGTCCCATGATCGTGACGACGGGCGGGCGGGGCTTGAGATCCTCGGGCTTGTCATCAATCGGGTCGGCCTCGACTTTCTTGACGACGGCGTGGACCTGGCCTTCTCCCTTGGCGCGCTTCTCGACCTCGAACTTGAAGCCGTGCTTGGCGCAGAGCTTGATGGCGACGGTTTCGTCAACGGCCTGGTTGACGTTGGCGAAGATGCCCATCTGCATCAGGTCGGCGATGAGCTGGAAGGGCTTGCGCTTCATCTGCTCCGCGAGATCGCGGACGACGATGGGCGGCTTCATCATGATGACCTGCGCGCTGGAGGGAAGGGCGGAGCGCGGGTCAACGGGCTTGGGAGC
>JBEBFV010000490.1:0-4600 GCA_040081795.1 Limisphaerales bacterium | reverse complement strand
CGAGATTCGGTCAGATACAAGTAGCCAGCGGCGACAAGGTGGAAACCGCCGAAGGTCGCGCCCATGATGGCGTGTGGGTTCGTCCAAAGCGCCCGGCTGTCCGGTTTGGGCAGCCAATAATCTCCGACATAAAGCGTCGCAAGCAATGCTCCCGCACCGATGAAGCCCCAGCCAAGCAAGCGAACGCCGCGTGATGAATACTGGCCGGCAGCATTGAGGCCACAGCCGTAAAAACCCATCCACACGCACATCACTGGAGGCAACACCGTTTCAGCGAGTGCGGGATGGCCAGTGGCAAGGAGCAGGGCTACCGGCACGGTGAGCATGGCTCCCGCAGAAAGCGGCGCATAAAGGGCTCCGATGACCCGGCGCGAAGCAGGCGTCGAGAACGGCTCCTTGGCTGTGATAGCCTGCCGACGAACAATGAGCAATGAGACGAGCGAGGCGAGCACCGCCGTGAATAGCCAGAGGAAAAGAAAGCTGGCGGCAGTTTGCCCCGACGCGAGCAAACCAATGCCGGCGGCCACGATGCCAATCAATCCGGTCGCCAGCATCAGGGGCGCGAGCGTCCTCCGGTAGAGGGCCGCCCGCTCCATGATGGTGCGGATGACCTGGAGGTTTTCCTCGGCCCAATTCGATTCCATGTCAGTTACTTTGCATTGCAGAGTTTAATTGTCAAGCTGCGTCTTGGGCCGCGACGACAAGCGCAGCGAGACACCGCTTTCAGTCCTGCGGAGCAGTTGACGGCAGCGAGGCATCCCGGTTTCGCTCGCGGGAAACCAAAGAGCCGTCGGTGCTCTGCTCTGCCGGCGCAGTCCAAGACGCAAAAATGACTTCGCGCCCGCTGCTTCCCTCGGGCATTCTCGCGGCACGTTCACACCATGAAGAAGCGCACCTGGAAAATTGCCGGCATCAACTTCGACCACTTTCACATGGGCGACCTGCTCCGCTACGCCCACAAGCACCCGCAGGCTGAAATCGTCGGCATCAGCGACGAGCACCCGGCACGAATGGAGGAGGCGGTGAGCAAGGGACTCGTCGCGCGCGACCGGGCGTTCACGGACTACCGAGCGTGCCTGAAGCAGACCAAACCTGACGTGGTCATCCTCTGCCCTGCGGCATCGAAGCACGGCGAGTGGGTGAAGAAGGTCGCGCCCTATGGCCCGCACATCATGGTGGAAAAGCCGTTCGCCGCTTCGCTGAAAGAGGCGGATGCGATGATTGCCGCGATGCCGCGTGGGAAGACCTTGATGATCAACTGGCCGTTACAATGGGTGCCGTCGCATCGCAAGGCATTCGAGCTGGTGGACTCGGGCGTCATCGGCGAGGTGCTGAACGTGTGGCACTTCGGCGGCAACCGCGGGCCGCTCTTCCACGGCGCGGACAAGGACGAGAAGACGGCGGCGCAGGTCGCGAAGGAGAAGCCGGGCTCGTGGTTTTACAAGCGGGCGCACGGCGGCGGGTCGTTGCTGGACTACCTCGGCTACGGCACGACGCTGGGGACTTGGTATCAGGGCGGCAAGCGGCCGCTCGAAGTCACGGCCACGGTGGACGAACCGGCGGGCCTCGAAGTGGACGAGCACAGCATTGTGGTGGCGCGCTACGCACACGGGCTCTCGAAGTTCGAGACGCGCTGGGGGACGTTCACGGACCCGTGGACCATTCAGCCGCAGCCCAAGTGCGGCTTCGTCATCGCCGGCACGGAGGGCACCATCAGCAACTACGACTACGACGACTACGTGACAGTGCAGACTCGCAAGCGTCCCCTGCCCCACCGCATCGCCGCGCCCGCGACGAAAGCTCCGCATCAGAATCCCGTGCAGTATCTGTTGCACTGCCTCGACGCAGGCAAGCCGCTGGAAGGCCCAGTGAGCCTGCGCATAAGCCGCATCGGCCAGGAGATTGTGGATGCCGCCGTGCGCAGCGCGAAGCAGAAGCGGTCGGTGAAGCTGGAGGCCTGAAGACTATTTTTTCTTCACCGGAGCGGACGGTGGCGGCGGTGAGAAAGTGTCCGTGCGGAATGGCGACGCGGGCAAACCGTCCTTGTTGAACAGGTTCACCACCGGGAAGTCCGCCCAGCCGAAGCGCACAGCGACGGGCTTGGGCACGGATGCGGCGCTGACGACAATCGAGTTGTCCGGCAGGAGCCGCGCATCGGCCCAGACGAATTTCTTGTCTTCACCGGACACAGCGAAGCCCGTGAGTTTCCCGCCGCGTGCTTCGAGGCCTGCGCCGACGTGGTCGAAGTGCAGAAGGACTTTTTCACCTTGCACCGTCATCTCGCGGAAGAGCGGGCCGCTGGACACGAGCTTCTCGCCGTAGGCAACCGCCCGCGCCGCCAGGGCGAGACGCGCGCCCACCGGAGTTTTGTTCGCGGGCGTCGCGTCGTCCTTCTCGCCGAGGTCGGTGGTGACGACGAGCGCATAGTTCGGCACGGCCTTCGCGGTGAGAGATTGCGCCTCGCGCAGACGCGCCCAGTCGGAGTCCTCCGGCACGGCGGCGATTTGCTCCAATGAACGATTCCGGTTCTTGTCGAAGGGCGCGAGCTGCACGGCGAGAAACGGGAATTCGCCCTGGCCCCACGCCTGCCGCCAGCCTTTGACGAGTTCGGGAAAGAGGAGGCGATATTGCCCGGCGCGGTCGGTGTTGGCCTCGCCTTGATAGGTGATGACGCCGCGGATGCCGTAGGGAACCAGCGGCGCGACCATGCCGTTAAAAAGCTCCGCGCCCATCCATGCGGGCATGACGGGCGGCTTCGGCGGCAAGCCCGTGGGACGCTTGCCCTGCTTCTTCATCTCGTCGGCCTCGGCGATGTAACGCTGCATGGCGGCGGCATGGTCACCGCGCATCCGCTCGAATCGCTCCACGAAATCGCGGCGCAGCTCCGGGTGGTCGGCGAGACTGTTGCGGCTGGCCCAAGCCTCCGCCGGCACACCGTTTTGATAGATGCCCACCAGGCCGATGGGCACGCCGACGGCCTTCTGCAAATCGCGCCCGAAGTAATAGCCCACGGCGGAGAAAGCGGCGGGCGCCCGGCATTCCTGCCATGACACACGCAGGTCGGTGGCTGGCTCGTTCGCCTTCGCGCGCGGGACGGTGAAGAGGCGGATGAGCGGATGATTCGCGGCGGCCAGCTCATTCTCCGCGCCCGACGACTTGTTCAGCGGGAACTCCATGTTCGCCGTGCCGGTGCAAAGCCACACGTCCCCGACGAGGACGTTCTTGCGCTCGAGCCGGTTCTTGCCCTGCACCACGAGCGACGCGGGCGTGGCACTGGTCTTGAACGGGCCGAGCTTCACCTGCCAGCGGCCCAAGGGATTGGGCAACTGCCGGAACGCGGTGGCGCTGGCCTTCTGTCCTTGGAACTCGACCGTTACCATCTCGCCCTCGCCGGCCCAGCCCCAGAACGTCAGCGGCAGGTCACGTTGGAGCACCATGTTGTCAGAGAAGACACCGGGCAGCTTCACGTCGGCACGGGCCGGAGCAGAGGAAAAGACAACGGCCATCAACAGCGAGGCGCACAAGCTGGCGTGGCGCGAGAGGGCGGGATGCATGACGGATTCAACGCGCCGTGCTGCCAAAAGGTCAACGCGGAAAACTGTTTCAGAGTCCGCGATTGGCCCGCCAGAGGAGCCATGCACCGATGCCTTGGAAGAGAAAGTTCGGTGCCCAGACAATGAGGTGGGGATGCATCTGCGGGCGCGTATCCCACGCCTGGCCGAGGATGATGAAGCTGTAATAGACGGCGGTGAGCACGATTGCCGCCGCGATGCCGAAGCTCGTCTCGCGACGGTGGCCGCGCAGGCCCAGCGGGATGCCGATGAGGGTGAAGCTGATGCAGGCGAAGGAGAAGGACACCTGCCGGTTGATGTTTACCAGCACCGGCGTTGGGTCAATGCCGCGTCGCTGAAGGTCGCGCAACTCGTCATGGAGCTGGCTGGAGGTCATCTCGCTTAATTCCGGTTTCCCTTCAGAGAGGCTCACGCCAGACAGGTTGATGCTCACCGGCAGGGCTTCCTCAAAAAAGACCATGCCCCACTCGCCGCCATGAGCTGCCGGAGCATTCGCAACGGAGCCAGGTGACGGCTCGCCAGCCTGACCCAGGGACTTCGTAAACACCTCGGGCCTCGAACAGCCTGAAGATGATGATCTCCCGCTTCGCAGGGTCCGTGGTGACAGTGGCCCGGCGCGCGTGGATGCGCTGGGTCAACTGCTCCTGCCGCGACTCGTAGAGCAGCACGTTCTCGAACTCGGTGTCGCTCTTGCGCCGGCCAATGTAAATGGTCCAGCCGGGGAACTCAGTGATGTAGCGCTGCTCCACCAGCAATGCCGTGGGCCGCGCCAGGCCCAGCTCGTAGATCAGCTCCTTGGAGGCAACCCGGCAGCGCGGCGCCAGCTCCAGGCTGGCAAACGTGGCCACCCCACTGGCCACGACGCCGATCCACAACACCGGGGTCACAAGGGCGAGCAAACTGACTCCACCTGCTCGGACTGCGGTGAGTTCCTGATCCGCGCTGAGACGGCCGAACACGAGCAGGGTCGCGGTCAAAAGCCCGATCGGCAGCGCATACACCAGCCCGTAGGGCAGCAGCATGGCCAC
>JBEBFV010000489.1:0-4627 GCA_040081795.1 Limisphaerales bacterium | reverse complement strand
ATGCCATGGGCGTCGAGCGTCTCCTGCGCGGCGAGCGCGGAGGCGAGGGCCTGACGGAGTTCCTCGTGCTGCTCACGCGGGAGCCAGGCGAAGAGCATGGGGCTGCTGCTGCCGGCGTTGCGCGCGTCGTCGAGGACGGTTTTCTCCGGTTCCTGCCAGCCGTGCCGGACCCAGACGACGAGTTCATCCGTGGCCTGCCGGGGCAGCGCGCTGGAGAACTCGACGCTGAAGCGTCGGGTCTGACGGGAGGTGCCCTGCTGGAGGTCGGTGCGGTTGAGGAACTGGTTCACGGCCTCCCGGAGCTTCTCCTCCCGCGCGGTGGCGAGGCGGGCCTCGTCGTTGAGCACGCGGGAGCGGCGGCCATTGAAGTCGTGCGTCCAAGCAGCACCTTCGCGGGTCTGGAGGCAGAATTCGTCGCCGACCTGCATGACCTTGCCCTGCTTGACGAGCTGGGCGAGGAGCTGGGGCACTTCCTGCCGCAGCCGCGCGCCGTCGGTCTTGAGGTCTTCCACGAGCAGGTCCACGAGCATGTCCGGCGTGGCGCGCACGCCGTCATCCGCCGCCCCGGAGCGCGGGAGCTGCTGGATGAGGAACATGAGCGCGCACAGGCGGGAACGAAGCAGGCCGGCGGGCGTGTTGTCGCGCTGGCCCACGATGATTTCGTGGTATTCGCGCTGGAGCATCCCGGTCTGGAGGAGGTCAGTGGCAATCTGGTCGTAGATGAAATCCGCCGGGACGACGTGGCCGAGGGGCCGGTCGGCCCATTCGCGGACGGCGTCGAAGGTGATTTTGAGCTGCGTGCGCAACTGCGCGACGGTGCCGGTGGCGTCCACGTTGCGCAGCACGCGCTCCCAGAACCGGCGGCGGACCGGGAGCAGCGGATAGTCCGGCGCGTAGAACGGTTCGTCCGCGCGCGTGGCGGCGACTTTCGTGCCCTGAAGGTGGCGGCTGATTTCGCCGGAGTTGCTTTCGAGCGCGGCGGCGATGGCACCGAGCTGCTCCGGCTTCTTCGCAAGCACGGTCTTGCGGATGACGTTCTCCACATCCGTGTCGGAGAGCGGCACCTTCACGCTGAAGCGGGCCTGAAGCCGCTGGAGATTGGGCGTGGCGTTGAGCGCAGACTGACCGGTGCCGACGAAGAGCAGCCGGCTGTCGAGGTCGCGGCAGCAGTGCTCGGCGATTTCCTGCACGTCCATCGCGCGGGGAATCTTGTCGCCGATGAACTGCTGGATTTCGTCCACGACGATGAGCGTGCAGGGGAGCTTGTCGCCGTTGCCGAAGACCTGCTTGAGGATGGCGAGCGTCTCCTGAAGCGTCGGTGACGTGCTGTTGGGGAACTGCGTGCGGAGCGCTTCCTGGGCGTTCTTCGCCGAGCCAAAGGTCGCGTCGGCGGCGACCAGCGCCTCGCCGAGCGGGGTGGAGACGTAGAGGTTGCGGAACTCCTTCTCCGGGTCTTTGCCCTTTGCGACCAGTTCGGCGCGGACCTTGTCGAGCAGCTTGCGGTCACGCAGCCACAGGAGGAAGCGCGCGGCTCCGAGACTCTCGGGAATGCCGTTGGCGCGGAAGACGAGCTGGAGGAAGGCGAGGCGGACGTTGTCCATGTTGCCGGCCCCGAGCGTGCCGGCGGCGGCCCGAAGTCCGCCGTGTTGCTTGCCGCGCGTGGACAGCTCCTTGAACATGTCCCGGATGCCATCGGGCAGATGCGCGAGGGAGCGCGCCGTGGCCTGGTCGGGGAACGGGAAGTCCACCCACAGGTAGCGGAGCATCTTCACGAGATGCGATTTGCCGCTGCCGAAGAAGCCGCTGACCCAGGCGGCGTTCTGCTCCGGCTTGGAAAGGCCGTTGAGATAGGCGCTGAGGATGCGCTCCAGGCCCTTCGCGTATTCGCCGTCGCACACGAACGTCTCCAGCTCGAAGCGAAGGGTCTTGAGCTGCTCCGGGTCGTTGCCGACCTCGGCGACCTTGGTGACGCCGTTGTTGAGCAGCTCGAAGCCGAGCGGGTCTTTGAGAAAAATGTCGCGGTTCTTCATGCGGCGAATACCTCGGCCGCGCAGGTGATGGGAACCGCCATGTAGTTGAAACCGTCCCGTGCGTCCATGAAGCGATACCTTTGACTGCGGTGCTCTCCGGGGAAGAAAATCAGGAGCCGTCCGCGAATGGAAGCCTCGACCTTCGCCACCACGTCGGAAACCGAGGCGAAGCCGAAGATGGAGCCGATGCCGAGCACGGCCACGACGGCGTTCGCATCGGCCTCGGCGCGGGAACATTCTTCGCGCAGCCGCGTGACAACGTGGTCGCGGAATTCGTCCTCAACGGAACTCAGCGCGGTCGGGTCCGAAAAATACGCATCACGATACTCGTGCTGGCCAAGCCACGCGCCGAACTCGGTGGTCAAGTCCACGACGTGCCAGCGGTGGTCGGCGGCGCGCGTGTCCATTTCAAACTGCTGCAACTTCGCGCGCACCCGGCGTTCCTCGGTGGGTGGATAGACCGCAAACCAGACGCGCTGCGGCCCCGCCAGGCCGGTTTGCCAGGGCAATTTCACGAACCGCTCGTAGTTGTGGATGAGCCGGTCAGTGGTGTTCATGCGCCTTGGCTAACAAATCCTGAAACTTCGGGAAAGCCACTTCGACGACCGAACCGATGGCCTTCATGTCCAGCAGCCCTTCGCGATGCGCCTGGACGGCGACCGCACGCGCGCGTTCAGGAGTGAGGTCGAGCAGCCGGCACCACGGGGAGCGGAAGAGTTCCTCGCCCGAGCGACCTTCAGCATGGCCGAGCAACAACGCCAGGCAGAGGGCGGCGGGGGCGGCTACGAGCGCGGTGCGGACTTTCGTTGCGTGGCCGGTCAGATGGCCCGACTGGCTCCAACTGGCCGAGGCGTTGCGCGCAATCTTGGCGATGTTCAGGGCGCTGTAGTGATTGGGGAAGGTGGCTTCGATGGCCGCTTCAAGCGCGGACTTCTCAACCACCTTGCCCGGCGTCGCAGTCAGGAGCGGGACTGTCGAGGCGCGCAACAGCGGGTCACGCGCCCACGCCACCAGCAGCGCGAGCTGGGGCAGCGCGCCCGGCGTGTGCAGCGCCAGACTTCGGAAGGCCGTGAAGATGGGCAACTCTAGGCTGAGGCCATAAAGTTCGCGCAAATGGCGGAGGGTTTTCTTCCGGGTCGAGTCCGTGGACTTGCCGGTGACGTTTCGCTCCAGCACGGCGGCTGCGTAATCGTCGCGGGACGCGCAACCCGGCACCGCCGTCAGCACCCGGCCAATCTCGGCGAGCATCATGGTGCGGCTGATGTGCGTGCCGCCATCCGTCAGCTTCATCCCAAAGCCTGCGCCGGCGGGATGCAGCACTGGCGGTTTCAGCACGGAGCCGCCTCGTCCCGGAGAATTCATGCGGCGAAATCATGCCCACCTGACGGGCCGATGGGAAGGATTGCCGCGATAACCGAGGGAGAAACCTTCATTTCGAGGGGCGCCTTCGTCGGAAGCCCGAACCGTTCTGCGCTGCCGCGCGGAACGCCGTGCCACGGCGAGGCGCGACATGGGAACGAAGAACTCCTCACACGCGAGACGATTGGCCTCCATTCGGCGGTCCGCCCAGGCCACCACTCCGTTGTCCTCCCGTGACTCTTCGCTGGCGACCACGGCAGCAGGGGCGGCAACATATCCTCGCCTACCGACTCGCTGGGCGGATTGGCGCAGCGCGGCGTGCCCTGGCTGTAAACGGCTGGCGTGCCGACGTTGATCTCCGGCCGGACCGGATGCCACATCCGGCGGCGCGCGGTCAAGCGCCACGCGCGCAGCTCCGGCCACGGCCGAGCGACTAAGACTGAGGTTTTGTCGAACACGTAGAGCTTCCCGCTCTTGAAATGGGTGCCCAAGCGGAACTCATTTGGCTTGGACTTTTGCATGATGCGGCGCACGGGTGTCCGGCGAGGGCAGTCCCGTGCTGTCGGCCACTATCATGCGGATAGGGTTTGCCAACGGCTGTCACTGGGGCAATCGACGCTGCTGAGGTTTGTGGTGAGCAGACCGCGCCGCGAAGGACAGCACTTGTCAACAACACGAGTCCTGTCGCTCGTCCACAACGTGGGATAAGCATGCGTTCGGTCTTGAACGATCCACCGCCGAGGCTCGAACGAAGTCTCAACCGGTCAGGCCACAGCGGTGGAGGCGAACCACAAGCAAACAAGTTGAGAACAAAACGAAAGTGATACTATGAACCAGAAAGCAGCGGCAGCCAGAATCACGGGCCAGAGCGTCAAGTTGGATGACGGCCAAGGCAGAAACATTTGCAGCATACACTGGCAGTTGCCCGCCTCCGGGTGGCTCCCGTGCTCCACCGCCCTCACTGGTCCGCTTGCCGAAACGGCTGCGTCAACATTCGGTCGAGCCGCAGCTCCTTCGGGTCACGGAACTGCTGAAGGCCGAGCGTCATGCCCTCGTGCCCGGCCTCCGGTTGGGCGCGATAGGTTCGGAACAGCCAATCCCACCATGGCAGATTGAAGCCGAAGTTGCTGTCCGTCTCGTGGCGCAGGATGGAGTGATGGACCCGGTGCAGGTCCGGCGTGATGACGAAGAAGCGCAGCACGCGTTCCAGAGGTTCAGGCAACCTCACGTTGCTGTGG
>JBEBFV010000488.1:0-4631 GCA_040081795.1 Limisphaerales bacterium | reverse complement strand
AACACCCGCGGTTGGTCCAGCGCACGCAACAGGTTCATGCCAAAAACCTACCACCAACCAGCGGCCATTGTCTATTACGCATAGAGTCTACTAATCACTCACTTCCCAACGCGAAGGCGGCAGCACCGCGCTGCCTACTTCTTCTTCGGCGTGGGCGCGCCCGGGAAGTCAGGGCCGACGGTCACGCTCTTCTCGACGCCGCCCTCGGAGGGCTTCGGCGCGGCGGGCGCGGGGGCCTTGATGGTCACGGTGCCGTCGCGGTGGACCTCGACGTTGAGCTGGCTGCCCTTGGTGGTCATAGGCCGCGCGGAGGCGAGGGGCTTGAGGCCCTCGTTGAGGAGCTGCCCGCCCTTGCGCTCGTCCATGAACGTCCCGCGCCGCATCCAGTCCATGCGGCGGGCGGTGGCCTGGTCGCTCTTGATGGTGGACATCTGCTCCTTGAGGAAGGCGAGGTCGTTCATCTTGCGCTCCATCTCGGTGCGCTCGCCCTGCATGCGGGCAAGCTCCTTGGTGAGGAATGTCTTGTCGTCCTTGGCGACCTGCAGCTCGCCTTCGACGAGCGTGATGCGGGCGTTCAGCGTGCCGATGGTGGAATGGAGCTTCGTGATGTCGGCGTTGAGTCCGGCGATCTTGGCATTCAACTGGTCGCGGGTGTCCTGCAAATCCTTGATGCTGGCGTCGCGCTTGGCGATCTCCTGCTTCTTGGAGGTGTCGAGCGCGGTGTAGCGTGCGGCGGCGGCGGCGGCGTCCGCGGCGGCCTTGGTCTGCGCGGCGGTGAGGGCGGCGGTGAGCGTGGACTCGACCTTCTTGGTCTCGGCCTGGGCGGCCTTCGTCGCGTCCTGCGCCTGCTTCGTTGCGGCCTGGGCGGCCTTGGTCTCGCCCTGAGACTTGGTGAGCGAGTCCTTCGTCTGGCCCAGCTCGGCAGTGGTGGCCTCGACCTTGGCGGTGAGAGACCTGGCCTCTTCGGTCTTGGCGACGAGGTTCGTGGTGAGCGTCTCGTTGACCTTCTTCTGCTCGGTGAGCTTGCCGTCGGTCTCCTTCACGGTGCCTTCAAGCGTGGCGATCTTGCCGTCGTCCGCCTTCTTCTGGTCCACCGCGTTTTGGTGCCGCATGAGCAGGCCGACGCCCAGCAACACGCTCAGGGCCACCAACACCATCACTGCCGTCTTGTTATTCATACGAGTCCAGCATGGGGAGGGGGTGCGGCTTTGGCAAGCCCCCAGCGGCGCTTCGTCCCCTCTTGCTGATAATCCTGATCTCAATCCTGCTCCTTCCGACGCGAACAATTGCCACGCACGCACGCCTCTGTCAGCTTCGCCGCAACACTCACGCTGCCATGCACAACAACAACCGCCGCCAGTTCCTCCGCAACTCCTCCGTCCTCGTCGCCGCGCTCCCCGGCACCATCAGCTCCGCGCTCGCCGCCGCCGGCGTGTCCTGGCCCATCGGCTGTTTCAACCGCCCTTGGACCAAGTGGAGCTACGACGACGCGCTCGACGGCATCAAGACCGCCGGCTACTCGTTGACCGGTTTGCTCACCGGCCACAAGGGCGAGGACTTTTCATCCGCCGCCACGCCCGAGTATCTCGACAGCCTGAAGAAGCGCCTCGCCGCGCGCGGCCTCACGGCGAACATGGCCGCCATCCGCTTCAAGCCCGCCGCGCCGCTCGACGACAACATCCGCGACCTGCGGAAGCAGATTGAAAATGCCGCGCGGCTCGAGCTGAAGTTCATGCTGACCTTCGGCGTGGACAAGCCGGAGCACTACGAGAACTTCTACCGCCTCATGGCCGATGGGTCAGCACAGGCGGCGAAGCGCGGCATCCAGATCGCCGTGAAGCCCCATGGCGGCGGCAGCGGTGCAGCGGAGGAAATCACGCGCTGCCTTGAGAAGGTCGGACACGCGAACTTCAAGGTCTGGTATGACGCCGGGAACATCATCTACTACACCGGCAAGGACCCCGTCGCCGAGTTGGCCTCCGTCGCCAAGCACGTCACCGGCTTCTGCGCCAAGGACTGCGCTGCGCCGAAGGCCGAGGTGATGTCGCAGTTCGGCACGGGCAAGGTGGACTTCGTCGCCGTGTTCAAGGCGCTCAAGGCCGCCGGCTTCAACGGCCCCGTCATGGTCGAGGGCGTGAAAGTCGGCGAGACGGCGGCGGAGACGACGAACAACGCACGCGCGAACCGTGAGTTTCTCGCGAAGGCCTTCGCGCAAGTCTGAGCGAGGAACAGCCGGCCAATCCCACTTGCGCGCGTGCGCCGCTGCTTAAGTTGTGGCTTAGTGATCCCGTGAGTTGCGCCTGCTCAGACCAATGCGACCCGCCCGTGCCCGCCGTTGACACGAGCGCGACGGAGTTCTCCGTCAGTGGCATGAACTGCCAGAGCTGTGTTCGCAAGGCCACCGCCGCGCTCGAAGCCATCCCCGGCATCGCAAGCGCCGTGGTCAGCCTCGAAGAATCCCGCGCCACAGTCCGCTGGCAGCCGTCCGCCACGCCTTCCGCTGACACCATCGTCCGCGCCCTGCAAACCGCCGGATACGAAGCTTCCCTCATTCCGAGTTCCGAGTTCCGCGCTCCGCGTTCCTCCCCCTGGTCTCCCCTCTCCGGCTGGCAATTCAACGTCTTCTTCGGCGGCGCGGTCACACTGCTGCTCATGGCTGGCGAATGGGCGTTCGGTCTCGGCATGGAGCGGTGGTTTCAGTGGACGGCCTTCGCGCTTGGGCTCCCGGTGCAGGCGGTGTGCGGCGCGCGCTTTTACGTCGGCGCGTGGCGGCAGCTCAAGGCCCGCAGCTCGAACATGGACACGCTCGTCGCGCTCGGCTCGACGACGGCCTTCGGCTTCAGCGCGTGGGCGCTGTTCACCGGCTGGCACGGGCACCTCTATTTCATGGAGGCCGCTGCCATCATCACACTCATCAGTGTTGGCCACTGGCTCGAAGCCCGCATGAGCGCGCACGCCGCAAGCTCGTTGAAGGCTCTGCTGAATCTCGCGCCGCAAACCGCCCGTCGTCTCGACGCTGCCGGAGCGGAAAGCGAAGTCCCCGTCGCCCAACTCAAGGTCGCCGATCGCGTCGCGCTGCGTCCGGGCGACCGAGTGCCCGTGGACGGCGAAGTCCTCGAAGGCCAGTCCGCCGTGGACGAGGCGATGCTCACCGGCGAATCGCTCCCGGCGGAAAAATCTCCCGGCGCAAAACTCTATGGCGGCACAGCAAATCAGAATGGCCGGCTCGTATTCCGCGTGACCGCCACCGGCGACGCGACAGCGCTGGCGCAAATCATCGCGGTCGTCCAACGCGCGCAGTCCAGCCGCGCGAACATCCAGAAGCTCGGAGACCAGGTCAGCGCGGTGTTCGTGCCCATCGTCGTGCTGGTCGCGCTCGGCACGGGCTTGTGGTGGGGACTGGCCTACGAGAGCGCGTTGCGAACTGCGACGACGCTGTTGCCATTCCTCAAGCCCGAGCATTTCCCCGCGTCACCGCTGGCGGCGGCGTTCATCCACGCGGCAGGCGTGCTCATCGTCGCGTGCCCGTGCGCGATGGGCCTGGCGACACCCGCCGCCATCATGGCCGGCGTGAACGCGGCGGCGCGGCGCGGCATCCTGATCTGCGACGGCGCGGCGCTGGAGAAGAGCGGGCGCATCACCGCCGTGCTCTTCGACAAGACAGGGACACTAACCGAAGGGAAACTCGCGGTGGCAGCAGTGCATGAGGTGAAACCCGGTGCGGCTTCCGTCAAGGAGCTGGCCGCCGCGCTCGCAGCTCCCTCGAATCACCCGCTGAGCCGCGCTGTAGCGGCGGTCTGTGACCGCCGTTCCACTGCCGACGCACAGCCCGAAGTCGGCGGTCGCAGACCGCCGCTACAGGACTGGCGAGAAGTGCGCGGCTCCGGCATCGAGGCAACGAACGAAGGCGCGGTTCACCGCCTCGGCTCGCTGCGGTGGCTGGCCGAAGCGGGCGTGAGCGTGGAGGCAAATCCGTTCGTGTCCGAATGGACTTCTCAAGGCGCAACCGTCCTCGGCCTCGCGCGCGGCTCCGAACTGCTCGCGCTCTTCGCGCTGCGCGACCAGTTGAAGGCGCACGCGGCCGAGGTGGTCACGGGCTTGTATCGGCAGGGCAAGGTCGTCTTTCTAGTGACCGGCGACAACGCGCAGACCGCCGCCGCCATCGCCACGCAGGCGGGCTTGCCGACGGAAAATGTCTTCGCAGAGATCCGCCCGGAGCAGAAGGCCGGCATCGTGCAGCTGCTCCAAGCGCACGGGCAGCGCGTGGCCTTCGTCGGCGACGGCATCAATGACGCGCCGGCGCTCGAACAGGCCGACCTCGGCATCGCCGTCGCGCGCGCGAGCGATGTGGCGCGCGAGGCGGCGGACATCATTCTCCTCCAGTCCGACATCCAGGCCATCCCCGAGGCGCTCGGCCTGGCGCAGGCGACGCTGCGCACCATCAAGCAAAACCTCTTCTGGGCCTTCTTCTACAACGCCGCCGCCGTGCCGCTCGCGGCGTTGGGATTGCTAAGTCCGGTGCTGTGCGCGGCGGCGATGGGCTTGTCCGACGTGCTGGTCATCGGCAACGCGCTGCGGCTGCGCGCGTGGCGGAAGGGCTGAAGGGAACTTGGCTCACGCAAAGGACGCGA
>JBEBFV010000487.1:0-4644 GCA_040081795.1 Limisphaerales bacterium | reverse complement strand
GACACCTACATCCGCGCCGGGATGGTGAAGGTGAACCTCCCGCTGCCGTTCATCGTGGGCTGCGACCTCGCGGGCGTCGTCGAGGCCGTGGGCGCGGAGTGCAAGTCCTTCAAGCCCGGCGACCGCGTGTGGTGCTCGAACCAAGGCTTGGCCGGCCGGCAAGGAACCTTCGCTGAGTTCGCGTGCGTCGAGGAGCGCTGGCTGAATGCCACTCCCGCCGACGTGCGCGACGAGGACGCAGCGGCTATTTCGCTCGTCGGCATCACGGCGCATCTCGGGCTGTTCGCAAAGGCACGGCTCCAGGCGGGCGAGACGGTCTTCGTCAACGGCGGGGCAGGGGGCGTCGGCTCGATGGTGGTGCAGCTCGCGAAGGCTGCGGGTGCGCGCGTCATCGCCACCGCCGGCAGCGACGAGCGCGTGGCCAAGTGCCGTGCGTTCGGCGCGGACCTCGCGCTGAACCATCGCACGCAGGACGTGGCGGCTGCCGTGAAGGAGTTCGCGCCTGCCGGGGTGAACGTGTTTTGGGAGACGCAGCGCGAGCCGGACTTCGACCGCGCCGTGCCGCTGCTCGCGCCGCGCGGGCGCTTCGTGCTGATGGCCGGACGCGAGGCGCGGCCGGTGTTCCCGGTCGGGCCGTTCTACGTGAAGGACTGCTCGCTGCACGGCTTCGCGATGTTCAACGCGACCGCGGACGAGCAGCGCGTGTGCGCTGACGATCTGAACCGCTGGCTTGCCGAAGGCATGGTGCGCGCGAACATTGATCGCGTGCTGCCGTTGTCCGAAGCCGCCACCGCACATCGGTTGCAGGAGGAGAGCACCTTGCAAAAGTCCGGCGCGCTCGCGGGGAAGATCGTGCTGAAGCCGTGAGCGATTCCTCAACTGTAGCGGCGCTCTGTGAGCGCCGAGTGCGCCGGTCGGCGGTCACAGACCGCCGCTACAAATTCCGTTTGGCATTCCTCCGCGTTGACTTAGCTTCCGCCCCGTCATGGCTGTCGTGAACAACCCCGCGCTCGCTGCGTTCTGCGCTGCAATTGGCTCCGAACTGGTGCTGGCGCAAGTGCTGGTTCGGCGGGAGACGGCGGGCTTCGAGCTGCGGCATATCAGCGACCGCAACGCCTCCGCGAATGACTTGAAGTCCGTGGCAAACGGCGAGCTGCGCGCGCTGGCGAGCCACACTACGGCCGGCCAGTTCCGCCCCATCAAGGCCGCGCCGAACTTGCGCGCGGGCTGGCTCTGCCGAGTCGCATCCGACGCGGAACTCGAACTCACACTGAACCAGCTTTATCCCGGAGCCATCGCGGACTGGTTCGCCGCGCAGGAGGCGACGCCACCCGTCACGCACTACCGCGACTTCACAGCGCGACAGACCGGGATGTATCGCATCACGACGATGCTGACCGACGCACAGGCCGGGCAGATAATCCGCGCCTGCTGCGACGCGCGCTTCTGTCTCAAGCGCCGCCTCTGGACGGTGGACGGCCTCCCCCCCGACGCGGCGGACGCGAAGAGCCTCATCCCATGCCTCGAACCATGCGCGGTCCTGATGGAGTTCGCGCGCAAGGCGGTGCGCATCGAGCAGGAGGAGGCCAAATCCACGCTCACGCTTGCACCATCGGAAGTCGCGTCCCTCCTCGCGGCTTTGGATTCGTCCGTGGCGCGTCCTCCCGCCAGCCAGCGCGAAGCCGACTTGTCCACCGCAGACAATCCGCGCCGTCTGCAACTGCTGCGCGAGAAGCTTCAGGGTTTTGCCCCAGTTGCCCCGGCCACTGCCCAGGAATAACCCTTCAGTCAACACGTCCAAGCCACATGAAACGAACCATCCTCCGCATCCTCGCCTCCGCTCTGCTTCTCGCCGCCTTCGCCAGCGGCTCTGCGCGCGCCCAAGCCCCTGCCTCCGCCGACGCACTGCTGGAGCGCTTGCAGAAGGCAGCCGAGCCGCCCACGCCGCCCGCCGAGTGGAAGGGCCGCATCCCGACCCCGACGGAGCTGGCCGCGTTCCGCGTCATGCAGGCCCAGGCTGCCATCCGCGCGGCGGACATCGCGGGTGAGTTCACCACGCGTTTTCCCACGCACGCCAAGGCTGCCGAGACGCGCGAGCAGCGGCACCTGCTCCTCTCCAACGCCGTGCGTCGCGGCGACACTTCACGGCTGGCGCAACTGGAGAAGGTGGAGACGGAAATCCTCGCCGACCCGAAGAAGTCGCCAGAAGAAAAATTCCGTCTCCGGATGCAAGGCGTGGACCGCAATGCCGGCTTGAAGCAGGCCGAGGGCATGGACGCGATGCTCGCAGAGTTCGAGAAGGGTGCGCGCGCGTTGCAAAAGGATTTCCCGGAGAGGAAGGAAGTTTTTGAAATGCTCTACGCCGTGGCGATGCGCTCGGATGGCGCGAAGGCGACCGCGATTGCGAAGGAGATCGCCGCCAGCGGTGCGGAGCCGCAGGTAAAGGAGGCCGCAGCCGCGTTGCTCAAGAAGACCGAGCGAATGGGCAAGCCGGTGGTCATCAAGTTCACCGCCGTGGACGGGCGAAAGGTGGAGCTTGCGAAGATGAAGGGGAAGGTCGTGCTCATTGATTTCTGGGCCACATGGTGCGGGCCGTGCGTCGCGGAGATCCCGAAGATCAAAGCCGCCTACGAGAAGCTGAACCCCAAGGGTTTTGAAATCATCGGCATCAGCCTCGACGAGGAGAAGGACGCGTTGCTTGCACTCGTGAAGCAGAAGCAGATGCCGTGGCCGCAGTTCTTCGAGGACAAGGGCGAGAACCGCTTCGCCAAGGAGTTCGACATCTCGTCCATCCCGGTCCTGTGGCTCGTGGACAAGCACGGCAACCTCGTGGACATGAACGCGCGCGAGGGTTTGGAGAAGAAGGTGGAGAAGCTGCTGGCGGAGAAGTGAGGGCCGGGCGGAGTGATTAGTAATTAGTGCTTAGTCGGAGGCCCGCCGCCGACTCATCACTAATTACTAACCACTTGCCTTTCCCCTTCTCAACCCCGCCGTCCCTGTCCATCCTGCGGCATGGACTCAATACTCTTCCCCGGCGGGAAGTTTCTCGGCATCGAGTGGCACGTCTGGAAAGTCGTCGGCTGGCTCGGCAACGCCGTCTTCTTCTCCCGCTTCGTCGTCCAGTGGTATGCCACCGAGAAGCGCAAACAGGTCGTCGTGCCCTCGGCCTTCTGGTGGCTCAGTCTCACCGGCTCGCTGTTGCTGCTGGCTTACGCGCTCTTCTACCAGAAGGACTCGGTTTTTATTTTCGCCTACGCCTTCACGTGGATTCCCTACATCCGCAACCTGATCATCCACCGCCGCCACAAACACGCTCATATCCTCTGTCCCGACTGTGAACTGAATTGCCCGCCGCAGTCGAACTACTGTCTGAACTGCGGCACGCCGCTGAAGGCGTCCGTGGAATCGAAGCTGGGATAGGGCGCGCCCGTCCCCAGCGCGCCGATTGCGCTCACGAATAGTCTGGTGGCGCGTTTGGACAGACGCGCCCTACTTTGCAGCGCTGCTGAAAACCAGCGCCGCCTGGTTCCCCCAAAAACCAGCGGAGACAGAGAGCGCCGAGCTGGCTCGGGCTTCAGTGCTCCCGCGCGGCAGACTCAACTTCACCGCTGGGTCAGGTGTCCCACAGTGCGTCGTGCCCGGCAGCCGGCCTTCCCGAATCGCCTGGATGGCAATCACCGCCTCCAGCACGGCGGACGCGCCGAGGCAATGTCCAGTCACCGCCTTCGTCGAGGAACACGGCACGCGCGATGCCGCATCGCCGAGTGCGAGGCGGAGTGCGTTTGCTTCGGCGAGATCATTGAGCACTGTGCCAGTGCCGTGCGCGTTGACGTAGCCGAGTTGCGCCTGGGCAACGCCGGCCATCGCGAGCGCCTCAGTGATGACACGGCTCAGGCTTACGCCCGTGCGGTCCATGCCCACGCGCTCGCCACCTTCCGCTGCGAGCGACCAACCGGCGAGCCGGGCGAGGATGTTGGCTCCGCGTCTCGTGGCCGAGGCTTGCGACTCCAAGACGAGGAAGCCCGCGCCTTCGCCCAGCACGATGCCATTGCGTGCGGTGTCGAAGGGTTTGCACGTCAGGCGCGGGTCGGCGTCATGGCCGAGGATGCCAGCGGCGTGAAGCTGTGCGATGACGAGCGGGTGCAACGGCGCTTCCGCTCCGCCTGAGATGGCCACGTCCACCGTGCCGAGGAGAATTTGCTGCGCCGCCAGTGCAATGGCCGCCGCGCCGGACGCGCACGTGGCCGAGACAGTCAACGCCGGCCCGTGCGCTGGGAATGCGAGCGAGAGCATCCCGCTGATATTGGCGAGCGAGCAATGCGCGGCATCGGAGGGCCGTGCGCGGTAGCCGCCGAGGTCAGGAGGCGGATTCCCATCGTTGCCCACGGAGGTCCGCCTCCTCACCTCGGTGGCTACGGAGTCGGAGAGTGTCCCCACCGCCCCGCGCGACGTGCCGACGAAGATGCCGACGCGTTCGGGTGCCACAGGCTGGGTATCGAGGCCGGCCGCATTCCAAGCCTCTCGCGCCGCTGCGTGCGCGAGTTGTGCGCTGCGGTCCATCTTGCGCGTGAGGCGGGTGAGCGGCGGGTTTGGTGCGCGACAGCCGGCGATGCGCAGTGCGGCGGGCGAGAGCTCCGGTGGCAG
>JBEBFV010000486.1:0-4652 GCA_040081795.1 Limisphaerales bacterium | reverse complement strand
GAACACCAAGTTCTCCGTCCACGGCAAGGTCATCCAGGGCAAGACCGAGCGCCGCAAGGAAATCGCGCAGATTGCGATGATGCACCCGAACACCTTCGTGGCGCAGACCTCCTGCGCCATGTCGAACCACTTCTACAAGTCCATCATGGCGGCCAACGAGTTCGACGGACCCGCCGTCATCAGCGTCTACACCACCTGCCAGCCCGAGCACGGCGTCGGCGACAACCTCGCCATGAACCAGTCCAAGCTCGCCGTGGACACGCGCACCTTCCCCGTCCTCATCTACGACCCGCGCAAGGGCAACAAAATCGCCGAGCGCCTCAGCCTCCAAGGCAACCCCGCGCCCAAGGACGACTGGTATAAAGACCCCAAGACCGGCGACCTCTTCGACTTCGTCATGTTCGCCCGCACCGAAGGCCGCTTCTCGAAGCACTTCGACAAGGACGGCACCCCCTCGCCGCTGATGCTCGAAGCCAAGCAAGACCGCCTCGACAACTGGCGAGTGCTGCAAGAGCTGGCCGGCATCATCTGAGCCAACACTCAACCCGAATCACGAAAGCCCCGGTCGTGTGACCGGGGCTTTCTTTTTGGCCGTGCCGGCGACTTCCAGTCGCCGTCCGAGGGCCCCATCAGCCAGCAGAGGCGGCGACAGGATATCGGCGGCACCCTTGCCACGATCCGCTCCAGCTCCGTAAGCTCGCCTCCAGTGCAACCCGGGAACCGCAAGTTCTACCTGCTTGTCGCAGTGTTCCTTTTCTGCGCGGTGCTTGTGGGCGTCATCTCGGCGGGACGCAGCACATCCTCCGTAGATAAGTGGAAGGCCGAGATGCGCGCGAAGGGTGAGAAGTTCACCATCGCCGAGTTGATTCCCAAACGCACCGGCCCGGTTACCAACCGCACAGCCGAGCTGGTGCGATTGGGCCAGTCGCTCGCAGGGCAGAGCGCCTCCCTCGGCACGATCGAGCACTTCCGCTACCTCAGCAACGGCCTGGCCGAGGCGGCATGGATGCAGCCCGGCTTGTGGGGAAAGCGGTTTTCTCCGCCGACCGCATCGCCATCGCCCGCGTCAAAATTGCACGCCACGCCCGGAAGGCCTCCCGGTGCTGGGTTCGGCGTTTTCCTTTACGATTGGGAGGAACTTGCCGCTGAAATCTCCGCCACTGGTCCAGTGCTCGCAGACCTTCACGCCCTCCTGCGCCTGCCCGACCGCAACCTCGGCTGGAACTACGATCCGAAGACCCCGATGCCCAGATGCTTCGTGGAGAAACGAGCCATTGCCCAGTGGCTCGCGGCGGCGAACACCTACCACCTGCACGCGCGGGAGCCGGACCGGGCGTTCGCGAACATGGCAGCCATGTTCGATCTCACTGCCTGGCACGCGGAGGATTACACGCTGGTCGGCCAGATGATACGCGTCGCCATCGGCGGCATGGCGCTGCACTCCACATGGGCCACGATGCAGTCGCCCGGCCTCACGGACGCGCAGCTTGCCACCCTGCAGGTGCAGTTGCAGGGCAACAGCGTGCTGCCCCAATTGGCCCGCACCTTTGAAGTCGAGCGTGCCAGCCTGGATCAGGTGTTCGTCAGCGTGCGGACCGGTCAGGAATCCATCATGTCAGCCTTGGGAGGCGGCAGTCCCACTGGCTGGGGCCACGCGGGCGAGCAGATGTCCGGCGTGGCATGGCGCCTTTTCCTGAGCGATGCCGATGAGCTTTTCTACCTCCGCAACATGCAGGGACACGTGGATGTTCTGCGCAAAGTTCTCCGCCTGCGAGACTGGTCGGCCGTGCAGGCCGAACTCGCCTCGAACCGTGCGGAACTGGCCGTCTTCGACACCTGGCGCGGGAACCTTCTCTTCCTTTCTCGCATTGCCATCCCAAATCTGATCAAGGCCATGCAGACCGCCGCGCGCTATGAGACGCGACGCGAGTTGACCCTTACCGCAGTTGTGTTGGAACGCCACCGCCGCAGACACGGGCGCCATCCCGACTCGCTGGATAAACTCGTGCCGGAGTTCCTTTCCGCCGCGCCCGCAGACTGGATGGACGGCAAGCCGCTCCGCTACCGCCTCAACCCGGACGGCAGCTACACACTCTGGTCCGTGAACGAGGACTTCAAGGATGACGGCGGCGATGCGACGGACGCCTCAGCCACCTCACGTCAACGCGACATCTGGGATGGACGGGACGCAGTCTGGCCGCGCGTGCTGAAGCAGCCGTAGGAGACAGATGAGGAGCCTCCAATTTTCGTCGGCCGCTCGGCGGTCACAGACCGCCGCTACAGGTTCATGGCGCCGGAGCGAACGGAGGTCAGGCTACTTGAGCTTCTTCAATTCCGCGTCCGTCCACGCAGATTCGCGGCCGGCGGTGACGGCGCGGACCTTCTGCACGAAGTCGGGGGCGACCGGGTCGTAATCGTGGTCCCATGAGCGGCGGAGAAAGGTAATCACGGCGGCGACGGTCTCGTCATCGAACGCACTGCCGTGGCCGGGCATGTCCATGTCCCATTTCTTGCCGAGGACGGTGATGGGGCCGCCGACGCCGTGGAGTATGATGCGGGCGAGGCGCTCGGGCGAACCGGCCACCCATTCGCTGTCCACGAGCGGCGGGGCGAGGCCGTCCTGACCGTAACCGTGAGCCTGGTGGCAGGCGGCGCAGGTGGCCTCGAACATCACCTTGCCGCCATCGAAGCGCGTCTGCTCGGTGGCGGTGAGCGGCTTGATGACGGGCAACACGACGCCGGGCTTGCCGGGCCAGACGACGACCTTGTCGAGCTTTTTGGCGGCGGCCTGGATGGTCTTGTCATCGGACTTTTCGAGCGCGGCGAGCGCGGGCGGTTCGGCGGCGAGCTTCACATACTTCACGCGCGGCGGCGGCTCGCCCTTCTTCGCGGCGGGCGGGTTGACGTTGAGGCTGGCGAGCACGGCGAGGGTCTGCCACTTGGGCGTTTCCTTGCGGGTGATTTGCTCCAGGAGCTTGTTCACGCGGTCGCCGCGCGCCTGCTGGAAAACATTCTTGGCCAGCGCGCTGATGAAGGCTTCGCCGCCGCCGACCTTCGTCTTGTCCTCCCACGATTTGTCGGACGCGACGCGGTCGAGCATCTCGACCTCGCGCAACGCCAGACCACTGATGAGCGCGTCGCGGACGATGGCGTTGGTGCCGGCGTTGCGGGCGAGCACCGCCATCGCGGCCTCGGCGGCGGGTTCCTTCGCCTCGCCTAGCGTGAAGGCGAGTTGCACCTGCACGTTGAAGTCCTTCGTGTCGGCGAGGGATACGAGCTTGAGCAACACCTTGTCCTTGTCCGAGGTCTTGAGCAGGCCGTCGGCGACGCGCACGACAGCGGCGCGGACCTTGCCGTGCTTCTCCTTGCCGAGCGCGGACACCAGCGTGGCGGCATCCATCTGGCCCATGCCGTGGAGCGTCCACAGCGCGTGCAAGCGGGCGCGCGGGTCGGCGGCTTCGAGCGCCAGTTGCTTGAGCGGCGCGAGCGCGGCGGCGGGCGACTGCTCGACGAGCAGGCGCTGGGCGGTGTCGCGCCACCAGCCGTTCGGATGCGAGAGCGTGTTGACGAGGTCGGCGGGCTTGGCGGACGCGAGCTGCGGCTTGGGGCCGGGAGGCTTGCCCGTGTGGACGATGCGGTAGATGCGGCCGCGCTTGATGACCTTGTCGAGGCCGCGGTCCTCGGCCTGCTTGCGCAGGTAGCTCGTGAGGAAGACGCGGTGCTGGAGGATGCCGTGATACATGTCCACGAGGTAAAGGCAGCCGTCGGGCCCGGTGTAGGCGTTGACGGGCCGGAACAGCTCGTCGGTGGAGGTGAGGAACTCGGCTTCCTTGTGGGGATTCGTGCCGGTGAGTTCGCCGCCCTTCTCCGAGAGCACCATGCGGCGGACGAAGTTTGCAGATGGCTCAGGGATGAAGGCGTTGCCCTGAAACTCGGCGGGGAAATTGTCGCCGCGATAAATGACCGGGCCGCAGGTGGCGGTGTATTTGGCGAGCGTGCCGTCGGGCTTGAGCGTGGCGGCTTGGTAGCCGCGATTGACGCCGGGATTCACGCGGCTGGGATAAACGGTCTGGTTCGTCATCGGCGCGCGACTCAGGCCGGCGGTCGTGCGGAAGAGCGGGTTGCGGAAGTAATACTCGCTGGGCACGTAGTCGGTGCGGAGCTGGTCGGAGTTGGAGTTGTAGAACGGGCGGCCCCAGTCATCCATCGTCAGCCCCCACTGGCCGCGCGACGTGGTGGCGCTGCGCTTCCAATCGTCGTCCACACGGCGGAAGCGGAGCGTGTGGTTCGCGGAGACAATCCAGTTGTTCATCATCCACGTCGGGCTGTTGCCGGTGTGCTCGGGGTTCTTGAACCCGTTCGGCGCGTAATTCTTGTCCACGAGCACGCGAGCGCCAGGTTTCAGGCCCGGCTCAATCGGGTAGAAGTTCAGCGCCGGCGGCTCGCAGACCAGCACGCCGCCGTAAGCGAGACACAGCGCGCGGGGCATCACGAGCTTGTCGAGGAAGATGGTCTTCTTGTCCATCTTGCCGTCGCCGTCGGTGTCCTCCAGCACGCTGATGCGGTTGATGGGTTCCATCTCGCCCGCAGCCGTGGGCGTGTTCATGTAGCTGGGCATCTCGACGACCCACAGCCGGCCGTCGGCATCCCAC
>JBEBFV010000083.1:0-16771 GCA_040081795.1 Limisphaerales bacterium | reverse complement strand
GGGGCCGAAGCGCGTGGTGAAGCCGCCGGACTGCGGGTTGTAAATCTGCGTGCCGATGACATCGGCGGGCAGCATGTCCGGCGTGAACTGGAGGCGGGAGAACTTCACGTTCAGGCACGACGCGAGGGATTTGACGGAAAGCGTCTTGGCCAGGCCAGGGACGCCTTCGAGCAGGACGTGGCCGTTGGCGAGCAGGCCGATGGCGAGGCGCTCGACGAGGTATTTCTGGCCGATGACGACCTTGTTCAGCTCGGCGAAGAGCGTGGGGACGAAGGCGGCGGCCTTCTGGACTTCTTCGTTGATGGCGGCGATGCCGGTGTTCATGTCGGGTGAAGGTTACGCGGCAAAAGACAGCGGCGGAAGCCTGAGCGTTCGGAAAAACTTCACGCAGGTCCCGCCTCGCTTGGCAGGGGCCGCGCCGCACGCCTTTGAAGTTGAATCCTCCCCCCGCGCCGGCCATCTATCCTCTGCGTCCATGAATCGCCTTCGCCCAATCCTGTCCGGCCTGCTCACGCTGACTTTGCTCTGCGCGCTGCCTGGCATCGCGGCGCAGACGAAGGCTCCGGCGAAGAAGACCACGCCGCAAACGCCCTGGTCCTTCCTCCCGCTTCGCGAGTCGGCGCTTCCCAAGGTCCGCGACTCGAAGTGGCCCAAGACCCAGATTGACCACTTCCTCCTCGCGAAGATGGAGAAGGCCGGCCTCAAGCCCGCCGCGCCCGCCGACCCGCGCGCCTTGATTCGCCGCCTCCATTTCGATCTCACCGGCCTCCCGCCCACGCCGGAAGAAGTCGAGGCATTCGTCCGCGAGTGTTCCTCAATCGGCAATCGGCGATCGGCAATCGCCAACGCCGTCAGCCGCCTCCTCGCCTCTCCCCACTACGGCGAGCGCTGGGGCCGCTACTGGCTCGACCTCGCCCGCTACGTGGACGAAACCGCCTCGTGGCTGGAGAAGACCAGCGGCGCGCACCTTTACCGCGACTGGGTCATCAAGGCCTTCAACGACGACATGCCCTACGACCAGTTCGTCATGCGCCAAATCGCCGCCGACCAACTCATCGGAACAGCCGAATCCAAAGCCAGTGGTTCAACGCCCAAACCCGACGCAGCCCCGGAAAATACGCCCGCCTCTCAACTCTCAACTTTCAACTCTCAACCGTCGCGCAGCGACATCCCCGCCCTCGCCTTTCTCGGCCTCGCGCCGACTTACTGGAAGGAACTCCAGCTCCCGCCCGACCTTATCAAGGGCACTGTCGCCGACGAATGGGAGGAACACGTGGACACCCTCAGCCGCACCTTCCTCGGCCTCACGCTCGCCTGCGCGCGCTGCCACGACCACAAGTCCGACCCCATCACCGCCGCAGACTACTACGGCATCGCCGGCGTCTTCGCGAGCGTGCGCCACGCCGAACTGCCCACGATGGACGACAAGATCTGGCAGCTCGTGAAGAGGGCGCGCGAGGCCGTCGCCGCGCTGGAGAAGGCCCGCGAGGACTTGAAGAAGAAAAAGCCAGCGCCCACCGACCTCACCAACCAAGTCGCCGTCATCGAGCAGAAAATCACCGGCCTCAAAACCACGCCGCACTACAACATGGCGATGGCCACCGGCGTCGAGGACGCCGCCCTCTTCGTCATCCCCGCCGCGAACAACAAGGGCACCGTGCTCGACTTCAAGCCCGGCCAGGCCCGCGACCTCGAGCTGATGAAGCGCGGCGACCCGAACAACACCGGCGACATCATCCCCCGCCGTTTCCTCTCCGCCTTCCCCGCGAAGGACGGCCAGCCCCGCCGCTTCACCACCGGCAGCGGACGGCTGGAGCTTGCCCAAGCCATCGTGCAGGAAGCCGCCCCGCTCACCGCGCGCGTCATCGTGAACCGCATTTGGAAACACCACTTCGGCCGCGGCATCGTGGACACGCCCAGCGAGTTCGGCCCCAGCGGCGAAGCGCCCTCGCACCCGGAACTGCTCGACGACCTCACCGCGCGTTTCATCAAGAACGGCTGGTCCATCAAGTGGCTGCACCGCGAAATCCTCCTCTCCGCCGCGTGGCAGCAAAGCTCCCTCGCGCCCGACTCCGAGAAGCGCGACCCGGAGAACAAGCTCTTCGCCCGCATGCCCCGCCGCCGCCTCGACTTCGAGGCGTGGCGCGACACCACGCTTGCCGCCGCCGGCACGCTGGACCGCAGCTTCGGCGGTGTCGCCACTCCGCTCACGTCCGACAAGAACCTGCGCCGCACGCTCTACGGCACCGTGAACCGCCACGAGCTGGAGCCGATGCTGCGCATCCACGACTTCCCCGACCCCGCCGCCCACAGCGCCGCGCGCACCGAGACCGCCACCGCGCTGCAAATGCTCTTCTCGCTGAACAGCCCCTTCCTCCTCGCCCAAGCCGACGCCTTCGCCGCGCGCCTAGAAAAGGAAGCCGGCGATTCCTTGAACGCCCGCGTCACCCGCGCCCACGCCGTCCTCTTCCAACGCCCCGCGACTGCGAAGGAACTCGCCCTGGCCACCCGCTTCCTGACCGGCCGCGAGACCGACAAGAAAGCCTGGTCCGAATACGCCCAAGCCCTGCTCGCCAGCAACGAAACGCAGTTTGTGGATTGAGAAGTGCGGCCGGGTCCGTCAGCACCTGTCACCGCCTTGACGCCGGCCACACAGCACGTTTATCCCTTTCCAAACCTCCTCCCGTGCACGCACGCGGGACTAACCAAACAACCCATCATGACAAAACGCATCCTGCTCGGCGGCCTCGGCGGCGGCTTCACCCTGTTTCTTTGGGGCTTTCTTTCGCACACGGTTTTCCAGCTTGGCGACGCCGGCATGAGCACCGTTGAAGCTGGCCAGTCCGACGCGCTCGTCGTCGCGACCAAGGCGGCATTCAAGGAATCGGGCCTCTACTTTTTCCCGCACTTCGACCACGCGGCGACTTCGAAGCTCCCGAAGGACCAGCAGGAGGCCGTGTGGAAGGCCTACGGGGAGAGAATCAAGTCAGGTCCCAGCGGGATCATCGTCTTCAAGTCAGCCGATGCGCCGATGATGAGTGGAGCCCAACTCGGCCGGCAGTTCGGGACGGACGTGCTCGTCGCGCTGATCCTCGCGCTCGTGGTTTCGCAACTGCATGAACGGAGCAAGTTCACCTTCCGCATGCTCTGCTGCTCCCTGCTGGGCCTGCTTTGCGGGCTGGCCATCAACGTGCCCTACTGGAACTGGTATAACTTCCCGGGCACCTTCACCGTCGCGCAAATCGCCGACCACATCCTCGGTTTCACGCTCGCCGGGGCCTTTCTCGCGTGGCTGTTCAAACCTGCGGCTTCCCCGGCCCCCGCTCCAGCCCCGGCGCAAGCATGACTGGCGCACCCATGGTCAAGCCGCTCCCATCACCAGCCGACGGCACCGGACTGCTGCCGGGTGGAACGGACCACCAGCACACCGCCGGGCCTGGGCCGGCGACTTGCAGTCGCCGTGGGCGCCCGACTGCCGTGTTTGAAGAACTCCCGAAGAACTCCTGAGTTGCGCGGGTTTGCGGCGTTCCCCTACGCTGCTCGGACGTTTTGACATGAAAGTTTACATAGACGGCAAGTTTTACGATGAAGCCAAGGCGAAGATCTCCGTCTTCGACCACGGGCTGCTTTACGGCGACGGCATCTTCGAGGGCATCCGGGCCTATCACGGCAAGGTCTTCAAGCTGAAGGAGCACATTGACCGGCTCTACTACTCTGCCAAGGCCATCCTGCTCACCATCCCGATGACGCCCGCCGAGATGACCAAGGCCGTCGTGGACACCTGCCGGAAGAACAAGATCAGCGACGGCTACATCCGCCTCGTGGTCACGCGCGGCGTGGGCACGCTGGGCTTGAACCCGAACCGCTGCAAAGCCCCCTCCGTCATCGTCATCGTCGGCAAGATCCAGCTCTACCCGCCGGAGCTGTATGCGCGCGGCATGGACATCGTGACCGTGGCGACCACGCGCAACCTGCACAACGCCGTCAACCCGGCCATCAAGTCGCTCAACTACCTGAACAACATCCTCGCCAAGATCGAGGCGAACAACGCGGGCGTCGAGGAGGCCATCATGCTCAACTCGGACGGCTATGTGGCCGAGTGCACGGGCGACAACATTTTCATCATCAAGGGCGACGAGCTTCTCACGCCACCGCTTTCCGCCGGCGCGCTCTACGGCATCACGCGCGCGACAGCGCTGGACCTCGGCCGCGAACTGGGCTTGAAGACCGGCGAGCCGAACCTCACGCGCTACGATCTCTACAACGCCGACGAGTGTTTCCTGACCGGCACCGGTGCGGAGATCATCCCGGTGGTGAAGATTGACGGGCGCGTCATCGGCACCGGCAAGCCCGGGCCGCTGTCGAAGCAGATGACTGAGAAGTATCACGCCTTGACGAAGGTCAGCGGCGAGCCAATTTGACGGGCAGCGCTCCGACCCCGAACAGACACGCATGAACACGAAATCCTTCCGTCGGGAAATTCTGATTGGCATCGGGGGATTCGTCGCGGGCGTGCTGGCTCTGGCACTTGCCCTTGCCCTCTGGCCGCAGCGGCCTCTGGGCCTTCAGGTGACTCACACCGCTCCCGGAGTCAACTATGTGATGGTCCCCAAGCCGCCCGAAGTTTCCTTTCAGGCGGAGTTCGGATTGTGGGCACCGGGTTCGGCGGGGGCTGACACGGTCGAAAGAGGGAAGAGTGCTTACGGAAAGCTGAACTTGTTCGACTTGCCCCGCCAGCAACCATGGGTGGCTCCCTACGAGTTCCTCATTCACCCGGATCAAAGACGCTGAAACATGAGCCTGCGCAACCCATTCCGTTTCGACTGCGTGGACAGGCTGCTCGGCGTGGCCGTCGTCGTCGTGGTTGGGCTGGTAGTCCTGGGATTGTTCTTGCCAGCGTATCCCGCCCGCCGCCCCTTGCCGGTCGCGGTGGTCAGCGCCAATTAGCCATGCTCTGCAACGTCTGCAAACTTAACGAAGCCAAGGTCCACCTGACCAAGATCGTCGGGGACAAGATGCAGAAGGTGGACCTGTGCGAGGATTGCTCCAAGGAAAAGGGCGTGGATGATCCCACGACCTACTCGTCCGAGGACACGTTCCTCGGACAGGTCTTGGCGGGAGAACCAATGGCACCCGAGCCGGCCACCGAGCCAACGGTGAAATGCCCCACCTGCGGCTATTCGCAGGCGGACTTCAAGAAGGCCGGTCGCTTCGGCTGCTCCGACTGCTACGCGACCTTCGGCGAGGGCCTCGAAGGGATGCTCAAGACGATGCACAAGGGCGTGCGCCACACCGGCAAGTCCCCCGCCGCGTTCCAGCAAACGCGCGCCGAGGCGCAGAAGCTCAAGCTCCTCCAGAAGCGTCTCGACAAGGCCATCGCCGAGGAGAACTTCGAGGAGGCCGCGCAGTTGCGGGATGAAATCAAGCGGACCAAAACCCCAGCCGCGTGAGCGGGACTTCGATTTCGACTGAAGCCCCAATGACCATCCACGAATTCCTCGCCCCGCCCGCCGTCTCCTGCCAGCGCAGCGGCCCGAACGACCAGATCGTCATGTCCAGCCGCGTGCGTCTGGCGCGCAACCTTCGCAAGCTGCCCTTCCCATCGTGGGCCAAGAAGCCCGACCGCCTCCGCGTGCTCGAGGCCATCCTGCCCGCCGTCGAGAGCCTGCCGCAGCTTGACCCGCACTTCGCGGCGGCCATGGACGACCTCACGCCGCTCGACAGGCAAATCCTCGTTGAGCGCCACCTCATCAGCCGCGAGCATGCCGCCAAGGGCGCAGGCAGCGGCCTCGTCGTCAATCAGGAGGAAAGCATCTGCGTGATGATCAACGAGGAGGATCACCTGCGCATGCAGGCGCTCCGCCCCGGCCTGCAAATCAAAGCGTGCTGGCAGGCCATTGACGCGCTGGACTCCGCACTCGAGACAAAGCTCGACTACGCCTTCTCGCCCGAGCTTGGCTACCTCACCGCCTGCCCCACGAACCTCGGCACCGGCATCCGCGTCAGCGCCATGCTGCACCTGCCAGGCCTCGTGCTCGCCGAGGAGATCACCCGCATCATCAACGCCGCGAACAAGCTCAACTTCGCCGTGCGCGGCCTCTACGGCGAGGGCACCGAGGCGCTCGGCAACGTCTTCCAAGTCTCGAATCAGATGACCCTCGGCGAGTCCGAGACGCAGATCATCGAGCGCATCAGCAAGGCGCTCAACCAGATCATCGAGGAGGAGGAGAACGCCCGCGCGACGCTGCTGGAGAAGAAGCCCAAGAGCGTCTTCAACCACATTGGCCGCGCCTACGGCATCCTTGCCAACGCGCACACGATCAGCTCGAAGGAGACGATGAACCTGCTCTCGCTTCTGAGGCTGGGAATTGATCTGGGCATGTTCAAGGGCTTGGAACGCTCGATCACTGACGAGGTCTTCCTGCTCACCCAGCCCGCGCATCTTCAGCAGCAGCACACTGAGAAGCTCGGAGCCGAGGAGCGCGACATCCTCCGTGCCGACATGGTGCGCGAGCGTCTCCGCACCGTGCAGCGCCCGCAGGCACCGAAGTAGAGGCAGGTCATTTGACCGCCGCCACAGCTTCGTCCGTCGCTTCAGCGAGCACGCCGAGAGATTCTTCCAATGCCTCGCGCGGAATCGTCAGCGGCGGCGCGATCTTCACCGTCTGCCCCCATGCTCCGACAGGCGCGAAGAGCAGCAGGCCCTTCCACATGCAGCGCTCGATGATGGCGTGCGCGAGGTCGTGGTCGGGCTGCTTCGTGCCGGGCTTCACGGTCTGCATGCCCGCGACCAGTCCGCGCGCTGTGACGTGGCCGATGACTTCCGGGTGCTTGGCTTGAATGGCCTTCAAGCCCGCCAGCAACACCGGCTCCAGCGCGGCGGCGTTCTCCGTCAGCTTCTCGTGAATGATCTTCCGCACGCTCGCCAGCGCGGCGGCGACGCACACCGGGTTGCCCGTGTGCGTGCTGGTCATCGAGCCAGGCGGAAACTGATCCATGATGCTCTCGCGCCCGATGACCGCTGAGATCGGCAGCGAGCTGCTGATGCCCTTGCCGCAGCAGATCACGTCCGGCGAAACGCCGTAATGCTCGAACGCCCAGAACTTCCCCGTGCGCCCGAAGCCCGCCTGCACCTCGTCGAAGGTCAGCACGATGTTGTTCGCGTCGCACCACGCGCGGAGCTGACGCACGAACTCCACCGGCGCGAAGTCCGGCCCCACGCCCTGATACGTCTCCATGATGACGCCCGCCGTTGTCTCAGGCGTAAGCCCGCGCGCGGCGACCGATTTGAGGAAGGATTCAAAGCTTGTGTCCGTCTGCCAATAGCCGTCCGGGAAAGGCGCGGTGATGATCGCGGGGTCTTCGTTCACGATCCAATTCTTCTGCCCCGCCATGCCGCCCGCCTGCTGCGACCCGAGCGTGCGCCCGTGGAAGCCGCGTTCCCACCCGATGATGCCAATCTTCTTGTTCCCGCCCACATTGATGCCGTGCGCGCGGCTCAACTTGATCGCGCACTCCGTCGCCTCCGAGCCGGTCGTGAGCAGGAAGACCTTCTTCAAGCCCTCCGGCGCGAGCGCCGCAAGTTCGCCCGCCAGCTCCGCGCGCTCCTCGCTGGGAAAAACGTAGTTGTGCAGCAGCCCGCTGTTCACTTGGTCGAGGATGGCCTGCTTCACCTCCGGCGCGCAGTGGCCGGCGTTGGTCACGAGCACGCCGCTCGACCAGTCGAGCCAGCGGTTGCCGTATTTGTCATACACGAAGATGTCCTGCGCGTGGTCCCACACGATGGGCGGCTGCCCGCGCATGGACTGCGGCTCGAACTGCCGCAGCCGCTCCAGCGTCGGCACCGAGTCGGGATGCGGCACCGGCGTGACGATGCGGCGATACTTGGTTTCAACGCGCGGAACCGCCCGCGGAGTGATGCTGAATTCTTTGCCCATAGTGCTACGACGATGCGGCCAGCTTCGCCGCCGGGCTACGCCAAAAGTCTCTCCTTCCTATGCTTTTGTGATGGCGGCTGACATCCGGACGCGCGTGCAACAGCTCCGGATCGCAGCGGCCCCGGCATCGTGGACCTTGGCCGGCGGTTTGATCGGGCACCGCATCCGTCCGGCCACAGACTGGCGCGGCGCATCGTGCGACAGCGACAGGCAAGGTGCCCAGCCTGATCGCTCCATTGCCTTTCTCCCTCGCCCCGCTACGCTGCGCGCATGGACAAACGCCAGCGCCCGTCCCCGAACCCCGAGCTGGAACAGCGCATCCGCGAGCTGATCGCGTTCAAGGGCGGCGGCCACAACCAGGACCTCGTCACCGACCTCGTCGAGCAATCGCTCAAGCTCCTCCATGACGTCGAGGACCGCGGCGACGTGAAGGTGATCCAGACCGCCGTGCGCGAGCTGCGCTACGCGTTCAAGCTCTTCGCGCCCTATGCAGGCAAGCGCAAGGTAACCATCTTCGGCTCCGCGCGCACCTCGCCCGAGTCCATCGAGTATCGCCAGGCCGTCGAGTTCGGCCAGCGGATTGCGGACGCGGGCTTCATGGTCATCACCGGCGCGGGGCCGGGCATCATGCAGGCCGGGCACGAGGGCGCGGGCGTGGAGCGGAGTTTCGGCGCGAACATCCGCCTGCCCTGGGAGCAGTCCGCAAACCCCGTCATCGCGGAGGACAAGAAGCTCGTCACCTTCAAATACTTCTTCACCCGCAAGCTCATCTTCATCCGCCACTCGGACGCGCTCGCGCTCTTCCCCGGCGGCTTCGGCACGATGGACGAATCCTACGAGGCGCTCACGCTGATGCAGACGGGCAAGAGCCAGCTCATGCCGCTCGTGCTCGTGGACAAGCCCGGCGGCACCTACTGGAAGACATGGGACAAGAACGTCCGCGAACATCTCCTGCGCAACGAACTCATCTCGCCCGAGGACCTCGGCCTCTACCACATCACCGACAGCGTGGACGACGCCGTGCGCCACATCGCGCGCTTCTACCGGAACTTCCACTCCACGCGCTTCGTGCGCGACCTGCTGATCATCCGCCTGAAGCATCCGCCCGCGCCCTCCGCCATCGCCGCGCTGAACGAGGACTTCGCCGACATCATCACCGGCGAGCCATTCCACGTCATCCCGCCCACGGCAGAGGAGGCCGACGACTCGGAGCATCTCGACCTCCAGCGCCTCGCCTTCGGCTTCAACCGCCGTGGCTACGGCAGGCTGCGGAAGTTGATTGACGTGCTGAACCAGTATTGAGACGGGAAAAGGAAACGGGCTTCAGCGGGCACACGAATGCTTCCGCCGAAGCCCGTCGCAACCTCACACGAGGCTGCTAAAGGGTGGACGCGTCAAGCGCCCGAGGCCGACCGGCAGGTCGGCCCCACCATTCGTCAAGGCGTCTCGACCAGCTTGTAGAGGCGAAGGCCCGCAGCGTTCGCCGCCGGGTCCACGATCTTGAGCGAGCCGTTCTCCACGACTAGCGCGTTGGGCAGCAGCGTCCACGCGCCGCCAAGGTTGCTGGTCACATGGACCACATACTTCGCGGCCTGCGCCGCCGTCACCGGCGTGCCGTCCGTGTTGCGCACCACGAGGCGCAGCGAACCATCCGCCGCGCGCTCCATGCCGGCGGCCTTGAGGCCGGCGGGCAGGATGATGTTGAAGCTGGCACCCGCGTAACTGGCGGACAACACGTTCGCGTTCACATCCGCGACTTCGCGCGCCACGGACCCGTTGGCGACCGCGTTGATGGCCGTCGTGCCGCTGCCGGTCACGTTGAAGGTGAGGGTGATCACGTCACGCGTGCCGGCGGCGAGGCTCTGCCCGGCCGGCAGCACCAGCACGAGACCCAGCTTGCCGGCGGCGGCCTTGGTGCTGTTGACCGTGAGCGATCCAGCCGGGACGCCGCTGCCACGGGCGGCACTGACAAAGGTCAGTGCTGTCGGGTCGAAGGTGAGGCTCAGACCGAGGCCGGCCTCCGTGCCCTGGGCATCCACCTGCACGGTCACGCTGTTCACCTGGCCCGCGATGAGGCTGCCACCCACCACGCGCACGTTGCGCGGGCTGGACACCGACTGCGCGCTTCGGCTGGCGGCCACGGCCGCAGCCTGCAAGGTAGGCCCGCCGGCGGCGACCAGCGGAGCACCGGCGGCGTAAAGCTGCGCCTGAACGTAGTCGGCGACCGTCACGCGACCATCGCCCAAGGTAGGCGCGGTGTCCGCACGCTGGAACACACTGCCGACGCCGAAGGAGGGGATCGGGTCGAGGCCGGCGACATACCGGCCAATCTGCGCCACGTCCGTCAAATCCACCGTCCCGTTCCCGTTGACATCGCCCTCGAAGCCGGTGGCCCCGGCGCTCTCAATGATGGTCACGCTGCCGTCGTTGTAGCCCACCGTGGTCACCAGGTTGCCGATCGGGTCGGTGACCTGGCGGTTCACCACGGCGCTGCTGATGCCGATGGGCGTGCTGCCGGCCGGGGCGGACGCCAGCACGGAGAAGGTCGCATTCAGCATCAGGTGGTCGCCGGCGGTGAACGCGGTGTTAATCGCCTTGAAGAGCACCACGCCGGCGCGGCCGCTGGCGAGCTGGCTGTCGTTTCTGGTCAGCGACAGATCAGTGTTCAGCCCGGAGGTGGGAATGCTGAGGGAGGTGAGCGTCAGCAAGGCCGGGTCAAAAGTGAGGGTGAAGCCCAGGCCGTTCTCATTGCCTCCGGCCAGCAGCCGCACGGGGACGGTCACGGTGCCGCCCGCCACGACCGTGGCGCTGGAGTCGACATACACCCGCGCGCTGTTCACCCGGATGACAAAGGTGTTCACGCCGACATTCACGCCGCCATTGGCGGTGCCGCCGTTGTCCGTCGTCGTGACGGTGACGGTGGCTGAACCGGAGGAGAGGACACTGGGGGTGAAGGTCAGCGCGCCGGCGGTGATCGTCGGCTGGGCAAGGAAGATGCCGTTGTTGTCATTGGCCACCGTGAAGGTGGTGGTCTGGGCCGACTCGTCCGCCGGACCCGGGGAGAAGGTGGCGAAGCCGGGCAGCGTGACCGGCGCACCATTGGTCATCACCTCAATCAAGCTGGTCGTGAAGCTGGCGCTGGGCGCGTCGTTCACGCCCGTCCGCGCGATCACCGTGATGGTGAAAGTCTGTGCGGGGCTGGTGTCCGCGCCGCCGTCCAGCGTGCCGCCGTTGTCGCGCGCCCGGACGGTCACGATGGCCACCCCGGCGGCGTTGGGAGCCGGGGTGAAGGTGAGCGTGCCGTTGGCGGCGATGGCCGGCTGGCTGCTGAAGAGCGGGTTGTTGTCGTTGGTGACCAGGAAGCTCACCACCTGCTCGGACTCATTGGGGGGGCCGCTCACGATGCTCGTGGCGAAGGTCGTGGTGGTGCTCGTGCCCGAGTTCACGTTCACCACGAAGTCGGTGGAGGACGTCACGAGCTGGACGTTGTCCAACTGGAGCGAACCGGTGCCGGTGTCGCCGGTGGGAATCGTGGCCACGAAGGCGAGGCGGACGGCCTGGCCGCCGAAGGCCGAGAGATCCACGCTGACCGTCTGGTTCGCCGGCTGGATGAAGAAGCTGCCCGGCGCGGCCGAGACGAGGTTCGTGCCGAACAGTTCCGCGCCGCCGCCCGCCGGCTGCACCACGAGCCGGAACGTGCGGTTGGCCGTGGCCGCAGCCGACACGTTCCAACTGGCGCGATAAGTGAACGTGAGCGTGCCGCCCGCCGGCACCGTCACGTCCTGCGCGATGGAGATGGTGCCCGCCGTGGCCCCGCTGAACCCGTGGGTCGCAGACCGGGTGCCGTCAGTGGCCCCCGCATCGAACAGGCCGAGGTTGGCGGGATCCGCACGCACGGCCAGGCTCGGCGTGGTGTTCGCCGTGTCGGAAACCGTCCAGCCCGTGAAGTCGCCGGACTCGAAGCTGCCGTTGTTGACGCTGTTGAGGGTGCTGACCGCGCGCAGGGCGAAGCTGGGCGCGTCGTTGACCGGCAGCACGGTGATGGTGAAGACGCTGGTCGTGCGGTTCCCGCCGCCTCCGGCGGTGCCGCCGTTGTCCTCCGCCGTCACGGTGAGAGTGGCGGTGCCGTTCGTATTGGGAGCCGGGGTGAAGGTCAACGTGCCGTTGGCTGACACGCTGGGCTGCACGCTGAACAACGAGCTGCGGCTGTTGCTGGTCACCAAGTTGGTGATGGTCTGGCCGGACTCGTCGGCGGGGCCGGTGGTAATTACCGCCAGCCCGGCGATGGTCCGCGCCCCGCTGTCCTCCAGCACGACGACGTTGTTCGTCGCCAAGGTGATGGTGGGCGCGCTGTTCACCGGGGTCACCGTGATGGTGAATGTGCTGGTCGTGCTGTTCACGCCGCCGTTGGCCGAGTCGCCGCTGTCCGTCACGGTCACGGTCACCGTCGCCACGCCGTTGCTCGTCGGTGCCGGGGTGAACGTCAGCAACCCACTGGTGTTCACGGTGGGCTGCACGCTGAACAGGTTCGAGCGGCTGTTGCTCGTCACCACGGTGCTGATGGTCTGGCCGGAATCAGCACCCGTGGTGAATGTGGCGATAGTCGCACCGGGCGGCGTGCTCCCTTCCGCCGCCACCACGTTGGCGGGCGCGAAGGCAATGGTGGGCGCGTCGTTCACCGGCGTGAGGGTGATGGTGAAGGTCTGCGCGACGCTGGTGTTCACGTCCGGCAAGAGCTCGCCGCCATTGTCCTTCGCGACGACGGTAACCGTCACGACACCGTTGGCGTTCGGTGCCGGAGTGAAGGTGAGCGTGCCGTTCAGCGACACCGCGGGCAGAACGCTGAACAGCGCTTCGTCGGGCGCAGCAATCGTCGCCGTGACATTGGTGATGCTCTGGCCGGACTCATTCGCCGGGCCGGTGCTGAAGATGGCTTGACCGCTCACACTGCGCGGCCCGCTGTCTTCCAGCACCACGACGTTGTTGGTCGCGAAGGTGACGACCGGCAGGTTGTTCACCGGCGTCACCGTGATGGTGAACGTGCTGGTTGTGCGGTTCACGCCGCCGTTGGCCGTGCCACCGTCGTCCTCTACCGTCACGGTCACCGTCGCCACACCGTTGATGTTCGGGGCCGGGGTGAACGTGAGCTTGCCGTCGTTGGCCACGATGGGCTGCCCGCTGAACAGGTTGGAATTGCTGTTGCTCGTCACCACGGTGGTGATGCTCTGGCCGGAATCACCACCGGTGGTGAAAGTGGCAATGGTTATTGCGCTGAACGTCGCGCTACTCTCCACCACCGTAATGTTGGTAGCGGTTGGAGAGACTGCAACGGGGGCTATGTAGGCGATGGTCGGGGCGCGATTAGCCTGGACGACGGTGATTGTGAAGGTCTGCGCCGCGCTGGTGTTGACGCCGGGTGTCCCGCCGTTGTCCACCGCCGTCACCGTTACCACCGCGCTGCCGGAGGCATTGGCTGCCAAGGTGAAGGTAAGCGTGCCCGCCGCGCTGATGGCCGGCTGCACCGTGAAGAGCGCGTTGTTGCCGTTGACCACCGTGAAGCTCACCGTCTGGCTGGACTCGTCCGCCGGACCGGCGGAGATGTTCGTGGCCAGCAGGCTCACGCTCTGCGCACTGGTGCCCGAGAGCACGGTCAGGACATTGATCGTATCGAGCGAGGCTCCGCTGCCAGTGCGCGTCAAGGCCAAGTTGTGAGTGCCGCCCGCCGCGATGGCCGTCACGCCAACCAGACCCGCCGGCACCGTCGTCTGGCCCTCGCCGTTGTCGCCCCAGGCCACCACCGTGCCGTCGCTCTTAAGCGCGAGGCTGTGGGACTCGCCGGCGGCAACCGCCGTCACCCCGCTCAAGGTGAGCGCCCCGCTCACCTGGCCGGAGCTGTTGTCACCCCAGGCCACCACCGTGCCGTCGCTCTTGACCGCCAAGCTGTGGTTGGCACCCGCCGCGATTGCCGTCACGCCGCTCAAAGTCAGCGGGACCGACGCCTGACCGTTGCCGTTGAAACCCCAAGCGACCACCGTGCCATCGCTCCGCAGGGCAATGCTGTGCCGTTCACCGGCCGCGATGGCGATTACCGTCACCGGCGTCATGCCGTTTACATACAGATCCCCCGGGACCACCGCCTGCCCATCGCCGTTGTAGCCCCAGGCCACCACGGTTCCGTCACTCTTGCGCGCGAGGCTATGGTAGCCACCGGCCGCAATGGCCGTCACGCCGCTCAAGCCAACCGGGACCGCCGCCTGACCGTTGCCATCGAAACCCCAAGCGACCACGGTGCCATCGCTCTTGAGCGCGAGGCTGTGGTAGCCGCCCGCCGCAACGGCCGTCACGCCGCTCAGACCCGGCGGCAGGGTCGTCTGGCCCTCGGTGTTGCGGCCCCAGGCCGCCACCGAACCGTCACTCCGGACTGCGAGATCGTGGCCCGAACCGGCCGAGAGGGCGGTGACGTAGCTCATGCCCGCCGGCAGGGTCGTCTGGCCGAAGAAGCTGTAGCCCCAGGCGGTGACGTTGGTGCGCAGGCCACCGTTGCCAAGCAGGCCGTTGTTCAGGAGGAAGCCCGGTGCGTCGTTGACGGGCGTCAGGGTGATGGTGAAGGTGTTGGTCGCGCGGTTCACGCCGCCGTTGGCCGTGCCGCCGTTGTCCTCTACCACGACCGTCACCGTGGCCACACCGACGGCGTTGGCCGCCGCAGTGAAGGTCAATGTGCCGGCATTGTTCACCGCCGGTTGGACGCTGAAGAGGCCCGGGTTGGTGTTGCTGACTAGCTCGGCGACCACAGTCACAGTATCGGACTCAAGCGGCCCCGGCCCGAAAGTCGCGAATCCACCAGCGGAGTAGGCCCCGCTGTCCTCCGCCCGCACCACGTTTGGCGCGAAGCTGATGGTGGGCGCGTCGTTCACCGGCGTGATCAGAATCGTGTAGGTCACCGGAACCGGAGGGAGACTGGTGTTCTGGCCGCCGCCTTCCGTGCCGCCGTTGTCCTGCACAGTGACGGTGAAAGTGGTGCCGATGCTGAACCGATTGGGAGCCGGGGTGAAGGTCAGCGTGCCATTGAGAGCGAAGGTGGGCGGGACGCTGAACAGCGCGGGGTCGTAGCCCGTGACCGTGACATTGGTGATGCTCTGCCCGGACTCATTCGCCGGGCCAACAGTGAACAAGGCCAGACCAGGGATGCTCCTGGCCCCGCTGTCCTCGAGCACGGTGATGCTGTTGTTCGTGAGGGAGACAGTCGGCCGGTTGTTCACCGGCGTCACCGTGATGGTGAAATTAGTGGTTGTCCGGTTCACGCCGCCATTGGCAATGCCGCCGCCGTCATCCACGGTGAACGTCACCGTCGCCACACCGTTGGCGTTCAGTGCCGGGGTGAAGGTCAGCAGGCCGTTGTTGTCCACGAGGGGCTGCGCACTGAACAAGCTTGAGTTGTTGTTGCTCACATCCACCACGCTCAACGTGGAGCTCTGGGGGGACTCGTCCGACGGGCCGACGCTGAAGCTGATAAAGCCGCTTACGGGGAGCGGGGTGGTGTTCTCCGCGACCACGAGCGCATTGGCCGGCGTGAAGGTGACCACCGGCACGTCGTTGACCGCCGTGACGGTGATGGTAAAGGTGTAGATCGCTGGGAGGCTGAGATTAAGCCCGCCGTTGTCCGTGCCACCGTTGTCCTGCGCGACAAGGGTGACTGTCGCAAAACCGTTGGCGTTCGGTGCCGGAGTGAAGGTCAGCGTGCCACTGGAGCTTACCGACGGTTGCACGCTGAACAGGCCGGTGTTGTTGTTCTCCGTCACCACATTCGTGATGCTCTGGCCGGACTCGTTCGCCGGCCCCGTGCTGAAGATGGCCTGGCCGCTATCGCTCCGTGCTCCGCTGTCCTCCAGCACCACCACATTGTTGGTCGCGAAGGTGATGCTCGGCCGGTTGTTCACCGGCGTCACCGTGATGGTGAAGGTGCTGGTCGCGTGGTTCACGCCGCCGCTGGCCGTGCCGCCGTTGTCCTCCACCGTCACCGTCACCGTCGCCACGCCATTCGCGTCAGCAAGCGGGACGAAGGCGAGGTCGCGCGTCAAGCCGGAGCCGGTGAGGGTTGGCTGTGCGCTGAACAGAGTGGGGTTGTTGTTGCTCACCTCCACGACCGTCACCGTCTGCACCGGCTCGCCCAGCGGACCGGCGGTGAAGGTCGCGAAGCCGGAATAGGGGGACGGAGTGGTGCTCTCCGGCACTGAGACGGGGGTCGGCGAGAACGCGATGGTCGGGGCGCGGTTGGCGTTGATGACGGTGAGGGTGAAGGTCTGCGACGCGCTGGTGTTCCCGGGCGCCCCGCCGTTGTCCACCGCCGTCACCGTCACCACCGCGCTGCCAATCGTGTTGGGTGCCAGGGTGAAGGTGAGCGTGCCCGCCGCGCTGATGGCCGGCTGCACCGTGAAGAGCGTGGTGTTGAGGGGGGTGGTCACGGTGGTCACGGTGGTCACGGTGAAGCTCACCGTCTGGCCGGACTCGTCCGCCGGCCCGGCGGAAATGTTCGTCGCCAGCAGGCTCACGGTTTGCGCGCCACCATTCGCCAGCACGGTCAGGGTGTTGACGGGGGTAAGGCTGCCGCTGACCACCAAGGCCAAGCTATGGCTGCCGCCCGCCGCCACGGCAGTCACGCCAGAGAGTCCTGCCGGCACCATGGTTTGGCCCTCGCGATTGTCGCCCCAAGCCACCACCGTGCCGCCTTGCCTGAGCGCGACGCTGTGGAACTCGCCGGCGGCCACCGCCGTCGCGTCGGTCAAGGTGGGCACCCCGCCCAACTGGCCGGAGCTGTTGTCACCCCAAGCCACCAC
>JBEBFV010000485.1:0-4661 GCA_040081795.1 Limisphaerales bacterium | reverse complement strand
ACACTCCGCCCATGCGCCATGCCCCGATTGACTCGAAGTTGTTTGTCGAAAACCGCGAGCGGCTCAAGAAGCTCCTCCCGCCCCGGTCCCTCGCCATCGTCAACGCCAACGACGTGCTGCCCACCAACGCCGACGGCTCGCTGGTCATGCACCCGAACTCCGACCTGTTCTACCTGACCGGCATCGAGCAGGAGGAAAGCATCCTGCTCCTCGCGCCCGACGCCTTCGACCCGAAACACCGCGAAATCCTCTTCCTGCGCGAACCAAACGAGCACCTGAAGATCTGGGAGGGCCACAAACACACGAAGGACGCGGCGACGAAAATCTCCGGAATCACGCAGATCAAGTGGCTCACTGAGTTCCCGGTGATCTTCCGGCAGATCATGTGCGAGCAGGAGCACGTCTGGCTCAACTCCAACGAGCACAAGCGAGCCGTCGTGGAGGTCGAGTCGCGCGACGCCCGGTTCGCGCGCGCGGTGCAGCGGCAGTTCCCGCTCCACACCTACCACCGGCTCGCGCGGTTGATGCACCCGTTGCGCGTGGTGAAGATCGAGGCGGAAATCGCCTTGCTCCAGCAGGCCGTGGACATCACGGCGAAGGGTTTTCGCCGCCTGCTCAAGTTCGTGAAGCCCGGCGTGAACGAGTGCGAAGTCGAGGCCGAGCTGGCGCATGAGTTCATCCGTGGCCGCGCGAAGTTCGCTTACAATCCCATCATCGCCAGCGGCGCGAACGCCTGCGTGCTGCACTACAACCAGAACGACCAGCCGTGCAAGAAGGGCGAACTGCTGCTGCTCGACGTGGCGGCGAGCTACGCGAACTACAACGCCGACCTCACGCGCACCATCCCGGTGAGCGGCCGCTTCACGCGGCGGCAGAAGCAGGTTTACAACGCCGTGCTCCGCGTCATGCGTGCGAGCATCAAGGGCGCGACGGTCGGCAAGCTCTCGCGCGACTGGCTCAAGGAATCGCAGGCAATGATGAACGAGGAGCTGCTCGCGCTTGGCCTGCTGAAAAAGTCCGACCTCAAGAAGCAGACCGAGGACGAGCCGGCGTGCCGGAAGTATTTCATGCACGGCCTCGGCCACCCGCTCGGGCTGGACGTGCATGACGTGGGCTTCACCACCGAGCCGTTCGCCCCCGGCTGGGTGCTCACGGTCGAGCCGGGCATCTACCTGCCGAAGGAAGGATTCGGCGTGCGACTGGAGAACGACATCGTCGTGACGCCGGACGGCCCGGTGGACTTGATGGCCGCCACGCCCGTCGAGGCTGCGGAGATAGAAGACTTGATGAGCCGGTGACCCAGCGCTCGTTGCACGCGTGAACAAGACGACCTCGATCTCAAGCCAGGCGCTCACGGCACTGCTGTTGGTTCTGCCGGGCATCAACGCGCATTCGCAGGACCGGCTCAAGGCGATGCCGGGCTACGAGCAGTTCGCAAAAACCAGCCGCGCGGCGACGAATGTCTTCACCTCCGGCGCAGTCGCGGTGACTTGGAAAGAGGGCGGCAAGGCGGTGGAATTTGCGCACGGCGGCAAGCGGTATCGGCACGACTTGGTCAACGGCGAGCGGACGGAGTTGCCCGCTCCCACTGCACCACCCACTCCTGCTCCCGCGAAGGGAATCGCATCGAAAGCCCAGAAGCGGGCGGGGCCAGAGAATCCCGTGCGCGGCCGGCAGTTCACCTACGCAATTTCTCCGGACGGGAAGCAGAAGGCGTTTTACCGTGACCGCAATCTCTGGCTGGGCGACACGAACGGCGCGAACGCCTTCGCCATCACCACGGATGGGAGCGCGCAGAATCGCATCAAGTCCGGCACGGCGAGCTGGGTGTATGGCGAGGAGCTGTTTCAGAAGACGGCGATGTGGTGGTCGGGCGACAGCCGGAAGGTCGCGTTCTATCGCTTCGATGAAAGCCAGGTGCCGGATTTTCACCTGCAACTCGGCCAGACGAAAATCCTGAGCACGGCGGACGTGGAGCCTTACGTGAAGGCCGGCGGCACCAACCCCGTGGTGGACCTGCTCATCTACGACCTCGCGTCGAACCGCACCGTGCGCGTGGACGTGCGTGATGGCCGGCCCTTCGACAACTCCGTCATCGGCCACTACGTCTATGGCGTCTCGTGGACGAGTGATGGAAAGGAGCTGCTTTTCCATCGCACCAACCGCCGACAAAACGTGTTGGAGTTCTGCGCCGCGAACCCGGAGACGGGCAAGTGCCGCGTCATCGTGCGCGAGGAATGGCCCGCGAGCTGGACAGAGAATTCGCCGACACTCCGCTGGCTCAAAGACAGCAAGCGCTTCATCTGGGCTTCCGACCGCACGGGCTGGCGGAACTATTACCTCTACGACCTGAGCGGGAAGTTGCTAACCACGCTGACGAGCCACGCCTACGAGGTCGCGGGCATCACGCGCGTGGACGAGGACGCCGGCTTGCTGCACTACCTCGCGCGCAGCGGCGACAACCCGATGAAGGTGCAGTTACATCGCGTGGGCTTGGACGGTCGCGGCGAGATGCGCCTCACCGAGCCGGCCTTCCATCACACCGTGGACTTCGCGCCGGACGGGAAACACTTCGTGGACATCGAGCAGACGCACAACCAGCCGCCGACCTCGTGGCTGTGCAACGCGGACGGCAAGATTGTCACGCTGCTGGCCAAGAGCGACCTGACGCGGGCGAACCAGCTCGGCCTCAAGCCATCCGAGCTTCTCCGCTTCAAGGCGGCGGACGGCACGACGGATTTGTTCGGCCTGCTGCATTTCCCCTCCAACTTCCGCGCGAGCCAGAAATACCCCCTGCTCGTGAGCGTATATGCCGGGCCGGAGACTGTCGGCGCACGGGAGACGTTCACGCTGGCGCATCCGCTTACGGAGTTTGGCTTCCTCGTCGCGACGTTCGACTCGCGCAGCGCCAGCGGGCGTGGGAAGCACTTCCTCGACGCCATCTACCAGAAGCTCGGCATCGTGGAAGTGGACGACCAGGCCGCTGGCGTGAAGTCGCTTTGGGCGCGGCCCTACGTGAACCGCAGCCGCGTCGGCATCTTCGGCACGTCCTACGGCGGCACGGTTTCCGCCACCGCGCTGCTGCGGCACCCAGACGTGTTTCACGCGGCGTGCAGCTCGTCGGCGGTAACTGACTACCGCAACTACGACAGCATCTACGCCGAGCGTTACATGTGGATTCCGCAGGAGGCGAAGGCCGCCTTCGACGCCGCATCCATCATGACTTACGCGGCGAACTTGAAGGGACGGCTGATGCTCTTCTACGGCACGGCGGACGACAACGTGCATCCGAACAACACCATGCAACTCGTCGCCGCTCTCCAGCGCGCGGGCAAGAGCTTCGAGGTCCAGGTCGGCCCCGACATCGGCCACGCGTCCATCAACCGCGACCGCATGATGGAGTTCTTCATCGAGAACTTGGTGATGAGATGAACCGCACGCGAACGATTTTGCAGGTCTGAACACTGATTACTGAACACTGAACACTCGCACGCCATGTGAGCCTCGTCACGTCGGCTGCTACTACACAAACCATGAAACCCCACTGGACCGGCGTCTTCCCCGCAGTCACAACCCAACTCAAGAAGGACCAATCCCTCGACCTTCCCGCCACCGCGCGGCACTTCGAGGCACTCATCCAGAGCGGAGTCAACGGCCTCATCGTTTGCGGCTCGCTCGGCGAGAACCAGACACTCGGCCCCGACGAGAAGCGCGCCGTGGTGCGCTGCGCGCTGGAGACGGCGAACGGTCGCGTGCCGGTCCTGAGTGGTGTAGCCGAATCCTCCACGCGAGCAGCCATCCGCTACGTGCGCGACGTGGAGCAACTCGGTGCGGCGGGCGTGATGCTCATGCCCGCAATGAGCTACAAGGGCGACCCGCGCGAGAGCATGACTTACCTGCGCGCGGTGGCGAAGGGCGGCGGCTTGCCCATCATGATTTACAACAACCCCATCAGCTACGCGAACGACATCACGCCCGCGCTCTTCGCCGAGCTGGCGGACGAGCCGAAGTTTGTCGCACTCAAGGAAAGCTCTGGCGACACGCGCCGCATCACCGAGCTGCACAATGTCATCGGCGGACGCTACGCCGTCTTCACCGGCGTGGACGACCTCGTGCTGGAGGCGAGCATCCTGGGCATTGACGGCTGGGTGGCCGGCACCGGCATCGCGTTTCCGACTGAGAACCAGCGCCTCTGGGAACTCACGCGTGCCGGCAAGTGGGACGAGGCGCGCGCTCTCTACCGCTGGTTCCAGCCGCTCCTCAAGCTCGATACGCACGTCCACTTCGTGCAATACATCAAGCTCTGCGAGCAGGAGACCGGCCTCGGCTCCGAGTGGGTCCGTGCCCCGCGCCTGACCATCGCAGGCGATGAGCGGAAGCAGGTGCTGCGCATCATCCGCAACGCGATTGCCAAAACGCCCAAGTTGGGGAAACTGGGGAAAACCCGTTGAACTCTCCATGAACTCACGGCTCTTCCTCCTCGCCTGCGCCGTCGCGCTGACCACGTTCGCCCGCGCACAGTCGCCCACCGTCCCGCTCTACCCGGCGGACTCGCGCTCCGACACACGCATGGCAGACGAAGCCAAACGGATGCGCGAGGCCGGCGCGCTTTCACGCGAGACCGTGCTGACAAACCAGTTCGCCCGCACGACCGGCGAGCC
>JBEBFV010000484.1:0-4694 GCA_040081795.1 Limisphaerales bacterium | reverse complement strand
CGCGAGCGCGTCGCCGTAGCAGCCAAGGTAGGGGCTGTTGTCTTCGCTGGTGATCCACAGGATATTTGGCCGCTCGGCGGCGGAGACGGACCCAAGCGCAAACACGAGCGCGGCGATGAAGAGGTGACGGAAAGCAGCGGGCATGGCGGAACTATTGTTTGTTCTTCTTTCTGCTGCCTTGCCGGAGGGCGGATGCGGCGGCGGGGTCGAACTTTGGATTCGGTTCCGTGGGCAGGAGGTCGAATCGCGTGTCCGCGTAGCTCACGCAGGAACGCGCCGTGTTGTAAAACTGCGTGAAGCGCCTGCCGCCCTGCGCGAGCGCGTCGAGATTCGGTGTGCTGACTTCGCTGCCGTAGCAGCCGATGTCGGAGTAACCGACGTCATCGGACATGATGAGGATGATATTGGGCGGACTCGCGGCGGACGGGGGCAATACGGCGTAGGAGAGGGCGATAAGCGCGAGGGCAAGGTGGCTCATTTGGATGGATTTTGCGGGAGCGCAGGGGCGTCTGTTTTCGTGGAAAACGATCTATTGCTCGGGGTCGCGACCTCCGCCCTTGGCCAGCTCGGTGGCGCGGGCGGGGTCGTAGTTGGGATTCGGTTTTGGCATTCGCGCGCTGGTTTTCCCGCGCCACTCGGCGAGAGCCGACTGGAGTTCGCGGGCGCGCGCTGGTTCGCGCGCGGCGAGATTGTGCTGTTCGCCGGGGTCGGCACGGAGGTCGTAGAGTTCCAGGACGCCGTCCTCAAAGAACTCGATGAGCTTCCAATCGCGGCGGCGGATGGCGCTCGCGGGCGTGCTGTGATGGTAATGCGGCAGGTGCCAGTGCAGCGTATCGCGTGGAAGCGGCGCGGTCGGATTTTTCAGCAAACTGGCGAGGCTGACGCCATCAGGCGCGGCACCCTTCGGCGCGGGCGCGCCGGCGAGCGTGGCCAGTGTGGGATGCCAGTCCTGCGTGCTCACCGGCGTGGCGCACTCCGCACCCGCGGGCACGGTGCCGGGCCAGCGCACGATGGCTGGGATGCGCACGCCGCCCTCGTAGAGCGTGCCCTTTTCGCCGCGGAGCGGCTTGTTCGAGGTGACGACGCGTCCGCTTTGTTCGTGCTCGAGGCCGCCATTGTCGGAGAGGAAAACGATGAGCGTGTTCTTCGCGAGACCGGCGCGACCCACCGCCTCGACGATGCGCCCGACGCTCTGGTCCAGTTCCTCCAGCAAGCCTGCGTAAGCGGGGTTGCTCGGAAAACCGGGCATCGGCTTTTTTGTCTGAAACTTCGCCAGCAACTCCGGCGTGGTGGAGAGAGGGAGGTGGACGGCGTAGTGCGAGATTTGCAGCAGGAAGGGTTTCGCCTTGTTCGCCTCAATGAAGCTCACTGCTTTCTCCGTGAGAAACTCCGCCGTGCGCCGCATCTCCGTGCTTCCCGTGATTTTCGGCGGCTGCGTATGGCCCTGACATTCCAGCGTCGTCTGCCAACCCTGCTGCGCCGGGGCGAAACCGTCGCCACCGAGATGCCACTTGCCGAAGTAACCCGTCGCGTAGCCCGCCGCCCCCAGTCGCTCGGCAAATGTCTCGACCTCAAGCGGCAGTTGCCGCGGCACCTCGGGATCGAGCAGCTTCGCGAAGGGCCGGCGGTGTCCGGGGATATGCTGCGTGATGCCGTAGCGCGCCTGGTCCCGCCCGCTCTGTAGATTCGCGCGCGTGGGCGAGCACACCGGCCCGGCATACGCCTGCGTGAAGCGCAGCCCACCACGCGCGAGCCGGTCAATGTTCGGCGTTTCGTGAAAGGGGTTGCCGTAGCAGCCGAGGTCCGCCCACCCAAGATCGTCGGCAAGGATCACGATGATGTTGGGTTTCGCCGGCGCGGCGCTGACGGAACTGCGGTTGATGAGCAAGGCCGCCAGGCAGGAAAGCATCAGCAGAAAGCGCATAGGAGAATGAGTGGTGTAGTTGAGCGTGCGGATGGTCGTTATTCTAAGGCTGACTCACCGATCGGGTGTCGCGGACGAACAGGGCGCAGGGCTGGGATGAAGGCATCTCGTGCTTCACCTGGCCGCGCGTTTCCCTCAGATGCGGGAAACTGCTTGGCTGGAATGTCTTCAACTGCGTCACCACGACCGCGTCCGAATCCACGATGTCGAGCATGGGGCGGTCGCCGAGCCGCCGCACCCGGCCAGCCATGCAGTGGATCCGGACATCGTGGGAGCGCGCGATACGGACGGGAGTGTTGGCACCGCCCTCGTTCTCGGGCTGGACATTGCCGGCTTCGACCTTGAAGTAATAGATGCGGATGTGGGCGCTGTCCTTGATCTCCGATTGGGGATTGGTGACTTCGCGCTCGACGTTCAGGGCGTAAAACGCCGTGGGCTGAGTCACCCCGGCCACGACGAGGGGCCCGCCCAGGGTCTTGACGCCGTAGAATCGGCCCCCGCCATGACCGGAAAGCATGAGCGTGCCGGGAGCGAGGAAGGCATCGCCGCCGCCGGATTTCCAGTCGATGCGTCCGCGCACGGACAGGAGCGAGAGCCCCGGTGCGGCGGTCGCGTCGTCGACGGTGGCGACCGCAAACATCGGGCCTTTTTTGGGGAGGGGATCGCGCCGGTCACCGGCGCGCAACCCGATCGATGAAAACGTCGCGGTGAGGCCGAACAGTTGGGTGTTGCGACGGATGTGGAGGGTGCCGGTCATGCGGAAGTCGCCCTTGGGGACGAAGATCCTGTCGTGAGTGGCGATGGCCTTTTCAAAAGCGGCGGTGTCGTCGGTCGTGCCGTCGCCTTTGGCGCCGAAGGTCTTCACGTTCACGGCATCACGGTCCTCGAAGGAGGGGCCGGGTTGGTAGTGCCGCCGGCTGAGCGCGGCAAAGTCCGGGGCGGCGGGGACGACGGACCAGTCGCGCAGCTCGCCGGAGGATGACACGCCGTTGATGAGATTCATCGCGGTCGCGACATGGGAGGAGAAGCGGCGGATGAGCATCCATTGATCCGTGGCCGGCAGGGCGGTCCCGTCGGTGGTGACGGTGGCCGGGCCGCGGACGAAGGTGTCTTCGAGATGGAGATTTTCGCTTTTCGCCGTCCTGGCGATGACTCCGCCACGGCTCAAGTTGACCACGCAGTCGACCAGGCTGATGCCCGCGTAGGCGCGTTGGGTGGTGAGATCGATGGCGGCATCAGCCGGCGAGTCGATCAGACAGCCCACCAGGAGGGCCGGCGCCTGCGAGCCCCCTTTGGCATAGGTTATGGCGGCGGCGGTCTGACCTTTGAAGACGCAGCCCGTGAGAATGGGAAACCGGCTCTCCGGCTCGATCACGATTGCGTGCCGGCCGCCGATGACCTCGATGTTGTAGGTGCCGCCGCCCTGACCACAACAGTTGTTCATGCCGGCGTAGGCGCCCTCGGCGAGAATGGTGGAATCGAGCAAGGCGGAACCTTGCGAGCCGGAGTGGCGGATACCGATGGCGCCGGCATGCCCGCGGATGTCGATGTCGATGCCGCGGAAGAAGTGGTTGAAGGAGATGTTGGGCTGCTCCTCGCCCCAGTTCGGTTCCTGTTTGCCCGGGGCGTCGTCGCGGGTCTGCGCCCAGATCCAGACGGCGATCTTCGGATGCGCCGGATCATCGAAGCCTTTTGCGTCCTTGGATAACTTGAGCACGGGACGTTTTCCCCTGGTCGAGCCGAAGAGCACGACGCGGTGCGACAGATCCCAATAGTGCTGCGTCCCCCTATCGGCGGAGCGCGGCTTATCGAGCTTTCGCACCTGTTGCTCGCAAGAGAGTGTCTCCGAGATGAGGTAGGTGCCTTCGGGAAAGAAGCACACCAGCGCGTGGTCCCGTGCGTCGTTGATCGCGCGCTGGATGGCCTGGGTGGAGTCGATGCGGCCGGTCGGATCGGCGCGGTAGGGTGCCTTCGTCACGTCGAGGCAGCCGAGTTGAATCAGCGGATCGCTGGCGTCCGTGCCAGCGGGCAACTCCGCCGCGGTGACAAGCGACACGAGGGTCAGGGACGAGAGGAGGGCGATAAGTCGTTTCATGATTGTCTCCGTGCGTTCAATCGCGGGAATGCACCGGGCGTGTTGAGTGTTGTAGCATTGGGAACTTCTGAAAAATGCTTTCGGAGTTGGGTTGAGGGTGATGGTTCCGTTTTTGGTGTGGCTGGTTTCATGGCGACTCCTTCTATTGGTCTTTCCTAGTTGCGAGCTTGGCCTGTGGCTTGGCATCCGGTTGCCTGGCAAGAATGGCACGCAGGTCTGCGACGACTTCAGGTTGAGAAGCAGCGAGATTGCGGGTTTCCTCAGGATCGGTTCCGTAATCATAAAGCTCGACGACGGCACTGCTGGCGGGCGCGTCAATTTTCTTCCACTCAACGAGACGGTAGCGCGAAGTGCGCACCGCGCGCCCCATGATCTGACCGCGCGGATAAACGTGAAACACGGCGTCTTTGGTCCCAACGGCAGGATTTCTTAGTGTGGGGGCGAAGCTGGCACCGTCGAGACCTCGCGGCGCTGGCAGGCCCGCGAGTTCGCACAGCGTGGGATAGAGGTCCACGGTTTCAACCAGCGCAGTGGTCTTCGTGCCTGGGCCCGCAATGCCGGGCGCGACCAGGATGAGGGGGATGCGCGCGGCTTGTTCGTAGTTGGTGTGCTTGCACCACAGTCCGTGGTCGCCGAGGTGCCAGCCGTGATCTCCCCAGAGCGCGATGATGGTGT
>JBEBFV010000082.1:0-16898 GCA_040081795.1 Limisphaerales bacterium | reverse complement strand
ACCTCCGCCGTGCCGTGCGTGCCGATGACCTTCACGCCGTTGAGCAGGCCGTGGGTCCAACTGAAACTCATGCGGCACGGCACCGCGCGGCCCGCGATGGCGAGCTTGCCGGTCAGGTTCGCGTTGCACTCCACGCCGCCGAAGGAATCGTCCTCGTAGGCGATGTCGCTCACGTCACCGAAGAGGTCCACGACGCGGTCAATGAGATGCACGCCGGAGTCGAAGAACGCGCCGCCGAGCGTGAGCTTCTTGTTGAAGTAGGCGTCGCTGGTCATCACCCAGCCCATCACCGAGCCAGCCTCGGCGATGACTTCTTGAATCTCGCCGATGAGCGGGTCGTTCACGATGCGCCGGAAGACCTCAGCGTTGCGGTTGAAGCGCGTGACGAAGCCGACCGAGACGATGCGCCCGTGCTTTTTAGCGGCATCGCTCATCTGCCGCGCCTCGGCGGTGCTCAGGGCGATGGGCTTCTCGCACAGCACATCAATGCCCATGGCGAGCAGTTCGCAGGTGACGGGCGCGTGGAACTTCGGCGGCACGGCGACGAGCGCGGCGTCCACATGGCCGGCGAAATCCTTCACCTCGGCGGTGACGCGGGCGTCGGGCAGGCCGTATTCCTGTTTGGCGAGCTGGGTGTTCTTGGTGATGCGGTCGCAGAGATAAGTGACCTCGACGTGCGGCGACTGGATGAAGGCCGGCAGGTGCATCTCGCGCGTGACCGCGCCGCAGCCGACGATGCCGAGCCGCACTGGTTTGGTTTGGTTGCTCACGAGGCCAGAGTCATTTCGCCATGCTGAAAACGGAGAGTGAAGTAAGGCATTTGCAGGGGCGGGGCAAGCCGACATTCCTGCACGCCGGTTGGCCAGCGCCTGGCATTCGCGAAGCAAGGGGAATCAGGATAAAAACTGATTTCCCTTTCGCCAGGTTGCGGCCACCTTACCCGGCACATTCAGTTCCTGACATTATCATCCAGGACAGGAACGAGGCGGGCAGGCACAGCTTGCCGTGCAATCAGGCGACGAACAGAAACATGAAAAACAACGTGACGGTGGTGTGTGGCGGCGGAGGCTTCATCGGCGGCCATCTGGTGGCGGACTTGCGGCGGCAGGGCATCGGCCCCATCCGCAGCGTGGACGTGAAGCCATTTGCCGGCTGGTATCAGAAGTTCGATGGCGTGGAGAACGTCGTCCTTGATCTTCAGGAGAAGTCCGCCTGCGAGCGTGCGATGCAGGGCGCTTCCGTGGTTTACAATCTCGCCGCTGACATGGGCGGCATGGGCTTCATCGAGAACAACAAGGCCCTCTGCATGTTGAGCGTGCTCATCAACACGCACCTGCTCATGGCCGCAAAGGCCGCCGGCGTGGACCGCTTCTTCTACGCGTCCTCCGCCTGCGTCTACAACGGCGAGAAGCAGAAGGATCCCACCATCACCGGCCTTGCCGAGGCGGACGCCTACCCCGCCATGCCCGAGGACGGCTACGGGTGGGAGAAACTTTTCAGCGAGCGCATGTGCCGCCATTTCCGGGAAGATTATGGCGTGAAGACCCGCGTCGCCCGCTACCACAACGTCTATGGGCCGGAAGGCACCTGGGATGGTGGGCGAGAGAAGGCCCCTGCCGCGGTCTGCCGCAAGGTCATCGCCGCCAAGCTCGCTGGGAATCACGAGATCGAAATCTGGGGCGACGGCAATCAGACGCGCTCGTTCATGTATATCGACGACTGCCTCAAGGGCACGCAGATGCTCACACACAGCGACCACGTGGATCCCATCAACATCGGCAGCTCCGAGAAAGTGACCATCAACCAGCTCGTGGACCTCGCCGAGTCCATCGCCGGGGTGAAGCTCAAGCGCAACTACAAGCTCGACGCGCCCAAGGGCGTGAACGGCCGCAACTCCGACAACGCGCTCATCCAGCGCGTCTTCGGCTGGGAGCCGTCCATCTCGCTGCGCACCGGCTTGGAAAAGACCTACGCTTGGATCTACGACCAGATGGTTTCGCAGGCGAAGTCGAAGTAACTGCGGCTGACACGGAAGCTTTCAACGCGCGCGCCGGCTCAATAGAGTCGGCGCGTTTGCTTTTGCCGATGCGTGTCCTGCTGCTCAACCAGACCTTCCACCCCGATGTCGTCGCGACGGCGCAGGTGCTGTCCGACTTCGCGGTCGGCTTGGTCGAGCGCGGACATCAAGTAACTGCGATCGCTAGCCAGCGCGCCTACGACAATCCGGCGCAGCGTTTCCCCGCGCGCGAGACTTGGCGCGGCGTGGAAATTCAGCGGTTGCCTGCGGCTGGCTTCGGCAAAGCGTCGCTGTGGCGGCGCGCGGTGGACTTTGGCTTCTTCAGCAGCGTCATCTCGCTGCGACTCCTCACCTCGCGGCGCTACGACGCCGTGGTCGCGCTCACCTCGCCGCCGCTGGTCTCCTACCTCGCCGCGTGGTTCTGCCGGCTGCGCGGGGCGAAGCTCTTCTACTGGGTGATGGACATGAACCCGGACGAGGCCGTGGCCGCCGGCTGGCTCCGCGAGGGCGGCCTGCCGACGCGTGCGCTCGAAGTGATGTCGCGCTTCAGCCTGAGACAGTCTCACCGCATCATCGCGCTGGACCGCTTCATGCGCGACCGCATCGTGGCGAAGGGCATTCCCGCCGGGCGCGTCGTGGTCATTCCGCCGTGGGCGCACGATGAGGCAGTGCGTTTCGATGGCGAGGGCCGGGCGAAGTTCCGCGCCGCGCACGGGCTGAGCGACAAGTTCGTGGTGATGTATTCCGGCAACCACAGCCCGGTGCATCCGCTCACGACGCTGATGGAGGCCGCGCGCGCGCTGGCGGAGGATTCGCGTTTCGCCTTCTGCTTCGTGGGCGGCGGCAGCGAGCAGCCGAAAGTTAAGAAGTTCGCCGAGGAGCACAGGCTGAAGAACATCCTCTGTCTGCCCTACCAGCCGCTCGCGGAACTCGCCGGCTCGCTCTCAGCAGCAGACCTGCACACCGTCGTGCTGGGCGACCCGTTTGTCGGGATGATTCATCCCTGCAAGATTTACAACATCCTCACCGTCGGCGCGCCCGTGCTCTACGTCGGACCGGAGCCGAGCCATCTCGCGGACATCCTTGCAAGCATGGGCGGCTCACCGCACACCGCGAGGGTCGCGCATGACAAGCCGGACGACGCGGTCGCGGAGATCAGGCGCATTGCCGCCCTCGGCACGCGCGGAGACAAAGAACTTTTCGCCCGCACCGCCGCGAAGTTCTCCGTCCACACGCTGCGTCCGCAGCAGGTGAAGCTGCTGGAGGAAGCCTGAGCGGGGAAAGTATTCAGTAACCAGTGTTCAGTTTTCAGTTTTCAGTCTGAGGAGAGTGCTCGGGATGGGGCCCGCCACTCTGAATACTGAACACTGACTACTGATTACTCTTCTCCGGCGCACGCACAGCCTTTCCCGACAACGCCCCTCGCTGCAACGTCCCGTCCCGCACCACGAAGACTCCACCCACCAGCACGTCGCGGATGCCTTCGGATGGCAGGTCGGGCTGCTCGTAAGTCGCGCGGTCCTGCACCTTCGCCGCGTCGAACACCACGAGATCCGCGTCTGCGCCTGCGCGCACGCGGCCTTTGTTGCGCATCGCCGGGACGCGTTCCTCCAGGCGTCGCGCGGGCATCAGCGAAAGCTTCTCCACCGCCTGCATCAGCGTGAGTGCCTTCGTCTCACGGACGTAGTGCCCAAGGACACGCGCGCTCGTGCCAGCCTGGCGCGGATGGCCGCGGATTCCATCGCTGGCAATCATCGTGAGCGGATGCGCCACGGCGTCGCGCACGACGGACTCCGGGTTCGAGTGAACGATGACCATGCCGCCGGTCTGGCGGAACTTCGCGAAGGTCGCGGCGGTGAGGCGCTCGCCGGTCGCGGGCCATTGCAGGTCGCTGAAGGCGATGCCCGCGCGCTGCTGCCAGCCGGGGTCGAAAATTGCGGAGCGAATGTCCGTCATCCCGGCGGTGTAAGGATAGCACTCGACGCTCACGTCCAGTCCACGCGTGCGTGCGGCGGCGATGAGTTCGAGCGCGCGAGCGGTGTGGCGGTTCGCCGTGCTCTGCACATGACAAATGTGCGCGGGCGCACCGGTGACGGCGGTGGCGGCGATGAGTTCCTCGATGGACGAGAAAACATTCTGCGGCCCGGTCTCGCCCTTCGCTCGGATGTGGACCGAGCACGCGGCACGGAACTTCGCGGCGGCACGGAACATCTCCAGAATTTCCCATTGCGTCGCGCCCGGCGTGTATTGGATGCCGAAGCCCACGGCCACCGCGCCGCGTTCCAAGCCGCGCTCGACGAGGCGGCGCAGGTCCACGAGTTGCGCGTCGCTCGCCGGGTTTGTCGCCGTCACGGAGTTTGCGCCCGGCAGAAACGTGGGCCGGTCGCCCATCGCCGCCATGCGGCACGGGATGTGGCCGACGCTGACGCCGTGGTGAATCAGCGATTTGCCCGCTCGCGCGGCATACCACGCATCCACGTCCTCCGTGCCGACTTCCAGCTCGAAGACCGCCGTGACGCCGTCCTGCGCCTTGAACGCGTAGTCCTCCGGCTGCTGCCCGTGCTGGTGAAGGTCAATGAAGCCGGGCGCGATGACGAGGCCGGTCGCGTCAACCGTCGTCCGCCCGCGCAACGGAGTCTCCGACACCGCACGAATCACGCCGTCGCGGATGCCGACGTGGCGGATGGCGTCGAGCTTGGACTCAGGGTCGAGGACGCGACCGTGGGCGAGGACGAGGTCGAAGTCTTGGGCGAGGAGCGATGCGGCGAAACCCAGCCAGAGCGACATAATCAAACCACCTGTGTGAAGGAGCGTGTTCGCGCTAATTCCGGCCTTCTCCCTTCGCGAAGCGAGGGGAGAAGGTGGCCGAAGGCCGGATGAGGGGAGCGGCCACCAACGCAACAGCAGCCAACCCCTCACCCCGGCCCTCTCCCCTTGCTCCGCAAAGGGAGAGGGAGAAGAAGCGCTCGCACTCTGGGCGCAAGGGTTCATGCACAGTTCAGTTTACAACGCAGCCGGCGACACGCCCACGCCCACAATGCTGCACGCCTGAATCACGTTCAGCCCCAGCCGCTCCGCTTCCGCGAGCACTTCGGGCGACTCGGTGCCGGGGTTGAGCCAGAGTTCATCACAGCCTTTCGCGGCGATGGCAGGGAGCACCTTGAGCACGACGGGCGGCGGAAGATAGACGCTCACGAGGTCGGGCCGGCCCGGCACGTCGGCGATGCTCGCGAATGCGGGCAGGCTCTCGACGACCGGCTCCTTCGGGTTCACCGGCCAGACGGTGAGGCCCTGCTGTGCGTAGGCGCGCACGGCCTTGTTGCCGAACTTGCTGCGGTCGGTGGAGGCCCCGATGACGGCGACGGATTTCATGCTGCGATTATCCCCGCGCGGAGTCTGCTTGCAACTCCGACGCCGATTCAGCTTTGGTCGCCGGCAACTCACGCCTGAACGAGCGCACCGCCAGCAGCATGGCCGCGATGGTCAGCGCGCTGCTGAAGAAGAACGCCGCGCCCGGCAGCTTCACAGGCGCGCCGGCGCTGATGAAGAAGCCGAACAAGCCCGTGGCCAGCGGCGGTCCGAGGACTCCGGCCACACTGGCGAGACTGGTTAACGAGCCTTGCACCGAGCCTTGTTCGTCCGCGCCGACGCTGCGGGAGATAAGCCCTTGCACCGCCGGCCCGCTGATGCCCGAGAGCGACGCGACCGCGATGACGACGTAGGCCATCCAGCCCTCCGTCGCGAGGCCGTAGGCGATGAGACCCACGGCGCTGATGGTCAGGCCGACGGTCACGGAGCGGCGCTCGCCGAGCCGCGGGATGATGGCGCGGGTGAGACCGCCTTGCACGATGGCGGAGGTCAGGCCGACCATCGCGAGCGAGAGGCCCGTCTGGCCCGGCGTCCAGTTGTAGCGGTAGCTCGTGTAAAGCACCCACGTGCTGGGGAAGACCTGATGCGCGAGGTTCATCAGGAAGTAAGTGCCGGTGAGGCCGAAGACGACGGGATAGCGTTGCAGCGCGAGCAGCGCGCCGACGGGATTGGCCCGCTTCCAGGAGAAGGTGCGGCGGTTCTCCGGCTTAAGCGACTCCGGCAGCACGAGCAGGCCATAGAGCCAGTTCAACAAGGTCAACCCCGCTGCAACGAAGAACGGCATCCGCAAGTCCACATTGCCCAGCAGTCCGCCCAGTGCCGGCCCTGCGATGAAGCCCAGCCCGAACGCCGCGCCGATGATGCCGAAGTTCGCCGCGCGCTTCTCCGGCGGGCTGATGTCCGCGATGTAGGCCGTCGCCGCCGAGAAGTTCGCGCTCGTGATGCCGGCGATGATCCGGCCGACGAAGAACCACGCGAGGTTCGGCGCGAACGCCAGCAGCAGGTAGTCGAGTCCTGAGCCGAACAGCGAAAGAAGAATCACCGGTCGGCGACCAAAGCGATCCGACAGGCTGCCGAGGAGCGGCGCAAAGATGAATTGCATCAGCCCGGCCAGCGCCGCCAGCAGCCCGTAAATGTGCGAGGCCGAGGCGATGCTCCCGCCAGTGAATTGCTCCACGAGCTTGGGCAGGATGGGCACGATCAGCCCGATGCCGAGGATGTCGAGGAACAGCGTGATGAAGATGAAGACGAGCGCCGGCTGGCGGGCAGATTTGGCGGGCGCGGATGACACGGGCTTCGGACGGAGGAAGACGGCGGCTTCTTCGCGCGCTACTTCGCGCCGTGGCTGAAGTCGTCGAAGAGCGTCACGCTGTCAGCCTTCGTCCACAGGCCGACCTTGCCGGCATCCTTGTGCGTCGCGTCCTCGGCCTCGAAGAGCAGCTTGCCGTTGAAGCTGACCTTGGACTGGCTGCCCGCGAACTCGACTCGCAGCGTGTGCCACTGGTTTGCGGCCACGGCAAGGTTTGCGCCCTTGAACTGCGTGCGCTTGCCGTTGAGGAAGTGGTAAATGCGGATGTTGCCCTCAATGGCGTTCGCGCGGGCGATGTAATAGTTGTTCGCGTCCTTCGCACGCCAGACGACACCGCCCGCCTGGTCTTCCTCGCCGCTCACGGGCTTGAACTTCACCTCCACGAAGCCGTCCTTTAGCGCCGTGCCTTCCTTGAGCGCGAGCGGGTAGCTGGCCGTGCCGGACTGCTTGAAGGCGTTCGGATGGCTAGGCGCGGAGGCATCCGCCACGACGGTCCACACTGGCTTGCCCTCGCCGGTCTGCGCGCTGGTCCAGCCTGCCGGCAACACGCCGGGCTTGGCCTGATCGAACGACTCGCGTTCGGCAGCCACGGTAAGGCTGGCCAATCCGACCGAACAGAGAACTGCGGAAAGGAATTTCATGCGCGGGAAGCTATGGGGCGAGCGAGGCGAGACAAGGAAAAAGCCGAGGCGGCGTTTGAACTATTGAACTTCACGGTGCCGAAGTCGCCGCCTAGTCCGCCGTTGTTGCGGGGTTTGCAGTCCGGCGACGCAACTGGCCGCACGCCGCGTCAATGTCCGGCCCACGCGAGCGGCGGAAGTGCGCGACGAGCTTCCGCGCGCGCAGCACGGCGACGAAGGCATCAGCCGTCTCGTCTGAAGACGGTTCGTAGGTCATGCCGCGCAAGCTGAGTCCGGTGGGATTGTAACGCAGCAGGTTGATGTGCATGCGACGCGATGCGAGCAGTTCGGCAAGAAGACGCGCGTGCTCCAGTGAGTCGTTCACTCTTGCGAGCAGACAATACTGAATCGTCACGGGGCGACCGCGCCGGGCTTGGAAACGGTCCGCCGCCGCGAGGATGTCCGCGATGGGGAAGCGCCTGCCCATCGGCAGCAGCCGGGCACGGGTGGCGTCGTCGGGCGCGTGCAGCGAGACGGCGAGGTGGACGTTCAGGCCCGTGGCCGTGAGCGCCTCGATGCCCGGCACGATGCCGACCGTGGAAACGGTGATCTGCCGCCAGCCCAGCCCGCCGAGCGCGTTGTCCGCGAGCCGGCGCACAGCGGTGAGAACAGCGTCGAGGTTGAGCATCGGCTCGCCCATGCCCATGAAGACGACGGTCTGCAGCTTGCGCCCGACCGCGCTTGCCTCCCGCCGCAGGGCCAGGAACTGCTCCACGATTTCCCCGGCGGTGAGGTTGCGCTCGAAGCCCGTCTTGGTGGTCGCGCAGAAGTCGCACCCCATCGCACACCCCACCTGCGACGAGATGCACCCCGCCGCGCGATCCGCCCGAAAATCCGGCATTAGCACCGACTCCACCGTGCGCCCGTCCCCGAGCCGGAGGAGAAGTTTGGTCGTCCCATCCTCCGCCACCTGCCGGGCAGCGAGCGTGGCCGCACTTGCGGGAAACGTCGCCTGCAGCCGCTCCACCAAACCCTGCGGCAATCCACGCGACGAGGAAGACACTATCTCCCGCCCCTCGTAGAATGCCCGCAGCACGCGTGTAGCATGGCTGGGCTTGTAGCCCCACTCCACGAACTGTTGCGCGAGGACTGCGGGATCGAGATCGGCAAGAGCGGTCATGCTAGTGCGCCCCGACCGCGACTACAGATCGGAGAAGAAACATCACGTCGTCTGGCTTAACGAAACACGGAGAGTCGCGACAGGAAAAAGCCGCCCCGGTTTCCCGAGGCGGCTTCGTTGTAGCGTCGCTCTGCGAGCGACGAAATCGGCGGCGGTCATAGACGCGCCGCTACAGGTTATTTCTTCTTCGCGGGCTTGGCGGCCTTGCGCTTCTCCTCGATCGCGGCTTGCGCGGCGGCGAGGCGGGCGACGGGGACGCGGAACGGCGAGCAGCTCACGTAGGTGAGGCCGATGCGGTGGCAGAACTTCACGGAGTCGGGGTCGCCGCCGTGTTCGCCGCAGATGCCCAGCTTGATGCCGGGGCGGGTCTGGTTGCCTTTCGCAATCGCGATCTCCATGAGCTGGCCGACGCCGGTCTGGTCAATGGAGGCGAACGGGTTCTTCTTCATGATCTCGGCCTCCTGATACGGTCCGAGGAAGGAACCGGAGTCGTCGCGGCTCATGCCCATGGTGGTCTGGGTGAGGTCGTTGGTGCCGAAGCTGAAGAACTCGGCGGTCTCGGCGATCTCGTTGGCCGTGAGCGCGCCGCGCGGGACTTCGATCATCGTGCCGACGCTGTAGCTGATCTTCACCTTCTGCTCGGCCTGCACCAGCTTGGCCGTCTCGTGGACGATGGCGGTCTGGAGGTCGAGTTCGCGCTTGAAGCCGACGAGCGGGATCATGATCTCGGGCTTGCACTTGATCTTGGCCTTCACGCATTGCGCGGCGGCCTCGAAGACGGCGCGGGCCTGCATGCGGGTGATCTCGGGATACTTGATGCCGAGGCGGCAGCCGCGGAAGCCGAGCATCGGGTTGAACTCGTGCAACTCATGCACGCGGGCGCTGATCTTCTCCGGCTTCACGCGGAGCTTCTCGGCGAGGTCGGCCTGCGCGGCCTGATCGTGCGGGAGGAACTCGTGCAGCGGCGGGTCGAGGAAACGAATGGTGGCCGGGTAGCCGTCGAGGGCCTTGAAGATGCCGAGAAAGTCCTCGCGCTGATACGGGAGGAGCTTGGCGAGCGCGACTTCACGGGCGGCGAGGCTGTCGGCGAGAATCATCTCGCGCATGGCGTCAATGCGGTTGCCCTCGAAGAACATGTGCTCGGTGCGGCACAGGCCGATGCCGGTCGCGCCGAACGCGACGGCGTTGCGGGTCTGCTCCGGGTTGTCGGCGTTGGTGCGGACCTGGAGGCGGGTGAACTGCGCGCACCATTTCATGAGCTGGTTGAAGCTCTTGAACTTCTCGGTGGCTTGGGCGGCCTTGTCGTTGTTGATGAGGCCCGAGATGATTTCGGAAGGAGCCGTCTTGATCTCGCCCGCGTAAACGGTGCCGGCGGTGCCATCAATCGAGAGGAAGTCGCCTTCCTTGAACGTCTGGCCCGCAACGGTGACGGTCTTCTTGTCGTAATCCACCTGGAGCGCCGCAGCGCCGCAGACGCAGACCTTGCCCATCTGGCGGGCGACGAGCGCCGCGTGCGAGCTGACGCCGCCGCGCGCGGTGAGAATGCCTTCGGCGGCAATCATGCCGCGCAAGTCTTCGGGCGAGGTCTCGACGCGGACGAGGAGAACCTTTTCACCACGAGCCGCCGCGTGAACGGCGCGGTCGGCGTTGAAGTAAACCTTGCCGGTGGCAGCGCCGGGGCCGGCGGGGAGGCCGGTGGCGATGACCGTGGCCTGCTTCACCGCCGCGAGGTCGAAGATGGGCGCGAGGAGCTGTTCGAGCTGGTCGGCCGGGTTGCGCAGGACGGCGGTCTCGGCGTCGATGAGCTTCTCCTTGACCATGTCCATGGAGAACTTGAGCGCGGCGGCGGCGGTGCGCTTGCCGTTGCGCGTCTGGAGCATGAAGAGCTGGCCTTCCTGCACGGTGAACTCGATGTCCTGCACGTCCTTGAAGTGCTTCTCGAGGGTCGCGCGGACCTTGAGCAGCTCGGCGTAGGACTTGGGCATCACGTCCTTGAGCTTGAGCACTGGCTCCGGCGTGCGGACACCAGCGACGACGTCTTCGCCCTGCGCGTTGACGAGGAACTCACCATAGAACTCGTTCACACCATTGGCCGGGTTGCGGGTGAACGCGACGCCGGAACCGGAGGTCTCGCCGGTGTTGCCGAAGACCATCGCCTGCACGTTGACGGCAGTGCCCCACTCGGAGGGGATGTTGTATTTGGCGCGATAGACCTTGGCGCGGTCGTTCATCCAGGAGCCGAACACGGCACCGGCGGCACCACGAAGCTGGTCCCAAGGATTGTTCGGGAATGCCTTGTTCGTGCGGCTCTTCACGAGCGCCTTGAAGCGCTTCACGAGCTCCTGCTGGTCAGCAGCGGTGAGGTCGGAATCAATGATGTCACGATGATAGGTCTCGTGCTTGAAGGTGTGGATGGTGTGCTCGAACGGGTCGTGGTCCTCGCCCTCGCGCTTCTGCACGCCCATCACCACGTCGCCATACATCTGGATGAAGCGGCGGTAGCAATCCCAAGCGAAACGCTCATTGCCGGTCGCCTTCACGAGCGCGAGCACGGACTGGTCGTTCAAGCCGAGGTTGAGAATCGTGTCCATCATGCCCGGCATCGAGTCGCGCGCACCGGAGCGCACAGCGACGAGCAACGGCATGCCGGCGGTCGCGCCGAACTTGGTGCCCATGATCTTCTCCATGTTGGCAACACCGGCTTCCATCTGGGCCTGGAGTTCCTTCGGGTAAGAGCGCTTGTTCGCGTAGAAGTAAGTGCAGACCTCGGTGGAAATCGTGAAGCCGGGAGGCACCGGCAGGCCGATGCGCGTCATCTCCGCGAGGTTCGCGCCCTTGCCGCCGAGGAGGGCCTTCATGGAGCCGTCGCCGTCCGCCTTTTTGTTGCCCCACGTGTAAACGTATTTCAGTGCTTTAGCCATAATCAGGATGTGTCGGTTCAGTGTGTCGTTTTCGGGTGAGTCCGCGAAAAATGAGGCGCGACCCTAACAAGGCGCGGCATGGTGTCAACGTGGGAGATGGCGCGATTGGAAGCGGCGAGGTTGAGAACTGAGAACTGGGAGCGGTTCCCGAGTGCATCACCCGAGTTGCTGACGGAAGCGGGCGAACTCTTCCTTCAGCGTGGCGACCTCCGCCTTGAGCGCGGCGACTTCTGCCTCGAGCGTTTCCACCCGCGTCGGCGTGGGCGCGGCCGCCGGACGGGATTCGGGAGACGACAGTTGCTCCAGTGCCGGCTCGCCGGAGAGCAGTTGCGCGTAACGCTGTTCCTTCTGCCCCGGCTGGTGTGGCAGCAAACGCACCAGCGGCTCTGACAGCAAGGCGAGGCCCTGCAATGTTTCCTCGACCTCCGCGATGGACGCGAAGGCGTGCATCCGCTCCGTGCGGATGCGCAGCTCGCCCAAGGTCTGCGGCCCGCGCAACAGCAGGACGCACAGGAGCGCCACCTCGCGCGGGTTCAGCTCGAAGACATCGAGCAGGTTGTGCCGGTATTTCTGCACGCGCGAGCCAGCACCCCACGACTGCGTGACGAGCTTCCTCCCGCGCAGATCATCCAGGCCCAGAGCCACCATCGGCTCCGTGTAGCTGACCACCGGGTCGCGGTTCGTGGACTGGTTGCAGGCCGTGGTCACGCCGTGGAGCGAGAGCGGATACTGGTCTGGCGTGGTGCGCTCCTTCTCGATGAGGCAGCCCAGGATGCGCGTTTCTTCCGGCGAAAGTGTCAAAGCCATGCGCGACTTCTAACAGCCCTGCGGCCCGTCACCAACACATACCGGCCCGCTTCGCCGCGCACTCCCGCCTCGACACGCGCTCGCGCCATCGGAACACTCCGCGCGTCACCCGGTTTTCTGACTCAGTTATGGACCCGCTCTGGATTCTGTTCATCGGCATGGTCGTGGTGCTCGGCGGCATTCTCGCCCTGCGCCTGCACGCGTTTCTGGCCCTCGTGCTTGGCGCGCTGGTGGTCGCCGCGTTCACGCCGGCGGAGGCCGTGGTCAAGCACGGCATTTCCAAGAAGCTTTCCCCTGAAGCCGCGCAGAAGGTCGCCGATCAACCCGTCATCGAGCGCGTCACCCGTGAGTTCGGCGCGACGGCGGGCCGCATCGGCGTGCTCATCGCGTTCGCGTCCATTGTGGGCAAGTGCCTGCTGGACTCGGGAGGTGCGGACCGCATCGTGCGCACGACGTTGCGCGTGCTGGGAGAGCAGCGCGCGCCGCTGGCCTTCATCGCCAGCGGCTTCCTGCTGGGCATCCCGGTCTTCTTCGAGACGGTTTTCCTGCTGATGATCCCGTTGGGCAAGGCCATGCGGATGCGCACCGGGCGCGACTACACGCTCTACGTCATGTGCATCATCGCGGGCGCGACCATGACGCACTCGCTCGTGCCGCCGACACCGGGGCCGCTCTTCGTGGCCAAGGAGCTTGGCGTGGACATGGGCCTGATGATTCTGTGTGGCTGTGTGGTCGGCGCGATCACCGCCAGCTCGGGCTGGCTCTACGCCCGCTGGGTCAACAGCCGTCTGGACATCCCGCTGCGTGACACCGCGAAGACCTCGCTTGCGGACATTGAAGCGCTGCTGTCGCGCGACGAGAAGCAACTGCCGCCCTTCTGGCTGGCCGCGATGCCCATTATCCTGCCGGTCATCCTGATCAGCGCGGCCACGCCGCTGGACGCGAAGGACGGCGCGCAGCTCTACGCGAAGTGGTTTGCGTCGTGCCCCGTGGTGATTGACGTGATCCGCGTGCTGGGCGACTCGACCATCGCCTTGGGCATCGCAGCGCTCATCGCGCTGGGCACCGTGATGTGGCAGGGCAAGCAGAAGGCCGGCGAAGTCATGGACAAGGGCGTCGGCATCGCGCTGGAGGAGGCTGGCTTGATCATCCTCATCATCGCGGCGGGCGGCGCATTTGGCGGCGTGCTCCAGCAAACCGGCATCGGCACCCGGCTGCAGGAGTTGTCGGCAGCCTACAACATCGGCATCCTCCCGCTGGCATGGGCGGTCACGGCGGTGGTGCGCGTCGCACAAGGCTCCGCCACCGTGGCGATGGTCACTGCCGTCGGAATGCTGGGCAGCATGGCCAGGCCGGAGCTTCTGGGCTTCCATCCCGTCTGGGTGGCGCTGGCGATAGGCTGCGGCTCGAAGATGGTGCCGTGGATGAACGACAGCGGTTTCTGGGTGATCTGCAAAATGAGCGGCTTCACGGAGCGGGAATGCCTCAGCACCTTCACGGCGATGTTGAGCCTGATGGGCGTGGTCGGCCTGATCGTGGTGATGGTGCTGGCGAAGCTCTTCCCGCTGGTGTGATGGCAGGACGAGGAAGAGCCAGGAGAAAGCATTTCGGTAAACCGACCAGCCTTCCCGCTCCGGTCAAAAAAACAGCGCACGAACGCCCTCTTCCTCAGTCCGTCGGGAAGTAACGCACAAACGCCTTCTTCTTCAGGCGCTCGACGTATTTTTTCTGGAGCCGGGCGCGCTCCTGGCTCAAAAGCGTCTTCTCGATGTCGTCGCGCACCTCGGTCAGTGGCCGGAGCTGCGCAGACTTCACTTCCTCCACTTGCAGCAGGAAGCACGCGTCCGGGGCTTCAATCACGCCGCTTCGCTGGCCGGGCTTGAGACTGGCCATCACCTCGGCGAATTCTTTGCGGAGAATGCTCCTCTTGGTCAGCCCCTGGTCTCCGCCCTCGGAGCGCTGTGACCCTTCCGAATACACTGAAGCCATCTCGGCAAACTTCGCTCCCGCGTCCAGCTTGGCCAGGATTTCCCGAGCGAGGCGGCGAACCGCCTCAGGATCGCCACCATCGCGCTTGAGAAGCTCGATCATCCGGTAACGGATGCGGTCGGGCAGCTTGAACTCCTCCGGGTGATCCTTGTAGTAAGTCTCGATCTTGAACGGCGAGATGATGACCGCCGAGGACACGTTCTTGAGATTCATCTGCTCCACGATGAACTGCTCGCGGATTTCGGTGCGGAACTGATCGTAAGTCATGTTCTGCGCCTCTAGCGTCTTGATGAGCTTCACGCGGTCGCCGTAACGCTCGCGGATGCGGTCCTGCACGAAGTCCTCGATGATGCTCTCCGGGAAGCTGTAGCCGGCCGCCTTGAAGTCATCCAGCGTGAGCTGCCGCTCGACGAGCTGTGTCAGGCCGTCCTTGTAGATCTCCATCGCACGCTCGACATAAGACTGGCGGGTGATGCCCGGCTGCCGCTCCAGCGCCACGATGGCTGGCTCGATAAATTGTTGCGCCTCCTTCTCGGTGATGACCGTATAATTGACGATGGCGACAATGCCATTGACCAGCTTAGGCGTTGCTGCCGTCAACTGAAGCCCCGTCACCAAGGGCGCGAGGATGAAAAGACGTTTCATGTCCATGGCGCGGGAGAATAGGCAGAGCGCCGGACAGGTCAAGAGCCGCGCGGCTCCGACTCTGTGGGTGCTGGCACAACGCTCATGGCCGCACAGCCCGGGAGAAAATCCGTGATTGCTGCCGAGCGGGCGGTTTGATAGCAACGCACCGTCAACCCGGTGCGGGTGTGGTTCAATGGTAGAATGTGGGCTTCCCAAGCCTGAGACGAGGGTTCGATTCCCTTCACCCGCTCCACTTCAAAAACACCAACAAATAGCCTGTTTCTAATGTTTTTGAGGCAAAACCCCTAACAAAACCCCTAACACATCCATCCGTATCGCAGGCGTTTCTGGGTGTCCGTGGGTGTCGTTGTTTGAGGTGACTCGTGGCGCGGTAAAGTGGCGCGAGGAAGGTTCTCCAGAACCGGCGGGAACAATTCTTGGGGTCGGCTTCGCCTGCCCATCGAACGACAATCACCCGTTCCTTGGGAACGAGTGAACCCGGTTGGTGTTCCTCGCCGCTGCCCTGCAACAGCCCCCCTCTCCAGCGCTATAAAACTCTGAAGGTAAGCCTCGCTGCTCCTTCCCCCGCCACGGCCGTGATCTCCTGCCGCTGGCGGGAGCGGCTTCGCACGGGTCCACGCTGGTCCACCGGAGATCCCCAATGAGTTCCCACGCCGACACTGTCCTCATCGATGAAATTGTCCCCCGCCTTCGGGCCATGATCCCACACAAGGTTTCCTTCGTTGGCGCCGAGGATGCCGAGGAAGTCCTGCAAGACGCGACCTTGATGGCCGCCCGCCTGCTCGCCCGCGCCCGTGCCAACGGCAAACAAGTGACGCCCGGCAACATCGCCTACTACACGATGCTCCACATCCGCTGCGGCCGGCGCAGCCACAGCGCGAGTGCCAGCGACGTCATGGGCACGCGCACGCAGATTGTCGGCAACAGCCGCGTCACCTCGTTGGCCGCGCCCATCCCGGCCGAGGAGCAATCCTTGGATGAGCCGATGACACTCGCCGACGTGCTCGCCAGTGACGCGGAAGATCCTTCCGAGACGGCGGCACGCAACCTCGACTGGCAGGCGTTGGTCGCCAGCTTGGATGACCGGGCCTTGGCAGTCCTGCACTGCATGGCCGACGAGCTCCGCCTACAGGAGGTCGCCACACAGAAGGGCGTTTCACGCACCACCGTCCAGAACTGGCGCAACCAGCTCACGGAACTCGTGCGGACGTTCATGGGTGCCGACGTGCTGCGCATGATTCAGCGGACGCCGCAGTGGCGCGAGAACCTGACCGCCATGCGTGAGCAGATGGCGTGTAGGATGGACCGTCGCGTGACGGCGTGAGCACCGCGAAACGAGCCGTCCCGCGAGGGGCGGCTCCTTTTTACCCGGCCAGTCCATCGGCGACCCACATCACCAACTGCGGGCAACCCACACCTGGCGGCCGACGGTTTCATAATGTGCCGGGACAAACGTGAGCTGGGTCTGCCCGCAGGTGTTCAGCGCGGCCACGAACGCGCCGGGCACAAATACCGTTTCGTAGTGCGTGCTCCAGTAGCCCGTGGGCCGGCTGGGCAGGCGGCCATGGATTGGAGCCGGGCGGTGACCGTGCGAGTAGTGGTGTTCCCGGTGTTCGTGGCCCCGCTGCGCTGGGACGGCATGGCGGTAACTCTGCGCGGAGGCGAGGCTGGCGGTGAGGGCGAGGGCGAGGATCAGGAGCTTTTTCATATTCGTGTCTTTCGTTTCGGTTGCGAGTCGTTGTTCAACTCGTATGTATGCGTATCATCTGGCGGGTGAAGCGGGGAAATCAAATGACCTGATGCGATCATCGGGAAACCGGATGGGTGCCCACGGCTTGTGGCCGCAGTGCCAACTCAGCCTGAAGGGGTGCGGGCTGATAGCTGTTCCGATTCGATGACAACTCGGCCGCTCCTACCAAGGGATTGGTGCCCCACGCAATAGCCCGCCATCCGGGGCTATAAGCCCTTGAGACTAACACTGCTGTTCGGTCTCGCCGGTGGCCGCCATCCCCAGCCGCCGGTTCCCCCACCCCACAAC
>JBEBFV010000483.1:0-4723 GCA_040081795.1 Limisphaerales bacterium | reverse complement strand
GTCCACGGCAACGACCTGCACGCGACCATTCTCCACCTGCTCGGCATGGACCACGAGAAACTCACCTACCGCCACAACGGCCGCGACTACCGGCTCACCGATGTCGGCGGGAATTTGATTCGCGAGATACTTGCCTGAACGCCTGGCTGCGACCCCGTGAACGCCACCGCACTTATCCCCCGCGGGCTGGCCGCCTTGCTTCTGGCAAGCTGGCAGGTCATCGCTGCGGAGGGAGTGCCCGAGGAAGTTTTTCGGAAACGCGCGGAATGGTGGAGCCTCCAGCCCGTCCGTCCGCCTGGCCTTCCGCCAGTGAAGCAGGTCACTTGGTGCCGCACGGAGCCGGACCGCTTCATCCTCGCCGGGTTGGAGAAGGCGTCACTTCGACCCGCGCCGGAGGCCGACCCTCGCCCGCTCGCCCGCCGCCTGAGCTTCGCCCTCACCGGCCTGCCGCCGCGCCCGGAGGACGTTGAAGCTTTCGTCCGCGCCAGCTCACTTTCTCACTCTCCCACTTTCTCACCTGCTCGCCGCGGAGCAGGTGAGAAAGTGGGAAAGCGTGAAAGCGAGCTTGCCTACGAGCACCTCGTGGACTCCCTCCTCGCCAGCCCTCACCTCGGCGAGCGGTGGGCGCGGCACTGGATGGATGTCGTCCACTACACCGACACGCACGGCTACGAATGGGATGCGCCGGCCAAGCACGCCTGGCGCTACCGCGACTACCTCGTCCGCGCCTTCAACGCCGACGTGCCTTTTAACCAACTCCTCCTCGAACAACTCGCCGGCGACCTGCTGCCGGCGCGCGTGGACCCGCGCAGCGGCCTCAACGAAACACTGCTCGGCCCGATGGCCATGCGCATGGGCGAGCGCCGGCACGGCGACAATGCCTTCGCCGACGGCGTCACCCAGGAGGCGGTGGCCAACATCATTGACACTGTCAGCAAGGGCTTCCTCGGCACCACCGTCGCGTGCGCGCAGTGCCACGACCACAAGCTGGACGCCATTTCCCAACGCGACTACTACGCGCTCGCCGGCATCTTCATGAGCACGCGCTGGGGCGTGCGCTGCGCGGACGCGACGGACCCCAACCTCGAAGTGCTCGCCGAGTTGCGCCGCCACAAGCAGCCGTTGCGGTCCGCACTCGCGAAGCTCTGGCTCAACTCGCGCGAGCCATTGCTGGCGAAGCTCGCTGCTCTCCCGTCGGACGAGAAAGCTTCTCCCGCCTTCCCCGACTCGCTCGCGTCGCTCTGGCGTCAGACTCTGCTTCGCTCAACGAACGCCACTGCTCTCGCCTCCGCCTGGCCAAAGCTGCGCGAGGAGTTTCAGCGTGAGCGCGAGAAGCGCGTCGCTGCGAACCAGACCAACCTCACCCTGCTCGCCGACTTCACCCGCGCGGGCACCGAGTGCGGCTGGCGCTGGGACGGCTCCGGCATGAGGCACGGCCTCGTGTGCGACGGCGAGCCGGTAGTGGCTGACGAGGGGGAGGCCGCGCTGGCGCAACTCCTCCCCGCTGGTCGCTGGTCGCACGCGTGGTCCCAGCGGCTCGCTGGCGCGGTGCGCAGCCCGCTCTTTGCGCCGGGGTCGACCGTCACGTTTTCCGCTGGCTACGCTGCGGGCCGGCACGCTGCGCGCGCCTTCATCGTGGACCAGGCCTTTCACTCGGAGCGACTCGCCTTCCTCAATCAACCGCAGCCCGCATGGCTCACGCTCACCGCCGGGAACTTTGACAAGCTAGCCGGCGGCAACGACACGAACGGCCACCGCCGCGTCTATCTCGAGCTCGCCACCAAGTCGCTGAACAACTACTTCCCGCCCCGCACCGGCTACGGCGGCCTCAAGGAAAGCGACGTGGCCGACGAGCGTTCGTGGTTCGGCCTCACACGCGTTTACCAGCACGCCGCCGGCAAACCGCCGCAGGATGAACTTGCGCGCTTCGCCCCGCTCTTCTCCAGCGAACCCGCTCCCGAGTCGAAGGAACAACTCGCCGCCCGCTTCGCCGACGCGTTGCTCGCCGCCGTCACGCGCTGGGCCGGGGACCGCTGCGACAGCGAGGATGTGCGCCTGCTCAACGAAGCCCTCGCCGCCAAGTGGCTGCCGAACGAATCCACCAACACCGCTCTCTCGCCGCTCGTCGCCGCCTATCGCGCGACCGAGAAGCGCCTCCAGCCCGACCGCACCATCGGCTCGGCGGAGGATTGGAACGAGGCCCGCGACGAACGTCTCAGCGTGCGTGGTGCCTACACCGAGTTCGCCGACGCCGTGCCACGCGGCAACATCCGGCTGCTCGGCGGCCCGGCCACGCGCGACGTGCTCGACTCCAGCGGGCGGCTCGAACTCGCCCGCAGCATTGCGAGCGACGCCAACCCACTCACCGCGCGCGTCTTCGTGAACCGCGTCTGGCTGCACCTGTTCGGCGAGGGCCTCGTGCGCACGCCCGATGACTTCGGCCACCTCGGCGAGAAGCCCGTTCATCCCGAGTTGCTCGACTACCTCGCCGCGCGCTTCGTGGCTGATGGCTGGTCACTCAAGAAACTGGTGAAGCTAATGGTCATGTCCGCGACGTGGCGGCAGGCCAGCACAATGAGCACGGCGGCGCTCACCAAGGATGCGGAGAACCGCCTCTGGCATCATTTCCCCCAGCAACGCCTCGACGCCGAGTCCATCCGCGACGCGATGCTCGCCGTCTCGGGCCGCTTTGACCCCGCGCTCGGCGGCGAGCCGATTGACCCGTATCGCACCGCGCAGGACGCGGCCAAGCGCCTCTTCAGCGGCCCGCTGGATGGCCAGGGCCGCCGCAGCCTCTACCTGAAGATGACCTTGATGGAGCCGCCCAAGTTCCTCGCGCTCTTCAACCAGCCCATCCCCAAGCTCACCACTGGCAAGCGCGACGTGACCAACGTGCCGGACCAGGCGCTCGCGCTCCTCAACGACCCGTTCGTCCTCGCGATGGCGAAGCACTGGAGCGACCGCGCGCTGAAGGACGGCGCGGCTACTCCCGAAGCTCGGGCCAAGGCGATGTTCGCCACCGCCCTCGGTCGCCCGCCGCGCGACGAGGAGTTGGTGCGGTTGGTGAAGCTTGCGGCCCGCTCGGCGGAATTTCACGGCATCGCGCCCGGTGTGCTCATGGCCTGCCAGCCGGTTTGGCAAGATGTGGCCCACGCGCTGTTCAACGTGAAGGAGTTCATCTATGTCCACTGAACTAAACTGTGTTGGCGCGGCCGCCCTCGACCAATGGACGGCTCTCCCTCACCCCGGCCCTCTCCCGCTGGGAGAGGGAGAATCGCAGTCCGCGTCTGGATTAGCTGAAGCGTCCGGGAGGTCGAAGAGCGGTCGAGCTGGCTCCCTCTCCCAGCGGGAGAGGGTCGGGGTGAGGGAGAACGGCCCCAAGTTCACAACCGGCTTACCTGAAACCGAAACGCACAACCCACTCTGCCCCGGCCGCATTCTTCCCGCCGCCACGCGGCGCAGTTTCCTCCAGCAGTCCAGCCTCGGCTTCGGCTGGCTCGCCTTCGCCGGTTTGGCCAATCGCCTCGCCGGTGCCGAGGCTCGTCGAGCCCACGCCCACTTCGCCCCGCGCGCCAAGCACGTCATCTTCCTCTTCATGGATGGCGGCGTGTCGCACGTGGACACATTCGACCCGAAGCCGGAGCTCACGAAGCGCCACGGCCAGCCCGCGCAGTGGCGGCCCGACGAGCTTTCCCAAAGCGTCAGCGCCAATCGCAAATGGTTGAAGAACCTCTGGGAGTTCAAGCAGCGCGGGCAGTCCGGCCTGTGGGTGAGCGACCTGCTGCCACACATCGCGGGCGTCGCCGACGAACTCTGCGTGGTGCGCTCGATGGTGGGCGAGACGCCGTTGCACGGCGCGCAGAGCCTGCTCCTCCACACAGGCCGCAGCATCGGCGCGGCACCGAGCCTCGGCTCGTGGGTTTCCTACGGACTCGGCACGGAGAACGAACAGCTCCCCAGCTACATGCTGCTGAACAACGACTGGGTGCCCAACGGCGGCTCGCAGAACTTCGCCAGCTCGTTCCTCCCGGCGACGCATCAGGCCACGCCCGTCCGCGCGAAGGGCCGGCCTGTGGACAACATCACGCCCGCCGACCCCGCCGCGTTGCAGCGCGCGAAGCTGGACTTCCTTCGCGAGCAGGACTCGGCCACCGCGCAGTCCCGCGGCGGCTCCGACGCCATCGAGTCCGCCATCAAGAACTACGAGACTGCCGCGCGGATGCAGTCGCTCGTGCCCTCGCTCTGCGACGTGTCCGGCGAAAGCCCCGCGACGCTCCGGCTCTACGGCGTGGACCGCGCGAATGACTTCGACAAGTTCTACGCGCTGCAATGCCTGCGGGCGCGGCGGATGGTCGAGGCGGGCGTGCGCTTCATCGAAATCACCTGCCCGCTCACACACAACAACAACGCCCCGTGGGACCAACACGGCGAGCTCCGCAAGCGCCACGAGGAGAACGCCCGCATCACCGACCAGCCCGTCGCCGCGCTCATCCGCGACCTGAAGGCGCGCGGCCTGCTCGACGAGACACTCATCCTCTGGGCCGGCGAGATGGGCCGCACCCCGCACTCGGCGGGCACCGACGGCCGCGACCACCACGTCAGCGGCTACACCATCTTTATGGCCGGCGGCGGCGTGCGCGGCGGCATGACCTACGGCACCACGGACGAGATGGGCATGAGCGCCGTCGAGAACCGGGTGAACATCCACGACCTCCACGCGACG
>JBEBFV010000482.1:0-4751 GCA_040081795.1 Limisphaerales bacterium | reverse complement strand
CGTCGGCCTTGGGTTCGATCCCGTTCAACCGGAGGAACACGATGCACGCGCCGAGGGCCGCGCGCTTGTTGCCATCCACGAAGGGATGATTCCGGCACAGGTAATACAGATACGCCGCCGCCACTTCCGCCAGGTCCGCATACAGGGACTTGCCGCCGAAGCCCGCCTGCGGTGCCGCGACCGCCGACTCCAGCAGGGCTAGCTCACGCACGCCCTCTGATCCCCCAAACTTGGCGATGGCCAATGCGTGGATCTCCTGAACGATGTCCACGGTCAGGTGAAAACATTTGTCGGGAGAGAGCTTCACGCCAGCTTCTTCATCGTGCGGGCGTAATCCTTCATCGTGGCGCTGATGACCTTCGATATTTCCTCCCGCGAGGGACGGGGGCGTAGCGGGGTGAGCGTGATGGTGCCGCCCGCATGCACCTCCACATTCACATCGTCACCCGCCTTGAGGTGCGCCAGCTCCATCAACGCCGCATCGAAGATGATGCCCTGTGAGTTGCCCACTTTGCTGATCGTCTTAACCATGATGTAATACTATGTTTTACGAACGCCCACGTCAAGGTCCTGGGCCATTTCCCGACTGAGCGATCAGCCACGAGTTTTTGCGGGTGTGGTTCAACAGCAGAATGCGGCCATGCCAAGGCCGAGACGACGGTGCGACTCCGTTCACCCGCTCCACTTGTCCCTGTGGTGTAGTCCAATCAACACGCCTGCCTCTCATGCAGGAGATCACCGGAGCGAAGCCGGTCAGGGACGCCAGGTCCGGGCTGGTGGGGCGTCTATTGGAACCTTTTGAAGGACGGCGCTGCTTCCCGAGTCGGGCTGTTCTACGACCCGGCCCAGCGCCCAGCGTTTCGCAGCCCGGAGGGCTTCGATGCCACAGCCATCCACCGATCCCTGCGCGCCAATCCTGTGAAAGTCCGGCTCCAAAAGAGCGTCCGCTACAGCCGTCCCATCCTCGCCTTCCTCAAAATCCTGCACGCGCCTGCCGTCGCCGATCTTGTTGACGGCCTTCAGCAGCGCGGCAGCCTACCGGAGGGACCAGAAGTCGAAGAGCATTCCCTGCCTCGCGAAGACACCGCCAAGACGGTGGCGGCCATTATTCGTCGCTGGACCGAAGCCGGACTTTGTCGGCCCGACGAAATACTGCTGCTCTCGCTGCATGGCCGCCTCGAAAAATCCGCCCTGAGCGGCTTCTCCGAACTGAATGGCATTCCCGTGGTTGATTTCCTCAAGCGCCAGGGGGCTGCATCAGCATGAGCTCCGTCAACAAGGCCAAAGGCCTGGATGCGCTCGGGGTAATCCTGGTGGATTTTCTGCCTTTGTCCGAACAAACGCAGCCGAGCTACCAGGTCAGCTACTTCATGGGTGCCAGCCGTGCGCCAGATGCTCGCCATCGTCCATCAGTCTGACGGGGCGGCGCCTGAGTGCGTCGTTTCAGATTGAGGTTCTCATTGAGGCCCGCGCGAGCAATCAGGGTCTGTAGTTCAATCTTCGACGGCAGAACGGGCATCGTTTTAAGCACGCCCATTTTTCGCAGCATCACACTGAATTTCTGCATCTCCATCCGGCACGGATGATTCGGCCCCACAAAACGCTCCTTGAAGTAGGGTAGTTGCTCCTCTGCGCTGCCTGTGGCGACTGATTTGTGGATAGCACAGCGCTAGCAGGGCTGAACAGCCTGCGCTTCCAGCCCCTCAAGCTGCAGAACCAAGGCACCGGACGATTTTTTCCAAAGTAGAAAAGGTCCAAAAAAACGAGATGATTTGCATGTTTTCCGCAACACCGTCCACAGGAGTTCGATGAAATTTGCGTCGAACACCCCTCTGCAAACGGCGTGGCTTGTTACCCTAGTTCCCAACTTTATTCCAGATGTGGGGCCGCCCGAAGTTGTTTCAGTTTCCAACTGTATTCAGCAGTTGCCGACTATATTCCGCGGATACAACGGCTTCGAGAAGGCGCTGGCGCTATTCCACCGTCACGCTCTTGGCGAGGTTGCGAGGCTTGTCCACATCGCAGCCGCGCGCGACCGCGATGTGGTAGCTGAGGAGTTGGAGCGGGATGACCGCGAGCAGCGGGTGCAGTGGCTCCCAGGTCGCCGGGAGGTAGATGACGTCCTCGACCTTTTCCTTGATGCGTTCGTTGCCCTCGGTGGCGAGCGCGATGATCGGGCCTTTGCGGGCTTTGATCTCCTCGAGGTTGCTGAAGGTTTTCTCGTAGAGCGCGTCGGTGGGCGCGAGGATGACCGTCGGCGTCTTCTCATCAATCATCGCGATGGGGCCGTGCTTCATCTCGGCGGCGGGGTAGCCTTCCGCGTGGATGTAGGAAATTTCCTTGAGCTTGAGCGCGCCTTCGAGGGCGACGGGGAAGTTGTATTGGCGGCCGAGGAAGAAGAAGTCCTCCGCGTGCGCATACTTGAGGGCGATGCGCTTGATCTCCTCGTCCTGGTCGAGGATGCGCTGAATCTGGTCGGGGATGGCTTCCAGTCCCTTGATGATCTGGCTGCCGCGCCGGTTGGACAACATGCGGATGCGACCCATCATCAGGGCGAACATGGTCAACACGCTGACCTGGCTGACGAACGCCTTCGTGGAGGCGACGCCAATCTCCGGGCCGGCGTGGAGGTAGATGCCGCCGTCGGCCTCGCGCGCGATGGTGCTGCCGACGACGTTGCAGATGGAGAGGACCTTGTGGCCGCGCCGACGGGACTCGCGCAATCCAGCGAGCGTGTCTGCCGTCTCGCCTGACTGCGTGATGACGAGGCAGAGCGTGTTCTTCTCGATGGGCGCGTTGCGGTAGCGGAACTCGGAGGCGTATTCCACCTCGACGGGGATGTGCGCGAACTCCTCGATGAGATACTCGCCCACGAGGGCCGCATGCCAGCTCGTGCCGCAGGCGGTGATGACGATCTGGTCCACGGCGCGCAGTTCGGCGGTGCTCATGTTCAGGCCACCGAACTTCGCGGTGCCGTCCTCGGCATCGAGGCGGCCGCGGATGGCGTTCTGCACGGTCTTGGGCTGCTCGAAGATTTCCTTGAGCATGTAGTGCGCGAACTTGCCGCGCTCGGCGGCTTCGGCGTCGAACTCGATCTTCGAGAGCTGGAAGGACGCGACCTCGTTGCCGAGCGAGTCCATCTTGAACTTGTCGGGGAACAACGTGACGACATCGTAGTCCTTCAGGTAGATGACCGTGCGCGTGTGACTGACGATGGCGCTCGCGTCGCTGGCGAGGAAATGCTCGCCGTCGCCGACGCCTACTATCAGCGGTGAGCCGCGCCGCGCGCCGACCATGACGCCGGGGTGGTCGGTGCAGATGACGCCGATGCCGTAAGTGCCGATGACTTCGCGGAGCGCGTTCATCACGGCCTGGGCGAGCGGGTGCGTGCCTTCCCCGCTCCAGGTGCCTTTGCCAGAGGCGATCACCGCTTCGTAGTGGTGGCCGATGAGGTGGGCGAGAACTTCCGTGTCCGTCGCGGACTTGAAATTGTGCCCGTCCTTGAGAAAACGCTGCTTCAGCGAGTCGAAGTTCTCGATGACGCCGTTGTGAACGACGGCAATCTTGCCCGACTCGTCGAGGTGTGGGTGGGAATTTTCGTCCGTCGGCGGGCCGTGCGTGGCCCAGCGCGTGTGGCCCATGCCGACTTGTCCGTAGATGGGATTGGCCTGCACCAGTTTTGCCAAGCCCTCGTCAATCTTGCCCTTCTTCTTGCGCGTGCCGAGTTCGCGGTTCTGTAGGACGGCGACACCGGCGGAGTCGTAGCCCCGGTATTCGAGACGACGAAGTCCCTCGATGAGGATGGGCGTGGCCTGTTGTTTCCCGATGTAGCCGATGATGCCGCACATAGCTGGTGAGTGGGGAGAATTTGGGTTGTGGCTTGCGCTTTTGCTGGAAAAAAGGTTAAAGGTTCGCTCAACCGAACCGCAAGACAGGATTTAATTTATGGCCGCACCACGTCGCATGGCTCCTCACGTTCCCAACGTCCTCGCCGTCGTCATGGGCGGCGGGCAGGGCACCCGGCTCTGGCCGCTCACGCAGGACCGTTCCAAGCCGGCCGTCCCGCTCGCGGGCAAATACCGCATCGTGGACATCCCCATCTCGAACTGCATCAACTCCGGCTACCGCCGCGTGTATCTGCTCACGCAGTTCAACACCGCCTCGCTCCACCGCCACATCAGCCAGAGCTACAAGTTCGACCACTTCAGCGGCGGCTTCGTGGAACTGCTCGCCGCCGAGCAGACCATGCACAGCACCTCGTGGTATCAGGGCACCGCCGACGCCGTGCGCAAAAACCTCGTCCACCTGCTCAACCACGACTGGGAATACTGCCTCATTCTCAGCGGCGACCAGCTCTACCGGATGGATTTCCGCCGCATCATCGCGCAGCACGCGGAGACGAAGGCCGACCTCACCATTGCCACCATCCCCGTCACCCGCGACAGCGCGCAATCCCTCGGCATCCTTCAGATTGGCGAGGACCGCCGCATCTCGAACTTCGTCGAGAAGCCCAAGGACCCCGCCATCCTCGACTCGCTCAAAATCCCGCGCGAGTCCTACGACGCGCTGGACATCGAGGGCAACGAGGACTTCTACCTCGCCTCGATGGGCATCTACGTCTTCAACCGCTCGGTCATGGTGAAGCTGCTCGACAACGACTTCACCGACTTCGGCAAGCACATCATCCCCGGCGCCATCGCCACGCACCGCGTCTTCAGCCACGTCTATCAGGGCTACTGGGAGGACATCGG
>JBEBFV010000481.1:0-4761 GCA_040081795.1 Limisphaerales bacterium | reverse complement strand
TCACCGGCGCGGTGACTGGGTGAGTGACTCCAGCCAAGTCGTTTTACTTTGCGGCTCTGCGTCTTTGCGCCTTTGCGTTAAACCCGAACTCCGGAATTAGGATGAAGCAGCCCCAACGCGAGACAACGAAGGTCGAACGGTTGCAATGGTCGGGCCGGACGGATCGCGGCAAGGTGCGGCCGAACAACGAGGACGCGTTCCTCGGGCTTCAGTTCGATGCGCGCGAGGTTCAGCATCTTGGCAGGATCGGCGAGGCTTCGACCGGCAAGACGGATTTTGCGTTCGCGGTGAGCGACGGCATGGGCGGGGCGAAGGCCGGAGAATACGCCAGCCGCATTGCGGTGGAGAAGATCACGAAGCTGCTGCCGAGGTCGTTCCATCTGTCCGCCGCGGGGATGGCGCCGGGATTTGGCGACGTGCTGACGGAGCTGTTCACGCAGGTGCATCGCGCGCTGGTGTATCTGGGCGAGAGCTACGACGAGTGCCGAGGGATGGAGGCGACGTTGAGCCTGTGCTGGTTCACACCGGGCTGGATGTATTTCGGGCACGTTGGCGACAGCCGGATTTACTATCTGTCGAAGCGCGAGGGCGGCATCAGGCAACTCAGCGAGGACGACACGCACGTGGGCTGGCTCTTCCGCAAGGGGCAGCTCAACGAGCGCGAGGCGCGCGCGCACCCGCGCCGCAATGTGCTCCAGAAGGCGCTGGGCGGCGGCAACCAGTTCGTGGACCCGCAGGTGGGCGCGGTGGCCTACGAGCCGGGGGATATCTTCCTGCTCTGCACGGACGGGCTGACGGAGGGCCTCTACAACCACCAGCTCGTCGAGCTGCTGCGCGCGCCGGAGTCCGCCGTCGCAGGGGCCGACACCGCGCACCGCTTGGTGGACGCGGCGCTGGCGAACGACGGGCGCGACAACACGACGGCGTTGTTGATCCACGCGGCCTGAGGGGAACGGAGGCACCGGGGGCAGTAGTTGCTTCGGTCCGGATAGGCTGACGATTCGCCAGGGAGTGCTTCCGCTGGACGTTTCCAAACTGAGGAAATCGGCGGTGAAGGGCTGCGAATCCGCTGCCTGAGCGGGCCGAGCGGTGGAGAGGCGTCGAGTGCATGCATCGTCCGTCCGCGCATGCCAGCAAGCATTCTCCGCGTCGGCAAGGAGGCCCTTGCTTTCGCCGGTTGCTTCACCCGACGCGGCGCAACGGCCGGGGATGGCAGATGCTGGGGAACCGGCCTTCTCATTCAAAAAGGGATTTTTCCCTGCGCATGCCGAGCCATTCCGTTGCCTTAGCTGTCCTTTCAGGCCGACTGCATAGGGGCGATGGCACCGGATTTGATTCGCCACCGGTGGAGGTCGCGGGCCAGTTCGTGCGGCCAGTTTTCCTCGGTGCAGGTCATGAAGACCTGCCCACGCGCATGATGCGCGCGTTCCAGCAAAGGGAGCAAACCGCCGCGGCGTTTGGCGTCGAGTTCGCCCATCACGTCGTCAATCAGCAGGATTGGCGGCGAGCCGAGGATGCCGGTGACGTATTCGGCCTGAGCCATCTTGAGCGCGATGGCCAGCGTGCGCTTCTGGCCTTCGCTGCCAAATTGTGCCGCTGGCTGATCGTTGAGGAGCAGGGCGAGGTCGTCGCGGTGCGGGCCCACGAGCGTGGCGCGATAGGTTCGCTCGCGGTCGCGCGCACGTGCGAGTTCCACGGCGAAGTCGGCTTTCACGCTGGGCTGGTATTGGAGGCGGAGCTCCTCAGCACCTTGCGAAATGCGGCGGTGGGCGAGGCGCGCCAGTGGCGAGATGCGCGGAAGCAGTTCTTGACGCGCGGTGATGAGCTGGTTGCCGGCACTGACGAGTTCGTGCGAAAAGCTGTCGAGGAGCGCGAGGTCGGGAGCGCGTTGCCTGAGAAGTGAATTGCGCGAGCGCAGCGCTTGCGCGTAGCGCTGGAGGAGTGGCAAGTAGCTCGCTTGTGTCTGCGCGAGCAGGAGGTCAAGGAAGCGGCGGCGCGCGCGCGCGGTGCCCTTCACGAGTTGTAAATCTTCAGTGCAAAACACTACCGCGCGCAGCGTGCCGAAATAGTCGGTAAGCCGGCGCACGGGCTGGTCATCGACGGAGATTCTCCGCTCGGCGACAGACCAATACATTCTGATTTCATGTTTCGTGGCGCTGACGACGGACGCGCCCACGAAATAGCCCTTTGCCGCGTGCCGGACCATTTGCGCGTCGCCGACACCGCGAAAGGAACGCAGAGTGGCGAGCAGGTAGATGGCTTCGAGGATGTTGGTCTTCCCCTGCGAATTATCGCCGAGGAGGAGGTGAAATCCGGGACTGAAATCCACGTCGAATCGCGCGTAATTGCGGAACTCTCGGAGTCGCAGATGAGCCAGATGCACGCGCAAATGATAGCGACGAGTGTGGTGGAAGGCGAGCGGGCGAGGTCAGCATGCGCTCACGCGACCGGCTTCGGGACGAGATCGTTCGCACCACCACGTCGGTAGCCTTGCAGGTCGAGCGTCACATGCGCGTAGCCGATGCGCCTGAGTTCTTCGGCGACGTGCGCAGCGGTAGTTGCTTCGAGCAGGCGCGGTAATTCGGGGACGCCGACTTCGATTCGCGCGAGAGCGATTCGCGGTTGTGTAGCAGCAAGGTTGTTGAGGCGTGACGGCGCTTGTTGCGTTGGAGAGAAGATTGCGCTAGTCGACTCGTGGTGGCGCACGCGCACGTCGAAAAAGCCTAGGTCGCGCAGTAGGTTTTCGGCGGTTTCGATCATCTGGAGTTTCTTTTCCGTGACCACCTCGCCGTGCGGCACGCGGGAGCTGAGGCAAGCCATCTCCGGCTTGTCGGTAGTAGGCAATCCAAAACGCGCGGATAAGGCTCGGATTTCAGATTTGGTGAGGCCGACTTCCTTGAGCGGAGCGCGAATTTGAAATTCACTGGCCGCTATCGCCCCCGGGCGAAAGTCGCTGCTGTCACTTGCGTTTTCGCCGTAGGCGATGACTGAAAGTCCCAATTGTCTCGCTAATGGAATTAGATTTGCAAATAACTCATGTTTACAGAAATAGCAACGGTTCAACATGTTAGATGTGTAATCTGAGTTTCCAAATTCACCGGTCTTTACAATCCGAGTGGGAAAATTGAATCGGGCCCCAATCTCCAAAGCTTCGGCCAGTTCACGGCGCGGAAGGCTGGGTGAATCAGCAATGACGGCCACAGAGCGACCAGGCAAGGTTTCGTTTGCAACAAAGGCAAGAAAGACCGAATCAACTCCTCCGGAAAAAGCAATTAAGGACGAGCCAAAGCTTCGGAGTGTGGCGTAAAGGTTCGCAAGTTTGGATTCCAGCATATGAGGAAAGTGCGCCCTAGTGCGGCTTTTGTCGAGCCTTCAGGGCTTCTGTGTAATGTCGTGAACTGGCAGGCGGGAAAAACTTTTAAAAAGTTGTTGCACAGTTTTGGGAGTGCGATATTCTGTCCTCGTTCTTTTGGACGATTGTTCGAATGGCGTGTGACAAAGGTACTGTTGACAGTCCCGGGTGATTTCGCACCGAAAAGCTGCGCGATTCAATTTGACTTTCTATTTTTCTCTGCGAAGATTGCAGCCGGTTTTTTTTCTAAAGTACCGTGGCGGATACGGACTTAGCGAACGAGTCGGTAAGTTATTTGAAAACTGAATTGTGCGACAAGTGGGAGCCCCTTCGGGATGTTCTGGTCAGTGGAAACCCGAAGAGTTTTGGTCGGTAATTGACAATTGTTGGGATATTAGCCCGTCGAGAATCAATTAATGTTTATTAACGGAGAGTTTGATTCTGGCTCAGAACGAACGCTGGCGGCGTGGATAAGACATGCAAGTCGAGCGGAATCTTTCGGATAGCAATATTCGAATTGTTCAGCGGCGTAAGGGTGCGTAACACGTGGGTAATTTACCCTGAAGATCGGGATAACTCCGAGAAATCGGAGCTAATACCAAATATGGTGACTGAAAGGCATCTTCCAGACACCAAAGTTGGGGACCGTAAGGCCTGACACTTTAGGATTAGCCCGCGGCCTATCAGCTAGTTGGTGGGGTAATGGCTCACCAAGGCAAAGACGGGTAGCTGGTCTGAGAGGACGACCAGCCACACTGGAACTGAGACACGGTCCAGACACCTACGGGTGGCAGCAGTCGAGAATTTTTCTCAATGGGGGAAACCCTGAAGGAGCGACGCCGCGTGGGGGATGAATGGCTTCGGCCCGTAAACCCCTGTCATCTGTGAGCAATACTTTCAGCTCAATAAGCTGAAAGTTGATAGTAGCAGAAGAGGAAGGGACGGCTAACTCTGTGCCAGCAGCCGCGGTAATACAGAGGTCCCAAGCGTTGTTCGGATTTACTGGGCGTAAAGGGTGCGTAGGCGGCCAAATTAGTCTGATGTGAAATCTTGGAGCTCAACTCTGAAACTGCATTGGATACTATCTGGCTTGAGGAATGGAGGGGAGATTGGAATTCTCGGTGTAGCAGTGAAATGCGTAGATATCGAGAGGAACACCAGTGGCGAAGGCGAATCTCTGGACATTATCTGACGCTGAGGCACGAAAGCCAAGGGAGCAAACGGGATTAGATACCCCGGTAGTCTTGGCTGTAAACGGTGCGCATTTGCTGTGGATGGAATCAACCCCGTCCGTGGCGTAGCTAACGCGGTAAATGCGCCGCCTGGGGAGTACGGTCGCAAGATTAAAACTCAAAGAAATTGACGGGGGCCTGCACAAGCGGTGGAGTATGTGGCTTAATTCGATGCAA
>JBEBFV010000081.1:0-17217 GCA_040081795.1 Limisphaerales bacterium | reverse complement strand
CCGATGCCCCAGCCCAACAAGCCCGGCGAAACCCCGCCCGCCGAGCCAAAGGCCAAGAAGGGCAAGAAGAAGCAGGACAAGTGAGCGACGCCACGTTTAGCATCGCCATATGCGCTTCTTCATCACGCTGCTGCTGCTCGTCTCCACGGCTTTCGCCGAACTTAAGACGGACATCGAGTTCGCCAAGGTCGGCGATGTGAGTCTCACGCTCGACGCGAATGTGCCTGACGGGCCAGGGCCGTTTCCCACGGTCATCCTTGTCCACGGCGGCGGGTGGATGCGCGGGGACAAGCAGACTTACATCAAGCCGCTCTTCGAGCCGTTGACCAAGGCGGGCTTCACCTGGTTCACCATCAACTATCGCCTCGCCCCGGCGCATCGCTGGCCCGCCTGCGCGGATGACGTGGAGCGCGCCATCCGCTGGGTGAAGGCGAACGCGGCACAATACAAGGCCGACCCGAAACGCATCGCGCTGGTGGGCGAGTCGGCGGGCGGGCATCTCGTCTCGTATGTCGGCGTGCGCGGACTCGGGGAAACCAGCGTCGCGGCGGTGGTGCCGATCTATGCACCGCATGACTTGGAGTTCCACGCGAAGGCGCGAAATGCCCTCGGGCCGTCGCTGTCCGCGCTGTTCGGGCTGACCGAGCTGAATGACGTGGCGATGAAGCAGCTCCGCGCCGCGTCCGCGACGACCTACCTGCGCAAGGGATTGCCGCCGTTCCTCCAGTTGCACGGCACGAAGGACGCGCAGGTGGACTACACGCAGTCTGTGAAGTTCCAGGCGCAGACGAAGGCATTCGGCAACACGTGTGACCTCATCACGATCCCCGACGGCGCGCACGGCATGGGCGGCTGGGACAAGCTGTTGCCAGACTACAAGGACCAGCTCGTCGTCTGGCTGCGCAAGACGCTGAAGTGACTGGCGCGCGGCGTTTACGCCTGTGAATTCCGGGCGCTGAAGCGGCGTAAACGCCGCGCGCCAGTTCATCGTTGCGAATTTCATCCGCATACGTAACGTCCGTCCCGCCATGACAAAAATGACCTTCAAACTCGCCTCAACACTCGTCGCTGTGGCATCCGCAGCCTCCCTCGCCCAAGCCGCCGATTGGACTCAGTATCGCGGGCCTAACCACAACGGCTCAACCGCCGAGAAGATTGCCACCAAGTGGCCGGCGGGCGGGCCGAAGACGTTGTGGAAGGTGCCGGTTGTGGACGGGTTCAGCTCGTTTTCAGTCGCGGGTGGCAAGGCGTTCACCATCGTCGGTCGCGAGTTGGACGGCAGCGCGCAGGAAGTTTGCGTGGCGCTGAACGCCGACACCGGCAAGGAGCTCTGGGCGGTGCCTGTGGCCACGATGCGCTACATCAAGCGCGGCAATTATGGCGGCACGGGCGAGGCTGGCGCGCCCGGCAACCAAGGCGGTGACGGCCCTCGCTCCACGCCTTCGGTGGACGGCGGATTCGTCTATGTGCTCGGCGCGCAGCTCCGGCTGGTGTGCATCGAGGCGGCGAGCGGCAAGGTCGTGTGGTCGAAGGATTTGATGGCGGAGCATGGCGGCAAGCTGCCGTCTTGGGACAACGCCGCGTCGCCTGTGATTGACGGTGACCTTGTGTATGCCGCCGGCGGCGGGGCGGGGCAGGCACTGCTCGCCTTCAACAAGCGCACCGGAGCCGTGGCGTGGAAGTCGCAGACCGAGGACATCACGCACTCGACACCGGTGGTGGCCACGATTCTGGGCCAGCGGCAGGTCATCTTCTTTTGCAAGAGCGGCCTCGTCTCGGTGGACGCGAAGTCTGGTGCTCTGCTATGGAAGCAGCAGTTCGATTTTGCTGTCTCGACGGCAATGACGCCGATCGTCGCGGGGGATATTGTCTATTGCTCGGCCGGCTACGGCATGGGGGCGGGCGCGTATCGCATCGGCAAGGAGGGAAGCGCATTCTCCAGCACGCAGCTCTGGCGCAAAAAGGCCAATGACTCAGTCATGAACCACTGGAGCACGCCTGTGCTAAAGGACGGACACCTTTACGGAATTTTTGGCTTCAAGAAATATGGCACCGCTCCGCTCAGTTGCGTGGAGTTGATTACCGGTGATGTGAAATGGGCCCAACCGGGCTTTGGCCCCGGCAACGTCATCCTCGCTGGCGGCCAAATCCTGGCCCTCACGGACACAGGCGAAGTGGTGCTCGCGGAGGCCACGACCGCTGGCTACAAGGAACTCAGCCGCGCCAAGGCCGTCGTGGGCAAGTGCTGGTCCACGCCCGCAGTGAGCAATGGCCGCGTGTTTGTGCGGAGCACGAAGGAAGCGGTGTGCCTGGACGTGTCTGCGAAGAGCGCGCAGAGGTAGGCTCAATTTTTTCTCCCAGGCGGGCTGGCCATCGGTGGCTGGACCGCCTTTTTGCTTTCTGCAATTGCCGCTGGCGCTCGCATGGAGAACCAAGAACTTCGGCTCTCAAAGCTGTTCGCGGCCGCCGAAGCCAGTCTCGAGATCGTGCCAGCAGGTGATGTCGGTCTCAGACAACTCCCAGCAGAGGAAGATTTCCCGGCCAGCACGCAAGGCCGGGAAGTCGAGCAGGCCGCGGTCAATGTCCTTGAGCTGGATTTCCCGCAGCTCGAACTCGGCGAGAAGTTCCTTGAAGGCGGCGAGGTTGCGAATCCACTGGTGGACCTTGCCGCCGCCGAAGTCCTCGCCCTCGTTGAGGCGCGCCTCGGAGCTTTGCTCGTAGGAGGCGAGGTCGCGGCGGAGGCGCTGAAGCTGATGAAGCCAGAGGCGGAGCTGGGGCAGGAGTTCGCGGGCCTCGGCCACGCTGTAGTGCTTGGAGAAGCGCCGCTCCATGCTGGTCAAGGCTTGCCGGGCGCTGGCGGCGCGGCCTTGAGCTTCTTCTGGATGGCGTCGCTCGGCTCGATGGCGAGGGCCTTCTCCCATTGCTCGCGGGCCTTGTCGGGCTGCTTGAGCGTGGCGTAGATGTCACCCAGATGATCGTGCAGGGTGGCGTCTGGCTCCTTCTGGAACTTGAGGGCCTTGAGCTGGTGTTCGAGGGCTTCCTTGGGCTGGTTCAGCTTGAAGAGCACCCACGCCATGCTGTCGAGGAAGGCGGCGTTCTCCGGCTCCTGCTTGAGCGCCTTCGCGATCATCTCGCGCGCCTCGGTGAGATGCTCGCCGCGCTCGGCAAACATGTAACCGAGATAGTTCAGCGCCTCGGCGAAGTCGGGCGCGAGCCGGAGGGACTGGCGGAAATAATTCTCGGCCTGCTTGAAATCCTTGTGCCGCTCGTAGGCGGAGCCGGCCTGGAAGAAGAAGAGCGCAGTGAGGCGCTCGGGCTCATCGCGCTTGGCGAGCAACTCGGCTGAGGTGAAGTGCTTGATGCTTGCGGCGTAGTCCTTCGCACGGCTGTGCGCGAGCGCGGAGTAGAATTCGAGGAGGAAGGTGTTCTTGAATTTCTTGCGGGCCTTCTCCAGCACCTTGAGCGCCTCCTCGGGGTCGTCGTTGGTGATATGGACTCCGGCGAGGTCGTAATAGACCGGCTCGAAATCCTGGGGCGCGCCTTCGTTGAGCTGGATGGTCTTGGAGTAATACTCGATGGCCTTCTCCCAGTTTCGCTGTTCGGCGGCGATTGCCCCGAGGAAGTAATGCGCGAGCGGATTCGTGGGCTGGTCGCGCACGAGGGCGTCGAGCTGCGCCTGCGCGGCCTTGAGGTCGTTGGCGCGAAGATAAAGCTCGACGATGCGGTTGCGGAGGATCGCCTGGTTCGGGAAGCGCGCGAGCAGCTTCACATAAAGCTCGGCGGCGCGCTTGTATTCGCCTGTGAAGCTGAACAGCTCGGCGAGGCGGAAGATGAGGTTCTGGGCCTTTGGGTCGAGCTTCGCGGCGGCTTCTAGCGCGGCCATGACCTTGGGCTTGACGGTCTCGAACTCGCGCGGCTGGACGGTGACGTAGTTGCGATATGCCTCACCGAGGTCGAGGAGGAAGTTGATCTCGGTCACACCGAGCGCAGCCGCTTCGTCGAGGGCGGCGAGGGCTTCCTTCGGCCGGCTCGTCTGGAGGTAGATGGTGGCGAGGTTTTGGAAACCAAGGATCGCCTTGGGCAGCTTGGCAATGGTCTTGCGGCTCGCGGCAATGGCCAGCTCTGGCTTGCCCGCCTGCTGGTAAGCGATGCCCAGCAGCGCGTCCACAAAGCCGGTGGCAGCAGGTCTCTCGGCGCACTTGGTGAGAATCTCGATGGCCTTCTCGGATTCCTTCTTGCGGATGAGCCGGCGTGCCACGTCAATGACCAGCGGCTCGTTCGTCGGGTCGGCAAGGACGGACTTGTAGAACTGGTCGAGCGCCTCATCGGGTTGCTCGCGCAACTCGCCGCTGACGCCCGCAGCAAAACGCGCCAGCGCCTCGACACGCTTCTCCATGTCCTCCTTGGAGAGCGGCGGGTTGACAACTGCGGCTGCGGGAGTTTTCTGCGGAGCCGGAGCCTGGGCCTTCTTCGCGGTGGCGCAACCGAACAGAGTGCCCAAGGCGGCGAGCGCGACGAAGGAGTGGAGGACGATCGGTCGCATGATAAATGGCGGCGCGGACAAGAACGACGGCACAGCCCCGCGTGGCAGGGCTGTGCCGTCTGAAGCGTAACGCAAGCGCGGGGCGCTTACTTCTGCCAGGTGCGCTTCTTGTGGCGGTTGAGGCGCAGCTTTTTCCGGCGTTTATGTTTGTTGATCTTCGCTTTGCGGCGTTTTTTCAGTGAACCCATATTCGTTAGTTTGCTCGTTGCGGCGCCTTGGACGGTTGAATTGCAACCGCCCTTCGGCGAAACGCGGTCAATATACAACTTTGTTCAAAGGATACTCAATGATTCCTTCTGCGCCCGCCGCCTTGAGCTGCGGGATGATCTCGCGGACGATCTTCTCGTCAATGATCGTCTCCACGGCGACCCACTCGGGATGACTGAGCTGCGAGATGGTCGGGTTGCGAAGCGCGGGCAATTCGGCGAGCAGCTTGCTCAGGCCGGCGCGAGGAACATTCATCTTCAGGCCGACCTTCGACTCCGCCTCGAGCGCGCCGCGCAGCAGCAGGGAAAGCGTCTCGATCTTCTTGCGCTTCCAAGTGTCCTTCCACGAATCGTGGTTCGCGATCAACCGCGGAGTGGAGGTGAGTAGCGTCTCGACGATGCGCAGCTTGTTCGCCCGCAGCGAGGAACCGGTCTCCGTGACCTCGACGATGGCGTCCACGAGTTCGTGCGCCTTCACCTCTGTCGCGCCCCAGGAGAACTCGACCTCCGCCTTCACGCCGTTCTTCTTGAGCCAGCGGTTCGTGAGGTTCACGACTTCCGTGGCGATGCGCTTGCCCTGCAAATCCTTCACCGACTTGATCGGCGATTCCTCCGGGACCGCGAGCACCCAGCGCGTCGGCTGACGGCTGATCTTGCTGAAGATAAATTCGCCGACCTCCTGCACCTTCGAGCCGTTCTCGACGATCCAGTCGTGTCCCGTGATGCCTGCGTCGAGGTAGCCATGCTCCACGTAGCGGCTGATCTCCTGCGCGCGGATGAGCCGGATCTCCAGTTCCTCGTCGTCCACGTAAGGCACGTAGCTGCGGCTGCTCACCTGCACGTTGAAGCCCGCCTTGGCCATCTTCTCGATGGTGGCGTCCTGCAAGCTGCCCTTCGGCAGGCCCAGCCGTAGCTTGGGCTTCGTCGTCTTCTTTGCTTCCGATTTCTTCATGTCAAATTCACTGGCCGGGATCGCGTGACTGCGTTTCCACCCGCTTCATTTGCGCCCGGGAAACATCTTCGCCGACTCCACGACGCGCGTGGAGGGGTTTATCTGCCAAGTCCGCCGAGGGAATGCGATTTCTTTCTTCGGCTTTCTCATCGCGACCGCGCGGCAGTGTGCGCGAATCCGCTTGCTGAACAAGGCTTCTTTGGCTCGCTCTCGCTCGTTCATCCGCGCAGCCGGAATTCCCTTGAACCAATCTCCGCTCGCCTTCGTCGACGATTGAGTTAATTTGCAGCCATGTTGACCCTGCCCGGCAAATCCACCCGCGCCTTCTGCGACGGCCAGTCGCGCCGCGACTTCCTGCGCATCGGCGCGCTGGGCTTCGGCGGGATGGCACTGCCGGACTTGCTCCGCGTCGAGGCTCAGGCGGGCATCCGCAAATCGCACAAGGCCATCATCAACATCTTCCTGCCAGGCGGACCGCCGCACCAGGACATGTTCGATTTGAAGATGGACGCGCCGCGCGAGATTCGCGGCGAGCTGCGGCCCATCAGCACCAACGTCCCCGGCATCCAGATTGGCGAGCTGCTCCCGCGCACCGCCGCCATCATGGACAAGCTCGTCCTCATCCGCTCCGTCGTGGGCGCGGTGGATGACCACAACGCCTTCCAATGCCAGACCGGACGCCTCGCGCGCGGTGCGGCGCAGCCACCCGGAGGCTGGCCCTCGCTCGGCTCCGTCCTCTCCAAGCTCCAAGGCCCCGTGGACAAATCCGTCCCGCCGTTCTTTGGCCTCGCGCCGAAGATGGGCGAGATGCGCTGGGCGGACGCCGGCAAGCCCGGCTTCCTCGGCGTCGGCCACGCGCCCTTCAAGCCCTCCGGTGCCGGCAAGGACGACATGGTCCTCGACGGCCTCACGCTCGACCGCCTCGACGACCGCAAGCGCCTCCTCACCAGCTTCGACCAGTTCCGCCGCGACGTGGACGGCAGCGGCCTCATGGACGGCCTCGACAGCTTCACGCAACAAGCCTTCGGGATGCTCACCTCCAGCAAAGTCCTCGAAGCCCTCGACCTCGAAAAGGAAGACCCCAAGGTCCGCGCCCGCTACGGCAAGGGCGACCCGAAGAACCGCGACGACGGCGGCCCCAAGCTCATGGAGCACATGCTCATGGCCCGCCGCCTTGTCGAAGCCGGCGCGCGCTGCGTGACCCTCGCCTTCAGCCGCTGGGATCATCACGGCCGCATCTACGACGCCCTCCGTCAGGACTGCCCGCTGCTCGACCAAGGTTTTAGCGCCCTCATCGAAGACCTTTACCAGCGCGGCCTCGACAAGGACGTGACCGTCATCCTTTGGGGCGAATTTGGCCGCACTCCGAAGATCAACAACAACGCGGGCCGCGACCACTGGCCGCAAGTCTCCTGCGCCGTCCTCGCTGGCGGCGGGATGCGCACCGGCCAAGTCATCGGCAGCACCGACCGCATGGGCGGCGAAGCCAACGAGCGCCCCGTCCACTTCGGTGAAATCTTCGCCACCCTCTACAACCGCGTCGGCCTCGACGCGAACCAAGTCACCATCCCCGACCTCTCCGGCCGGCCGCAATACCTCGTGGACGGCTGGGAACCGCTCAAGGAAGTAATTTGACATGCTGACCATTCGTTCCAATTCCGCCGCGCGTTTCTGTGATGGCGTGTCGCGTCGCAGCTTCCTTAAGATCGGCGGGCTGGGCCTGGGCGGGCTGGCCTTGCCGCAGTTGCTGGAGGCCGAGGCACGGGCGGGCATTCGCAAGTCGCACAAGGCGGTCATTATGATTTACCTGCCGGGCGGGCCGCCGCATCAGGACATGTATGACATCAAGAACGACGCGCCGAGCGAGATTCGCGGGCCGTTCCGCGAGATCGCCACGAGCGTCCCCGGCATCCGCATCTCCGAGCATCTGCCGCGCATGGCCGCGATGATGGACAAGCTCGTGCCCATCCGCTCCATCGTCGGCGCGGAGGGCGGGCATGACAATTTCCAGTGCTTCACCGGACGCGGCACGCGCAATCAGCCCCCCGGCGGCTGGCCGATGTTCGGCTCGCTGATCTCGAAGCTGCAAGGCCCCGCCGACTCTGCCATCCCGCCGTTCGTCGGGCTGGAGAACAAGACGAAGCACCGGCCTTACAACATGGCGACGCCGGGTTTCCTCGGCGTGTCGCACCGCTCGTTCCAGACGGAGGGCGAGGGGAAGGCCGACTTGGTATTGAATGATCTGGCCGTCGAGCGTCTCGCTGACCGGAAGAGTTTGCTGGCCGGCTTCGATCATTTCCGCCGTGACGTGGACGGCAGCGGCTTGATGGACGGGTTGGATGCGTTTCAACAGCAGGCCTTCGGCGTCCTCACGTCGAGCAAGCTGGCTGCCGCGCTGGATTACACGAAGGAAGACCCGCGCACGATCGCGGCTTACGGCAAGGGCGACCCCGCGCTCCGTGGCGACGCATCGCCGCGGCTCAACGAGCAGTTCCTCATCGCGCGCCGACTCGTCGAGGCGGGCGCGCGCGCCGTGACGGTGTCGTTCGGCTTTTGGGATTACCACGGGCAGAACCACAAGATCGCGAAGCAGGACTTCCCGATGCTGGATCAGGCCGTGACCGCGCTGGTGCAGGACTTGCACGACCGGGGCCTCGACAAGGACGTGAGCGTGGTGGTCTGGGGCGAGTTTGGTCGCACGCCGACGATCAACAAGGACGCGGGCCGAGACCATTGGCCGCGCGTCTCGTGCGCGCTGCTCGCGTGTGGCGGCATGAAGACCGGCCAGGTCATCGGCGCGACGGACCGCCTAGGCGGCGAATGCACCGAGCGCCCCGTGCGCTTCGGCGATGTCTTCGCGACGCTCTACCAGAACCTCGGTCTCGACCCGCACGCGACTGTCACCGACCTCACTGGTCGCCCTCAGTATCTCGTCGAGCCGGGATGTGAGCCGATGCGGGAGCTGGTCGGATAGTTTTTGCACTTCGCGCTGAACACGCCTTCGCGCCTTCCCGTCAGGCTTTCAGTCCTATGCTGAACATCTTCGGTTCCTCCTCCGGCAAGCTGTGCGACGGGACTTCGCGCCGTGACTTCCTCCGCGTCGGTGCGCTGGGCATGGGCGGGCTGGCGTTGCCGCAGTTGCTGGAGGCGGAGGCACTCGCGGGAATCGGCAAGTCGCACAAGGCGGTCATCATGATTTACCTGGTCGGCGCGCCGCCGCATCAGGACATGTATGACCTGAAGATGGACGCGCCTGCGGAGGTTCGCGGCCCGTTCCGCCCCATCAAGACCAACGTCCCCGGCATCGAGATTTGCGAGCACCTGCCGCGCCTGGCGCGCATCATGGACAAGCTGGTGCCGCTGCGCTCCGTCTATGGCTCGCCCGACGGCGACCACGATTCCTTCATCTGCTATACGGGCCGGCACAAGCGCATCCAGCCGCCCGGCGGCTGGCCGGCCATCGGTTCTGTGGTGTCGAAGTTTCAAGGCGCGGTGGACAAGTCCGTCCCGCCGTTTGTCGGCCTCGCGCCCAAGGCGGGGCATCCGCCCTACGGCTCGCCCGGACTGCCCGGTTGCCTCGGCGTGCCGCAGGCCGCGTTCCGTCCGGCGGGCGAAGGCATGAGCGACCTGACGCTCAACGAGATTTCCCCCGCGCGCCTCAACGACCGCAAGTCGCTCCTCGCCGCCTTCGACCACTTCCGTCGCGACGTGGACAACAGCGGTGTGATCGATGGACTCGACGCCTTTCAGCAACGCGCGCTCGGGATGCTGACTTCCAGCAAGCTCGCCGAGGCGCTTGACCTCTCGAAGGAAAGTGCGAAGACGCGCGAGCTTTACGGCAAAGGCTTTGCCGGCAACTACGGTGACGGTGCGCCGCGCAACTTGGAGCAGTTCCTCATGGCCCGCCGCCTCGTCGAGGCCGGCGCGCGCGTGGTGACGCTGAACTTTGGCCGCTGGGACTTTCACTCGGACAACTTCAACGAGGCCAAGAACACGCACCTGCCCTACTTCGACCAAGGCATGGCCGCGCTGGTGCAGGACTTGCACGACCGGGGCATGGCCAAGGACGTGGCGGTGGTGGCGTGGGGCGAGTTCGGTCGCACGCCCACCATCAACAAGGAAGCAGGCCGCGACCACTGGCCGCGCGTGGGCGGCGGGTTGCTGGCGGGCGGCGGCTTCCGCACCGGACAGGTCATCGGTGCCACCGACCGGCTCGGCGGGGAGATTGCCGAGCGCGGCATCCACTTCGGCGAGGTCTTCGCATCGCTCTACCAGCACCTCGGCCTAGATCCGCACGACACGACCTTCACGGACCTCTCCGGCCGGCCACATCCGCTGGTGGATCACCAGCATGATGTGATGAAGGAACTGGTTTGATCCGCGTGAGGTAAAACGCGTCTTGACCCTTCAACTCCGTTCGTTAGCTTCACGCCTCGTCAGCACCACACATTTATGAGCACTGAAATCAACTCCCCCGTCTCCGGCGCGTCGCGTCGTGAGTTCCTCAAGTCCGCCACCGCCGCCACGGCTGCGGTCGCCGCTGTCGGCATCACGCCGGTCTACGGCCAAAACCAAGCGCCGTCCGCGAACGTCCTTGGCGCGAACAGCCGGATCTCCATCGGCCACATCGGTGTCGGCGGCCAGGGCATGGCGCACGTCAACCAGATGAAGCCCAAGCACGGTGACAACAACACCGCGTCCGTCGCCGTGTGCGATGTCTCCAAGCACCGGCAGAACTTCGCGAAGGACGCCATCCTCAAGGGCAACGAAGCGGCCAAGGTGGAGACCTACGGCGATTATCGAAAGCTGCTTGAGCGAAAGGACATTGACGCCATCGTCTGCGCGACCGTGGACCACTGGCACACGAAGGTTTCCGTGGACGCCCTCAACGCGGGCAAGCACGTCTATGTCGAGAAGCCGATGACCCGCTACCTGGGCGAGGCCTTCGAGATTTACGACGCCGTCAAGAAGACCGGCAAGATTCTTCAGGTCGGCTCGCAGGGTTGCTCAGACATGAAGTGGCACGAGGCCGCGCGGCTCATCAAGTCCGGCAAGATCGGCCCCATCGTCATGTCGCAAGGCTCCTACATGCGTAACAGCCCGACGGGCGAGTGGAACTACACCATCCAGCCTTGGAGTTCGGACACCGACACCGATTGGAAGCAGTGGATGGGCCCGGTGAAGAAGCAGATTCCTTTCAGCGCAGACCACTACTTCCGCTGGCGCAAATATTATCCCTATTGCGCGGGCCTGCTGGGCGACCTCTTCCCGCACAAGCTGCACCCCTACATGCTCGCCACGGGCAACCCCGAGTTCCCGCTGCGCGTCGCTGCGGTGGGCAGCAAGAAATTCCAGACCGACAAGAACCCAAAGAACCCGGCGGGCACCCTCGAACGCGACGTGCCGGAAATCATCCAGCTCATCGCCGAGTTCCCGAGCGGCTACGTGATGCACATCACCAGCAGCACGGTGAACGAGGTCGGCACGCAGGAGATGATCCGCGGCCACAAGGCCACGCTCACGATGGCCGGCAACAAGGTCGAACTAACCCCGGGCCGGCCCTTTACGGAGGAAATTGACGCCTACACCAGCCCGGCGTTCCCCGGCGAGACGTTGTCGGCGCACCACAAGAACTGGTTCGACAGCATCCGCGCCAACAAGCAGCCCAACGCGGGCGTGGACCTCGCGCTCAAGGTGCAGACCGTCATCTCGCTGGCCGAGATGTCTGACCGGCTCGGCGTCATGTGCAACTTCGACCCGAAGACGCGCAAGGTGACCGACGGCTCCGGCAAGGAAATCAAGGCGCTCACCTACGGCAGCCTGCCGCTGTCCTGAGCCGCACCGAAATGAATTCGCGCCGGGCTTCGTGGCATCACCGCGAAGCCCGGCTTCTGTTTCTTGTCGGGCCTCGCCCGTCACGAGATCAATTTGATCCTGCTTCATTGGCGCGAAACGCAATCGCTCCCCGCACGTCCAACCCGCCAGTTCCATGAAACCAGCTCCCCTCCCCCGCCCCGTCGCGCTGCTCGCCGTATTCCTCAGCTTCACGACGCTGCACGCCCTCGCCCAGACCAATCCCAAGCCCGCCACGCGCGACGCGAAGAAAACCGCCGCCGCGAAGCCTGTCCCCGATCTCGCCAATCACAAATACGGCCCGCACGAGCGCAACGTCCTCGACCTGTGGAAGGCCAAGTCCGACGCGCCAACGCCGCTCGTCGTCTTCATCCACGGCGGAGGCTTCGCCGCCGGCAGCAAGGAAGGTGTCTCGGCCGCGTTGATTGACTCCATGCTCAAGTCCGGCATCTCCGTCATGGCCATCAACTACCGGCTCTCGCCCGGCGTGAGCTTCCCGGCGCACTACCTCGACTGCGGCCGCGCCATCCAATACGCCCGCCTCCACGCAAAGGAGTGGAACCTCGACCCCCGGCGCGTCGGTGCCACAGGCGGCAGTGCGGGCGCTGGCACGTCGCTCTGGCTTGGCTTCCATGAAGATCTCGCGGACCCGAAGAGCGAGGACCCCGTGCTCCGCCAGTCCACGCGCCTGACCTGCATGGCAGTCCTTGGCGCGCAGAGCACCTACGATCCGCGCGTCATCACGGAATGGGTGGGCGAAGCCGCCGCACGCCATCCCGCGCTCACGGGCTTCTATGGCTTGAAGGCCGACGAGCTTGACTCGCCGCGTGCCCACAAGCTCTACGTGGACGCAGCGCCCATCACGCACCTCACTCGCGACGACGCACCCGTCTATGCCTTCTACAGCGAGCCGCGCGGCCCGCTCCCGGCGAACGCCCGGCCCGGCCAGGGCATCCACCACATCAACTTCGGCCTGCGCCTCAAGGAGCAGATGGACAAGCTCGGCATTGAATGCGCCATCCGACATCAGGACGAAGGCAAGAATGTTTCCCAGGAGATCGCCGACTTCTTCGTGAAGCACTTCAAGCCGGGCAAATGACGCAGCCCGCTGGTGGTCGGAGGCGAAGGGGGTCAAACCCGCTTCTGCACTGCGAGCATTTGTGCTCCAATATGGCTCTCGCCATCAACTCTTCTAGCCGGTAAGACCTCCCCCGTGGAACCCGAGGACAATCAAACTTCCGCTTCAACCGGGTCTGAGTTCGGTCATCAGGTGGCGGACTTGGTTCCCGGCCAGAAGGTTGGCGGAGGGCGTTACACACTCATTCAGTTTCTGGGCAAAGGCGGGATGGGCATTGTCTGGCTGGCCAAGGATGAGCGGTTGGGCGAGACGCTTGCCCTCAAACTGCTGCCCGCGCAGATCAGCGGCGACCCCGTGGCCTTGGATGACATGCGGCGTGAGACGCTCAAGAGCCGCCGGCTCTCACATCCGAACATCATCCGCATCCATGACATCTTCGAGGCGGACACGGAGCCGTGTTTCATCTCGATGGAGTTTGTGGACGGTCCCAACTTGAGCCGCCTGCGACTGCAACAGCCGGGCCGGCTGTTTGCTTGGGATTACCTCGCGCCGCTGGTGAAGCAACTGTGTGACGGACTGGATTACGCGCACAGCGAGCGGGTCATTCACCGGGATCTCAAGCCGGCGAACATGATGCTCGACAGCCGGGGGCGGCTGAAGCTGGCGGACTTCGGCATCGCGGCGGTGGTGAGCGATTCGATGAGCCGGGTTTCACTCAAGCATTCTACCAGCGGGACGGTGACGTATATGAGCCCGCACCAGATGAACGGGCAGCGCCCCCAGCCGGCCGATGACATCTACTCCCTCGGCGCGACCCTCTACGAACTGCTCTCCAGCCGTCCGCCATTTTACCGGGGCGACATCATCAACCAGGTGCAGAATATCGAGCCGCAATCACTGGCGGAGCGACTGGCGGAACTGGAGCTGACGAACGAAATCCCGCGCGCCGTGAGCGACGCGGTCATCGCGTGTCTGGCCAAGGATCCAGCGCAACGGCCGGCGAGTGCGGGCGCGGTGGCCGAGTGGATGGGGCTGCAACCGGCCACACAGCCTTTGCGTCCACAGTTTGCGAATCCCGAGCCGGAGCCAGAGTTGGCGCCAGAACCTGAAGGGCCCGTGGCAGGGACGATTCAGATTGAGGACCAGCCGCAGGAGGAAGCGGTGCCCGAGCCGGCTGACAGCAAAAGAACGGGCTTGTGGATTGGCGTGGGCCTCGCCGCCGTGCTGGTGCTGGCGGTGTGCGGCTGGTTCATCAAGAAGGCGAGCAACCGGCGTAGCGCCTCGTCCAAGACACCTGCCAATGCCAGCTCATCTGCGGCGATCACGCCGGCGGCGGCCGCTTCAACGCAACCCTTCACGCTTGCGGCCAAGCCCATCAGCCTGATTCCGCTGGTCAGCCTTCCGCGTGACGCAGTGAAGGGCGATTGGACCGTCGCTTCCGCTGGACTTTCCGTGCAGACTCCCGCCGCTGGCAGCGCGCTTCAATTCCCTTATCAGCCGCCGGAAGAATACGACTTCGAGATCGAGTTCACTCCGCAGGCGGCGGGCATGAACGTGAACCAATACATTTCCGTTCAGGGCCGTTCCTTTGCATGGAAGCTCAACTCGCACGGTCGCACCCCGCCGCTCTACGGCTTCGAGCTGTTGGATGGCAAGAAGGCCACCGAGCAGCCCGAGGCGGCCGTGAACAAGCCGCTCGTGATCGAGACGGGCAAGCGCTACACGTCCAAGGTCGAGGTCCGGCGCACCGGCCTCCGCGGGCTGGTCAACGGTGAGGAATACGTGAAGTGGTCGGGCGACTTCAGCCGGTTCAGCATGGAAGATGTGACGAAGCTGGGTGACGACCGCCATCTCGGGGTTGGCTCGTGGAAACGCGCGGTCGTGTTTCATCGAGCCGAGGTGCTGGAGGTCACTGGCAAAGGGCAGATGGCCGCTGCCAGCGCGGCACCGACGTTTCGCCCGCTCTTCGACGGCCAGACGTTCGCGGGCTGGCGCGGCTACACCAGCCCCGAGATGCCTGCCGACTGCAAGGTGGATCGCGGCACATTCACCGGGCCAGCCAAGGCGCTGATCGTGACCAAGGAGGAGTTCGGCGACTTCGAGCTGCTCTTCGACTGGAAGGTCGGCGCACTGGGCAATGGCGGAATCTACTTCCGCATCCCTATGGACGACGGTGGACAACTGCCGTTGAGCGCGCCCGAGTTCCAACTGCTCGATGACGCAGTGTCAGCACCACCGGTGGCCAAGAATGGCAGCCTGTTTGGCATCGTGCCGCCGATCGTCGCTGCGGGTCGGGCCGTCGGTGACTGGAACACCGGACGGCTCGTGGCGCGCGGCGGCAGCGTGGAGCACTACGTGAATGACCAACTGGTCTGCCGCTACGACCTCCGCAGTGCGGAGTTCCAGGCGATGAAGAAACTGGGGTCGGCAAACATGGCGGGGAACGCTAAGTATGGCCAGACGACTCGCGGGCCGATTGGCCTGCAGTTCTGGGGCGGAGAGGTGGCCTATCGGAATCTGCGCATCCGTCCGCTGTGAGCCGCAACTCGGCGACTGGAGGCAATCTCGGCGGTGGATTACTCGCCGTTCCAGCCTGCGACGAAGGAAGCGAACCTGACGAAGGAGACTCACCCACTGCGGCTCGAACGCTCTTCCACGAATCTTCCTGAACACTCCCCGCGCACGTCGCGTCTGCCTTCTGCAACCAGATTTATATGCATCATTTTCACTCGCACCGCACGTTGGCGCTCCTGACCGTCGTCCTTTTCGCCGCTCCTTTTCTCGCACTCTCCGCCGAGGCTCCGAAGGAGGATTCCAAGAAGGGGCCGCTGCCCATCGCCAAGCTCCGCCGCTCGTCGAAGGTGGATTTCGAGAAGGAAATTCTCCCGATTCTGCGGCGCAACTGTCTCTCCTGCCACAACTCGCAGAAGGGCGAGGACGGCGTGAACCTCGAGACGCCGCAGACCATCGCCAAAGGCGGCGACACCGGCAAGATCGTCCAGCCCAAGAAGGCCGAGAGCAGCTCGCTCTTCCGCCTCGCAGCCCACATGGGCAAACCGCCGATGCCGCCCGCCGGCAACAAGTCCGGCGCGAAGAATCTCAATCCTGACGAACTCGCGCTGCTCAAGCTGTGGATTGACCAAGGCGCGACAGGTGAGGTGAAGGGTGGCGGCCCCATCGTGTGGCAGCCGCTGCCGCCGGGCTTGAATCCCGTTTATGCCGTCGCGCTCACCGACGATGGCCAGTTCGCCGCAGCCGGCCGCGCGAACCAGATTCATCTCTTCCACGTCCCCATGGCCACGCCCATCGGTCGGCTCACAGACCCGGCGTTGCTCGCGGACAAGACTTACGCGCGCCCCGGCGTCGCGCACCGCGACATGACCTACGCGCTCGCGTTCAGCCCCGATGGAAACACGCTCGCGTCCGGCAGCTATCGCGAGGTGAAGCTCTGGCAGCGCCCGGCGGCGGCGCAGAAGCAGACGCTCCCCGGTGCGGCTGACCTCCTCGCCACCAGCCCTGACGGCAAGTGGCTCGCCTCGGTGAGCGGCAACGACATCAAGCTCTGGAGCCTCCCCGCCTTTACGCCCGGCAAGACGCTGACTGGTCACACCAGCGCGGTGAAGTCCCTGAGCTTCTCCACCAACTCCGCGCACCTCGTCTCCGGCGGAGACAAGACGGCACGCGTGTGGGCTGTGGCCGACGGCTCGCTCTTCGCGGAAGTCACCGCTACGAATGACGTCGTGTCCGCAGCGATTCTGCCTGATGGCAAACGCATCGCCACCGCGCACGGCGACAAGAACATTCTGACGTGGAAGCTCCCCGCAGCCGCCGGTGGCAAGGTTGAACCGGGTGCCCTCATCGCCAGCGCCGCCGCCGTTTCCATCCTCGCCACGCTCCCGCCCGCGCAACTCCTCGCCAGCGGCCCCGACGGCATCGTGCGCGTGCTGAACTCCGAGAATGGCAGCGCCGTCCGCACTGTTGCAGGCAATGCCCCCACAGCCGCGCTCGCCGTCAGCCCGGATGGCAAGACCTTCGCCAGTCTTGGCCTCACGAACTTCGCCGCGAAGCTCTGGAACGCTGCGGACGGCAAGGCGCTCGGCGAGATTCGCGGCGATCGCTATGTCTCAGACCGCGTAGCCGCCGTGGGCCGCGACCTGACCTTTGCGAACAACGAGGTGACTTACCAGAAGGCCGCGCAGAAGAAGGCCGAGGACGATCAGAAGAAGGCCGACGACGCCTCCAAGAAGGCCGAGGAAGAGCGCGTGAAGCTGGAGAAGCCGCACGCCGAGAACGTGAAGAAGCTCGCCGAGGCCACCACCGCCAAGACCGCCGCCGAGAAGGCAAAGATGGAAGCCGAAGCCCCGCAGAAGAAGGCGATGGAAGCCAAGGAAGCTGCTGACAAATCCGCCACAGACGCCGATGCCGCCGCGAAGACCGCCGCCGATGCGCTTGCCAAGGCGGACGCTGCCGGGAAGCCCGCAGCCGAGAAGACTTCTACCGAAGCCGCAGCGAAGGCGAAGGCCGCTGGCGAGGCGAAAGCCGCCGCAGACAAGACGCTCACCGAGTTGAACGCCAAGCTCAAGGA
>JBEBFV010000480.1:0-4812 GCA_040081795.1 Limisphaerales bacterium | reverse complement strand
CTGGAGACTGTCACCGAACTGCCGTGGTCGGCCATCGGCGGACAGGAGGAGGCCGTGCGCGCCATTCGCGACGCCATTGAGCTGCCCTTCCTCCATCGCGACCTGTTCAAGAAGTTCGAGCACTCGGTGCCGAAGGGTTTTCTCCTCCACGGCCCGCCCGGCTGTGGCAAAACGCTGCTCGGCAAGGCCACCGCCTACAACCTCCGCCAGCAAATCAAGACGCAGACCGGCGTGGACCACCCGGAGTTTTTCCTGCACGTCAAAGGCCCGGAGATTCTCAACATGTGGGTCGGCGAGAGCGAGCGGCAGGTGCGCGACCTCTTCGCCCAGTGCCGCGAGCGTGCGAAGGACGGCGCGCTGGCGTTCCTCTTCATTGACGAGGCCGAGAGCATCCTCGGCACACGGCGCGGCGGGCGCTTCAACAGCATTCTCAGCACGCTGGTGCCGATGTTCTGCACCGAGATGGACGGCATCGAGCCGCTCACCAACGTCGTCGTCATCCTCGCCTCGAACCGCGCGGACCTGATTGACCCGGCCATCCTGCGGCCCGGACGCATTGACCGCAAAATCCGCGTCCGCCGTCCCGACCAGGCCGGCGCGCAGGCCATCTACGAAATCTACCTGCGCGACTCCTTCCCGCTCGCCGAGCCGAAGGCCGACCTCGCCCGCGCCGCGACCGACGCGCACTTCGCCCGCACGCCGGACAACGAGTTCGCCGAAGTGAACTTCCGCAGCGGCCGCCGCGAACTGCTCTGCCGTGGCGACCTCGCCAGCGGCGCGATCATCGCCGCCGTGGTCGAGCGCGCGAAGTCCCTCGCCATCCGCCGCGCCATCGCGACCCAGGCGGACACGCAACTCACCCGTGCCGACCTCCTCACCGCCCTCCGTCTCGAACACGAGGAGAACGATCTCTTCCCCGCCAACGACCTCACCGAAGACTGGCTCAAGCTAACCGACTTCGACCCGGAGAATGTGGTGAAGCTCGGGCCGGTGCGGACGAGGAAGGGGGAACGTAGCGGAGTGGTGTAATCTCCGAACCGAATGGGATCGAAACGACCAACGAGTTGCTACCTATGCGGCGCACCTGCGGACACGGCTGACCACATTCCTCCAAAGGGATTCTTTCCTGCACCTTGTCCTAGCAACCTGATCACCGTCCCGGCGTGCGGCCCGTGCAACAAGAGTTTTGAACACTTGGATGCAGAGTTTCGAAATTTTGTGGCTTCAAGCGAGCAACGCAGTTCTGCCGGCAACCGCATCGTGACCGAAAAGGTTTTGTCACCAAACTCGACGGTTCGCCCCGCCTTCTGGACCATTGCCAACACTTTGTCACCCGTTGAAGTGCAAGTGGGCAATATTCGTGCTCTCAAATGGAAACTCAGCTACCCAGCCGTCAAGGCTGAGCGCTTCCTTGGAAGGCTTGCCTTGGGGATGCAGTCTCACTTGCTTCCCCACCTCCATGGCAGACTGCACTCGGACATTTATGTCACGAATGTCAGTTTCGACGATCATCAGACTCGTGCAACACTTCAACCGATTGCTGGCAGCTTGAAGTGGGGATCAAGAGGCGAAGGAGTGTTTGAATACGCGTTTGGATATTTGCCTGATTACTCAATGACGCTCTGGCTATTCTGTTTCTACGAGGCGCAATGGTTCTTCGTCATGCAAGCCTTCAACGGGGGGCGGTTCGACGCAATTTTCGGTGACAGGTCCATTTGAAGACATCAGCGACGACGCACAGTCCATCCAATTGACAACACCCAACCGCCCCCGCACTTTCACCCCATGAACGCGCCTGACCTCATCACCGTGGACCCGGACATTCTCGGCGGCACCCCCGTGTTCAAGGGCACGCGCGTGCCGGTCAACACGCTGTTCGAGTATCTGGAGAACAACTACACGCTCGACGAGTTTCTGGAGTGCTTCCCCTCCGTGACGCGTGAGATGGCCTGTCGGCTGTTGGAGCGCTCCGAGTCCGCGTTGCTCACGGCATGAGAATCCTGCTGGACGAGTGCGTGCCGTGGCCGATGCACAAGCTGCTCACCGGCCACGAATGCACCACCGCCCAGAAGCGCGGCTGGGGCGGCATCAAGAACGGCGACTTGCTCCAACGGGCTGAGAGTGAGTTCGACCTGTTCATCACGTCCGACCAAAACATCCGCTACCAGCAAAACCTCGCCGGACGCCGCATTGCCATCCTCGAACTTTCCACCAACGACCTGCGCCGCATCACCGCAGCGGCTGCTGAGATTCAGGCGGCCATTTCTGCCGTTGTGCCAGGGGCGTTCATCCAACTTCACATTGATTGAGCGCACAGGATTTCCCCTCCGTGTTTCATCTGTGTTCCATCTGTGGCTAAAGAACCTCCCATCCTCTTCGGCATCGAAACCGAATACGGCATCGCGCGGGATGGTGTGGAGGACTTGGACGTGGTGGCGGAGTCCATCGCGCTGGTGCGCAGCGCGATGGAGCCGGGCGTGCGGATGCGCTGGGATTACGAGGCCGAGAACCCGCACCACGACGACCGCGGCTGGGACGTGCCGGAGCTGCGGCAGGACTTCGACGAGGCGGACTACTTCGAGCAGGACACGCACCGCGAACTGACCTTCGCCGAGATCAAGAGCGACCTCGCGCTCGGCAACGGCGCGCGCTTCTACAACGACCACGCCCACCCCGAATACTGCACGCCCGAGTGCTCCACGCTCGCCGAGCTGGTCGCGCACGACCGCGCGGGCGAACGCGTGGTGATGGCCTGCGCGCAGCGTCTCTCCAAGGCGCGCGGTGCGACCGTGCGGCTCTACAAGAACAACACGGACTTCCGCGGCCACAGCTACGGCTGCCACGAGAATTACCTGCTGCCCCGCGCGTTGCCGTGGGACCGGCTGGCGGCGGGCGCGCAGGCCTTCCTCGTCACGCGGCAAATCTTCGCTGGCGCAGGGAAGTTCGCCATCGAGGCGGAGGACCGGTTCATCTCGCCGCACTTCCAAATCGCCCAGCGCAGCGACTTCTTCAGCGAGTTGCAGAGCGTGGACACAATGCAGAAGCGCCCGCTCATCAACACCCGCGACGAACCGCACGCCGACCCGCGCCAGTGGCGGCGCTTCCACGTCATCATCGGCGACGCAAACCTCTCGCCCTTCACCACCCGGCTGAAGGTGGGCACCACCGCCCTCGTGCTCGAAGCCATCCTCCGCGACTCGCAGCGCGCCTTCCCACAGCTCGCCGACCCGCTCGCCGCCCTACCGTCCATTTCGCGTGACCAACGGCATCGCTGGGAGGTGAAGCTGGCGAATCGCCGACCTTCCACCGCGCTCGCCGTGCAGCGTGAGTATCTCGCCGCCGTGAAGGAGCTGTGTGACTTGTCCGTGCCGGAGCGGGCTGCGCTCGTCGCCGATTGGGAAGCCGTGCTGAACGACCTCGAAGCCGACCCGTTGCGCTGCCGCGACCGCCTCGACTGGGTCGCCAAGCTCGCGCTCCTCCGCGAGTTCCAGGCCGCCCAGAGCATCGCGGACGGCGACCCTTGGCTGCAAAGCCTCGACCTCGAATATCACCGCGTGGACTTCGACGCGGGGCTTTACTACGGCCTGGAGCAGTCTGGCGCGATGCGCGGCGTGCCAGCGGAAGCTGAGATTCAGCGCGCGATGTTCGAGCCGCCGGAGACCACGCGCGCGCTCATTCGGGGCAAGCTCATCCAGAAGTTCACCGCCGCCGTGCTCTCCGCGCAGTGGGACCACGTCACGCTTGCGTGCGGTGATGGCGAACTGAAGGTGTCGCTGCTGGAGATGTTCGTGCCGGAGCGCATTGCGCTCGTTGCTCAAGCCATCGCGGAGTCCGACTCGCCAGCGGAATTGCGTGAGCAACTCTTCCGTGCCACAGTCCGCCAGTAACACTATGCCCGACCAAGCCCAAAAGACCCGCCCGGTGACACCCAGCCCCAGCGGCGGCGGGGGCGACGGCCCCAGCGCGCCCAAGGTGGACAAGCCGAACGTCGAGGAACTCCTCAAGCGCATGAAGAAGGTGGACCCCGACCAGGCCAAGCGGTATCGGCAGCGCACGGGGCAATGAGCAATTCGCCGACCAGCGCGTTCAAGGGAGGTGCCGCCCTCGGCTTAGTCTTCGTCGTCTTCTGGCTTCAGTGGCTGCCTTGGAACCGGCTGACTGCCGTGCTCGTGGGCATTGTGTTTCTGGTCGCCGTCGGCTCGTTCTACCTTTTGCAGCGGTCGTCTTGGACGGCCAAAGTTCACCTCGGCCTAAAGTTTCTCGCCTGCTTCTTTGCGAGCTGGGTCTCATCGGCGGCGGCTTTGCTCATCCTGCATTTTTTGACCCTCAAATGACTGCGCTCACCCAGCCACACCAAACCATCTCCGGCGACTTCGTCTCGCTGCTCGCCTCGCACAATCTGTCGCCGCTGCGGGTGGACGCCACTCACGCCGCGCCAGTCGAGACGCAGGCCACCACCGTCTTCGCCTTCCACTTCGCAGATGGCGTGCTGATGGCGGGCGACCGTCGCGCGACGGCGGGCAACGTCATCGTCACCGACCGCGTGGACAAGGTCATCGAGCTGGACGCGCACTCGCTGCTGGCCATCGCGGGCGTGCCGGCGACGGCCTTCGAGATGGCGCGCGTGCTGCAAACGTCCTTCGAGTATTACCGGCGCAGCCAGCTCCAGTCCTTGAGCCTCCCGGCCAAGGTCCGCGCGCTCGCCCGCCTGCTGCGCGACAACCTGCCGATGACGATGCAAGGCATCGGCGTGGTGGTGCCGCTCTTTGCCGGCGTGGATACCACGACAACGCCACACCAGCCGCAGATTTT
>JBEBFV010000080.1:0-17355 GCA_040081795.1 Limisphaerales bacterium | reverse complement strand
AACTTGGCCCGCAACGCGGCCTCAATGTCTGCACGGGGCGTCGCATACTTTTCTCTCGAAGCCGTGATGACTGCCTGCCGAACAGCCTCCGCTGCGTCCGCGTCCGGTTCCTCCGGCAATGGCACCCGCAAATTGAAATCCCCATCGCTCCGCTCCAAGCGACACAGGGCCTCGCCCGTGCCGAGATTCTGCAAGTCGCGTGCTTCAAAGTTCGCGAAGCCGCTTTCCAACGTCTTCGCGTCCGCGTCGCCGACCCGGAACACGACCCGCGTGTAGGGATTGGAAAGGACCGCGCTCGCCACTTCGCGGTCGCGCTCCAACTGACGCAACTCTTGATGCGCGAGAATCAATCCCAGCCGATACTTGCGCGCCCCGCTCAAAATCTCCGTCATGCTCGGCGTGATGAAGTTCTGGAACTCGTCCACGTATAGCCAGAACGGGCGGCGCGACTCGGCCCGCTGCGCCTGCCGGCTCATGGCGAGTTGCTGGAACTTTGCGACGAGCAACGAACCAAGCAGGAAGGCGTTCTCCTTGCCCATTTGCCCCTGCGGCAACTTGGCGAGAAAGATTTTGCCGGTGTCGAGGATGTTGGCGAAGTCGAGCCGGTTCTCGCGCTGCGACACCATGTAGCGAATCGGTTTTGGCGACAGGAACGTATCCAAGCGCGTGAGCACGGGGCCGATGGACTTGTTGCCCGACAACTGCGGGAATCCCTTTTGCCAGTAATACACGATGTCCGGGTCGCTCACCGTGAGAAGGAACTTGGCACGAAAGCCCGGTTCAATCAGGAAGCGGCGCAAGTCGGCGAGCGTGCCTCCGTGTTCACTTTCAAGGAACGCGAGGATGGCATTGCTGAGGACGCTGCCCATCTGGTCGCCCCATGAAGTCGAGAGGCGTTGGAAAACAGAAACGAGGTCGGACGACAGTAAATTCTTTTCGAGGTCGGAGTGTGCCGAGAGGATGTTGAACCCGACGGAATACTGTTCGTCGGACGGGTCCACCAACACCACGTCGCCGATGCGGTGCGCCGGGATGATTCCAAGAATGCGGTCAACGAGGTCGCCATGCGGGTCGAGCACGGCGACACCCTCGCCGTTTTCGATGTCCTGCCGGATGAGGTTGAAGAGCAGCGTGCTCTTGCCGGTGCCGCTCGCGCCGATGATGTGCGAGTGCCGCACGCGCTGCTCGGTGGTCAGGCGCACCTCGGTCGTCTGTCCGGCGTGCTCATTGATTCCCAGCAACAATCCGCTTCCGGCCAGTGCCGCTTTCGGAACGGGCCGGGTCTTCGTGAGTTCGCGGCGTAGTTTTGCGGAACGCACCGCCGTCGTGGGCAGATGAACGAAGCCAAGCAATTCGTCGCGATTGAGCACCATCCCGCTGCGGCGCGACTGTCGGCTGCGAACGTCATCAACGTGGTCGTCGAACGGATAGTCGTCGTTCCGAAGGGGAATGAGTTCGTTGCCCTGCAAGTCGGCCAGACCACTCAGGGCGGAAGCGAGTTCGCGGGCGATTTCCCACGGGCGCTCGTCACTGCGGATGGCGATGCGAACCACGGCGGCAAAGAGCGGCTGCGACACCTTGCGCTTTCCCTGGGCCAGTAGCTCCGGCGCGTTCACAAAGGCGGGTTTGCCCTCCACGTCCGAAACCGCGCGCAACAAGCTGTCAGCCCACGCATGGCTGACAGGTTGAAAGAGGACTTGGAAAAGTCCGAGTTCGCCCGGCTGCAAACTGGCGAGCGCGGCGGTCAGCCCGATGAGCAGGTCCGGCGTGTTGGTGGCTAGCGGCAGGACAAATTCGCGTGCGAGTCCAAACTCGACGATGGCCGTCTCGGTGTCTGCGAGCGCATCCCAAGCCGTGGCGAGCACCTTTTCCTTCCGCATGAACACGGCGTCGGGGAAGTGCGCCTGCAACTGGCGCTGCACGGAAGCGGCGTCCGCCGGATGCGTGACGAACTGCGTGATGATGGACTCTGGCAAACCGAGCAGTTCAAAACCGACCGGCTCGCGCAGATAGGCGAGCGAGCCAAGGAAGTGCGCAAAAGCCTCCGGCGAGGCATTGAGCTTGGGGGGCAAGGATGCCTGCAACTCCACCAATTCGCCGCGCGCCAAAGCCTCGGCCTCGGATTCCTCTTCCTGAACGGGTTCGGGTGGCAACGGCGGCGGCTCCGGCTTCAACGTGCGCGCGAGGCGTTGCACGAAAGAACTGAGCGCGGTCGGTCGCCGCCCGTCGTCGGCGATGGGAGCAGCGGGCAGATAGTGGCCGGGGAAGACTTGGAAGGGCGGCTCGGGAATCACCGGCTCCGGCCAGACACGCCAGCCTCGCCCGCGCTGTTCCCATTTGCGGAACTGCGCGGAAAATTGTTCGTCCACCCAGGCCATGACGCACTACGTCTTGCGTTCGATTTCGACGCGCAGCAAGACGGGCTTGTAAAGTTCGCCCAGGATGGGCGCGTGTTCGTATTGGCGCACCAACTTCACGCCCTTGCTGCCCGTGACTTCCTCGGCCAGTTTCTTGACCACGTTGGACACGGTGTCGAGATACATGAGGCGCGTGTCCACCCGGTAGTAGGTTTCCTTGCGAAACCAGCGTTCGTAGATTGCGCCAAGGACGGGCGACTTGATGAGCGCGGCATCGAGGTCCTGCAATCCCATCGCCACGGCGTTGCGGAGCAGATACACACCGCAAGGCACGGCCAAAACCAGGAGAATCGTTCCGTAGATGACGCCGAAGATTTTCCAGAGGAGCGCGGCGAAAACACCCAGGCCGATGAGCACGGCGGCGAGCTGCCAGAGTTGAATCACGGCGGGGATTTCCGCCATGCGGCAGGAGAAGAAGAATCGCGTTCCGAAAGGTGCAGCGCACACGTCGAACACCAGTCGCTCGCGCAACATCCGCAAATAAACGCGCTTGTCGGAAAGCAGCCCGCCCTCGGCGAACTCGATGCGAGACTTTTCCAGACCGGGCACCTGTCTGGTTTCCAGCTCCTTCTCGACGGCGGTGTAGAACTCCGCCGGGGAGAACTGAAAGCCTTCTGCGAAGGAAATCCAGTGCTCCAAGACCTCGGCCTTCTTCTGGAAAAAGTTGAACATGATGGGCCTCAACGGCGAACCAGCAGGAAGAGCGCGGCCCCCGAAACCAAGCCCAGCCACGCTCCGGGAGCGAGCACATCAATCAATTTCTGGCCCTCATTGACGAGGCCATAGGCGAGGATGGCGAACGGTGCGGCCCCGGCGAGTTGCCCGGCGATTTTCTGGCTTTTGCCAACGAACCCGGCGTAGAGCGTGATGACGCAGAAAATGGGCATCAACCACAGCACCTTGCCACCGTCACTGAGCTTTTGAAATTCAAACCCGGAAAGCTTCAGGAAGATATTTTGAATCCATGGCAAAAAGAAACAGACCCCCACCACGACGGCGCAAAGATTCGCGGCCTGGGTCTTGCCAATGCTGATGGCGGGTGGATTCTGCGGCGACGAAGATTGCGGCTGGGGTGTTTCCGGCGAATTGGCTGGGTCCATAAATAAATGCCTCGTGCTGTGATTGCGGAACATTTCCTCCCAGCCCGCGCAGGGCGTTTCCTTGAGAGATGGTGCGACCCTATGCCGAATTGCCGCAGCGTCAAATTAAATGCACGAGACGAGATGCGCGTTCAACGCCCCGCCACAATCTCAGGCGCTTGCTCCTGGAGGGAGCGGCCCGGATGAAGCGGGAGGAGTAAGCGGCGCGGGCGGCGTCAGTCCCCAAAACGCTTCCGCCTGCCAGTTCGACGGAAATCCCATCGCTGCCATCGGCACTCGCGGGTGTGTGCGCAACAAGTCCGCCAGCCGGTGCGCCCACATCGTTCCCGGCGCAATGGTTTTCAGGAAGTCATGGAGAATCACCGCGAAGGCGTAGAACCGTCCGTTGTTCGTCAGCAGCCGCGTGTGTTTTCGGGCAATCATCGGCTTGATGACGAACTGCCGGTTCCAAAGCCGCGCATGGTGCGCGCAGAGATTTCGCAGATACGTCAGGCTGTGCAACCAAGTGCGGAGCACCTGCTCGTCCACGCCAAAGGGCGTCGCCACCGCCCGGCGCTCGCTCGACTGCTGCAAGTTCGCGAACACCATGGACCACGAACCCAGCGGCAGCGTCTCCGCGACCATCCAAGCTGGCGGCAGATAGGGGTCGCCATAGACCTGATAGTAGTGATTGATGAAAGTCTCGTGGTGCTGGCCGCGCGGCTGGTTCGCACCGCGCGGGATGTCGAGTTCCCTTTCGATTTTGTCCAGCAGCACCCCGTGGTTGAAGCGCGGATTGAAGTGTCGCGCCTCCATGAACCAATGCGCCCCGTGCAACAGGCACAACTCGTTCACGAGGCTCGTTCGCACCGCGACTTCGATGCGCTCCATCGCATCCATCACCAGCAGGCGTAGTTCCCGGTCGAAGACGTAGAGGTTGAGGATGTCCTCAAACGAGGTGCCGGGCACGAACGGCTTGTCTGGCTGGCCGGCGACCACGGGCGTGCCCGGCTGTTGGAAAGGCAGCGCGTAGGCCGACAGCCGGTAATAGCCGATGAATTTGAGGTAATGGAGCGCGCGCGCCGGGGCGGCCACGGTCAAACCACGCCCCTGCCAGCGTTGCAACTGCTGGGCAATGGTGAGGGGTGGTTTGTTAAACTTCACGCCGGCTCCTCAAATGAAAAGCACCCGCCCTGGTGCGCATCTGACCGGTGCTTTCGCACCGACCACAGAGGCGTGGCGGGTTTGTTGTAAGTAGTTTTTCACACTTATTCACGATGGTCAACAACTTGTCCCCACGGCGGTGAATCGGCTGGACAACAAGTTGAAGAGCAAGGATTTGCTCATGATTGGGTTCCGCTCACGTCGAGGATGTGGGCGCGGGTTTGGTGAATTTGGGAGGACAAGATTAGGTAAAAAGACCCCCGGCCATTGCTGGTCGGGGTGTTGTGATTCTGAGCGGCGGTATTTCCGCGCGCGTCAGTCTTTGATTTGAAACAATGGAGCCTGTGCTGCCACCGCTCGTTGACGAGTGTGCTCTGCCTCGGCTCGCTCGCGCTCAATGCGCTCGCCGTCACTCGTCCAGTCGTGGAACAAGTTGAACACGTCCTTCGCGAAGCCGAACTCCTTCTGCGGAACCGGCAGGGCTTTCGTGTGCTTCATAAAGCCTCACTGGTAGAAGTAGCCAAGCTCTCGAAGACTGGCCTGGCCGGGATTGCCGACGATGACGTGGTCGAGCACGTCCATTTTCAGGAGTTGCCCGGCCCGGATGAGGTCGCGGGTCACTTTGATGTCCGCCTCGCTGGGCGTCGGCTCGCCGGAAGGGTGGTTGTGCATGAGCACAATCGCGCTCGCGGCGGCGGCGATGGCGGTGCGGAACACCTCGCGCGGATGCACGAGCAAGGTGTCGAGCGTGCCGACCGAAACCAGATGATGGCCCCGGATGCGGCGGCGCGTGTTGAGATGCAACGCGACGAAGCACTCCACCTCCGGGTTGTAGTGCGGGTGCGTGGTGATGTGCGCACGCCAGTAGTCCGCCGCGTGCTGCGGCGTGTCGCAAAGCTGCATGGATTCCGGGGTCGGACATTCCCGCAGCGCGACGACTTTGAACTCCTTCGGCTGGCTTGGCACCGGTCCTTCGTCCTCGGGCCGGACATCGAGGATGAAGTCGCACGCCTTCTGCGCCTGGGCTGCCGCATGAACCACGAGCTTGCGGTCGTCCTTCAATCGCTCCAGCCAGTTCTGAATGTAACTGGCCGATTGGGCGAGGGTTGCCTGCTCCAGTTCACAATGACCGCACAGATACGCCGCGCCCATTTCCGCCACCAATTCCTCGCGGCTGTAGGGCTGGCTGCCAAACTGAATCGGGTAGGTGACTTCCTTGCGATTCAGGCGGGACGGATGCCCGGTGGCGTGCGTCAGTTCGTGGAACAGCGTGCTGTAATACGCCTCCGGGGACTCGAACAACTTCGCCTCCGGCAGACTGACGCTGTCCTCACGCGGGGAATAGCAGGCCCGTCCGCCGCCATGCGCAATCGCCGGGCGTCGGGGCATCTGCGCCACGACTGCCTCACAATGCTCGATGGGTTGAAAAGTCCCGTTCACCTCGGGAGGCACGGGAACGCTGATGCCCTCGCACTGAGCGACGTTGAAGACGCTGTGGTAGCGCAGGAACGGAATCCGTTTGCTCTCCCCATTCTCCTGCTCCTCGAACATTTTCCAGAAGACGACGGGAAACGATTTCTCGCCCTTCCTGACGTGACCGTTCAGTGATTGCACCTGCCGGAACGTCAGCCAGAACGGCGACTGAAACCCCGCCGCGTGCAAGAGGAACAGATTGATGCCGCGATACGCTTTCCGGCTCACGTAATTTCGCGGTGCCTGACCTCCTCCTTTCCACGGCCGGTGCCAGGGAACGGTGCCAGCTTCCAACAAACCAATGATGCGGTCCGTGATGATTTGATAAACGTCCTTCTTCATGTAACTCTTTCTCTGGCCGTCCACCCGTTGACGCGGGCTGCCTCTGGTGTGGTAACTCTCGCTGGAGGCGGGACGGCCATTGAATTTCCAGCGAGGGTTTTTGCCGCCAACAGGCGGAAATAAAAGACGGCCTCTTTCGCGAGAAAAAGGCCGGTGCGGGGTCAGTAGTCTTCGGGAAGCAGCACCGTGGTGGCCGAACGGTCGGCCTCGGTGATTATCCAGAATTTGACCCCGCGTGCGGAGCGATAGACGGAGAGGAGGCGGAAGCCTTCTTTGAGGGAAAGCTCGTTCTCATTCCGGTCATGCTCGTCCACGTCACCCCAATCGCCGGTCAGGTGCCGCTGCAAGGCGGCCATGATGTCCGGGTTGGGGATGTTCTCCAATGCGTTCGGAGTGGCAACCAGCCGCCCCAAGGGAAACTTCGCGGCACTCATAGGCGGTAGTCCTCGAAGGTGGCGGCCAGTCCGTCCTCGTCGTCGCCCATGAGTTCCTCCAGCCCCGCCTTCGTTTCCACGCGGGCGAGATTGGGCTGGGCATCCTTGGGACAGCCCGGACAGCGAATCACATTGATGACGCCCTGCCCGAATTCCCAGCCAACGGCACGGAACTCCTGCCGGTGTCGGTCGGAGAGCTTTTCGGCGCGGGGGAGTGACCCCCACGCTTCGGCTTCCGCGTGACTCAAGCCCGTCTCGAAAATGGCGTCATGCCAGAGATGATAAACATCCCACGGCTCGCCACAGGTGGAACAATGCACGTCCATGCGGGAACTCCTTTCGGTGACGTCGGCAGGGTCGCCAGCGCGTGTTCAATCTGTCTGCTGGTCAGCGTCCACCCCGCATAGGGGAAGTTGGACACCACCGCCCGTTTGAAGCGCTGGTAAAGTTCCAGCGCCCGTTCGTCGTCGCCGAGCTGGTCGGCCAAGAGCGCCAGCGCCAGTTGCGCCGGGCCGCTGCCGCCATAACCCCACTCGAAGCCGGTGACGCTGTGCTGCCACAGGTCGAGCCGGGGATTGAGTGGTCGGCCATCAACTCCAACGATTACCGCATGACCTTCGCGGTGGCCTGAATACGTCTTCATGCCATCCTCCTTCCCGCTTTGGGTTGCTTGCGGTTGAGGATTTCAGCGACCGAGTAGGTCGAGATGCGGAACGTGATGGGCGAGGGCTGGAACCGGACCGGCTTGTCGAAGCGGGTCTTGAACACTCGTGCCGGGCGGTGCATGAGCACCACGGCGGCGCAGTCATTGACCCGGATGACGAAGCCCAACCGACCGTCAATGCGGACCACGTCATTGACGCGAAGCCGCAAGGGGTCTGGTTTCTGCCAAAACAGGCCGAACATCTCGCCCTGCACGGGAATGTTGTTCATGGCGCGCCTCCACAGATGTTGTGCAACTCCTCGGAGGTCAGGTGCTCCGGCTGCTGGCCGGCCTGCTCGAAGACATGCGCCTTCACGAACACCCACGGCGCGAGCCGGGACACGATGTCCTCACGCCCGGCCCGGCCCGCCTCGTCCTCGTCAAGCATGACGATGACCTGACTGCGTGAGTCGGTGTGTTTGCGAATCAACTCCGCCTGCGCGTGGGAAAGCGTGCTACCCATCAGGGCGACCACGCGCTTCACGCCGCACTGCCAGAGCTTCATCGCGCCGAAGAAGCCTTCGACGATGACGAGCGGCCCCGGCTCCTTGCCGGCCCGGTCGAGGTTGAAAAGCTCCTGCGACTTGCGGAAGCCCGGCGGGAGTTTGTATTTCGGGGTGTTGGCGTCGGGCGGTTCGCCCGGCCAGCGGCCCGCATAGGCCACGACCTTGCCCTCGGCGTTGTGGATGGGGATGGCGATGCGTCCGGCCATCATGCCTTTGGCACAATGGCCCAAGCCAAAGTCCACGATGGTTTCCGGCGTCAGACCGCGCTCGGTCAGATAGGGATGCTTGCCGTCGAGATGTTCCAACCGGAACTTCAACGGCATGTTGGGCATGCCGTCGTCCGGCTGGGACTTTTCTTTCGAGGCCGTGGGTGCCGGGGCGGGTGTCCGTTGCGCGGGCGCTGCCGCGCGCGGCGGTTCGTTTTCTTCCTCCGGCGGTTTGTCCGTCGTCGGGAGATTGAACCACTCGCACAACTTCAACGCGGCCGCGTGCACCGTGATGTCCTCCTTCTTCGCCACGAAGTCGAGGACGTTGCCGCCACACTTGCAATCGCTGAAGCAATTCCAGCAGTTCTTGCTGACGCTCACGCGAAACTGTGTCGGGTTGGTGCCGTTGTGAATCGGGCACGGCCCGCTGAGGCTGTCGCCGCTGCGCTTCATCTGCTCAAGCAGGCCGTAGTGCTGAAGCACCTGCTCCATCGTCACGGCGGCTTTCACCGCCTTGAAGTCAACGAACTTGGATTTGGACATGGGAATGCTCCTTTCAAAGAACTGGGTGAACTAAACGCGGCTCAGAACGAGCCGCTTTTCCATCGAGCATCCTATCACGAAACCTGCGGAGAAAACCAGCCCCCGGACGGTTACGCCACAGAATCGCCGTTGTGTCCAGCAACGCCCCGGCGACTCACTCAAGGAGCGTCGTGGTCTGACCCGCGCGTCCGCTTTGAAAGGGGAGCGTGAGCAAGTCGCCGTGCGCGGTCAGCGAGGCGAGGTCAGTGAACAGAAAGAGGCCGTGGCCGCGTGATAACTGACGGGACGCATCAACCAGCGAGGCCACCCGTGCCGCGCTCGTGGTGACAGTGACGACACGGAAGCGCTGAAAGCCAAACCGCGTCTGGTGCAAGCCTTGCGTCCAAGTCGCCTCGTAGGCCAGAAGCTTACGGAAAAACGAGCTGCGCGAGAGTGTGCGTCGCGCGACCGGCATGGTCGCCCGGTCGGCTTCAAGGAAGCCGAGGACACGGTTGCGTCCCTGTGGCTCGTCGAGGAACTCCAGCGCAAACACGCGGTCGGGAATCACGCCAAGCTTTGCCCGGTTCTCCAATGTCACACTCCACTGGAACGGCTCGCGCTGGCGGCTCGTATCGGCGGGGAGCGGGATGTCATCGCCGATGAGCAATCGGACACGGCCATTCCGCCGACAGGCGAGTTCAAGCGCCGTCATCACGTCCGACACCATCAAGGCGTGCTCCAAAAACAGTCGGCCAACGGTGGCATTCTTCGCGCTCCAATCGGACCGGGAACGCTCGCGCTGCAAAAGCGCCGCGCCTTGGTTGCCGAGTCCGTAGGCCAGACAGCGCGAGCCGCCCTGATGGAAGTAGTCAATCTGCGCGCGGGGCCGCTCCAGGTAGCCATGATGGTAGAGCAGGCGCAGCCGCCGCAAAAGTTGCTGCGGGCTGCCGCCGATGAGCGCGGCGAGATGCGACGAACGGAGGAAACGATGCCGGTGAACGTGCCGGAGGATGTCGCGGTCGCGCTGCGTGAGTTGCATGGCGGCAACTTCGGGAACACGTTTGAACCGGGGAAGGCGAAGGGACTCCATCCCTTCATTCTACCATGCCGCGCGAAAGGGAAGTCACTTGGGCTTCTTCTTTGAACCCGTGGCCCGCGCCTGCTTGAGGATGTCCGCAAGGTCAACGCCTATTGCGTCGGCCATCCGCACGGCGGTTTCCAGCGTCGGGTTCCGAATGCCGCGCTCAACGTAGCCCACCATCTGCTGCGACAGGCCCGACCGTCCGGCAACCGCGTATTTGGACAACCCCCGCCGTTCCCGCTCTTCCCGGAGCAAGCGAAGCGCTTCTGAGCAAAGAGCGTGGGCTTTTGACTCGGCGGTCACGCCCTAGCACTACGCGAAACGGAACTTGACAGCATACTTCACTATAGGGAACTATCTGCCATGTTCATCAAACGACTTGGACCCGCCCCCGCCGCGCGTGAAGTCGCGTGCTACGGAACCTTCGGCTGCCCGGACATTTGGGAGCTCGCCGACGGCGATTTCGCCGTCATCGGCGCGAACATCACCACGATTGCCACGCCCCTGCTGCCGCCCTCCGCCGGTTGCGCACCCGATGAGGCCATTATCCGTATCCCGCGCAAGCTGCTCGTCCTCGCCAAACGCGACATTCCCGAAACCGTCTAGGCCAGCCCCTTGGCTGCGAGTGCCCGCTTGTGATAGGATTAGAACATGACGGGAGGTCTGCGATGGATAGCCGAAAACGGATTCACACTGCTCAACGCTGTTGGCGTGGTGGGTGGTTTGCTGTTCACGGGAATCTCGCTCCACTCCGAAACCAAAACCCGCCGCGTCGCCAACCTGCTCACGCTGACGCAGAATCACCGCGCGCTGTGGTCGGAGTATTTCCGCAACCCCCAGTTGACGCGCGTGCTGGATGCCACGGCGGAGCTGGGGAAGCAACCGGTCAGCCGGGACGAGGAAATCTTCGTCAACCTGGTGATTCAACACCTAAGCAGCGTCTTCCACGCCCTGCGAGACGAACTGGTGGTCAAACCGGAAGGGTTGCGCCGGGATGTCTGGTGGTTCTTCTCGCTGCCGATTCCGCTGGCGGTGTGGGAACGCGCCAAAGTCCTGCAAAACGACGCCTTTGTCGCATTCGTCGACCACTGTCGAAATTGGAAGTAGCACGCCGAAAAGCACAACTGGAGCCGCCTACAACTCCGGTTCGGCGGGCACGTGTTTCGCTAACAGGCTCTTTGCGCCAACAGCTTCACGCGTGAGAACTTGAGGCTGGCAATCCCTTTCAAAGCCCCCACTATTTGACAATGAGTTCACGCCTTGCCAAGGGAGTAGTCCCGCTTGAACGATTGGGCTGTCCAATTCATTTACTTATGGGTGTCGTCCTGTGTCGCCGGAAGGTGCTACGCCCGTGGTGGTCCATGCTGCTACTCTGCGTTTGCTTCACGATTTCCGTTCGCTCCGCTGCCCCAGACCACTCTCCAAAATGGACGGGACTGAATACGCTTACCTACAACCTGGTGAATCTGGAGCCGGACAATGCGACCTCGGACTTTGGCTACTGCAAGTGGGGCAACCGGCTCGGCAAGGACCTTCAAGGTAACGGCACATTCTCGTGGCTGACGAAAGGCCCGTTCACAAGCACCGGTAACCAAGACCAGCTTGACCTGTTCCTCTCCAGTTCCAGCAGCAGCCTCCAACGCGTCCTGTTTCCTGCCAACGCGGTCTGGCAGGCACCCGGCGATGAAACCACAAAAAGTGATGGCAGCGTGGCGTTTTCGTCGCTAGCGGGTTCCATGTCGTTGTTTCGCTACCTCCACTTCGACAACACGTTGGTCAATGTCATCGGGTCCACTTTGGAGGAAATACGTGTTGACGAGTCCACTAAGAAGGCGGTCATCCTCATTCACGGGTGGAACGGTGGCCCCTTCGGTGTGGGTTCAAAAGACCAATATCTCGACGATTTCTTCGACCTCGGAAACTTGTTGAGTGCCCAAATGCGCGGCTCGGGTCGCGGCTTGGATTGGAAATTGATTCGCTATCACTGGGAGGCCGATTCCGATACCGGCAAGATTTTCACGAATAATGAAGGTGGTTTTGGAAAAGTAAACGCGACTCAAGCTGCGGAGAATGCGCACCAGCATGGCCAACACTTAGGCGAGCTGTTGCACTTGACGTGCCCATCTCTTGAGAAAGTCCATTTCATTGCCCACAGTGCGGGGTCTTGGGCAGCTCGTGCTGCCGCTCGCCATCTGCTCAAGTTCAATCCCAAGGTGGTTGTTCAAGTTACATTACTAGACCCTTTCATCCCTGGCGCAGCGGGTCAGAATAGTTTATTGACACGACAGCGGATGGAATCCATGAAGGACTTTGACGGAAATGAGCGGTTCTTTCGGCTCGAAAACTACTATTCGACGTTTGACCTGACAGGCGATGGGACTAGCGGGCCTTTTAGCTGGCGAGAGAAAGATGAGAAGGGGTTTATTGTGGACTACCTTTTGAAGCGATACGGCACGGTTGTATATGGAGATAATCCATTCGCCTACGGAGATAGTTTTTTGGGGTTGGGAGACGGGCACTTTGGCCCTGTCCATTTTTACGCAGACACCGTTGCTTCCACAATTCCGGGCTTTCCTCTACCGGGCAATCTCCGGGATGCGCCCTATTCTGGAAGCATCCCGAGTTTGGGATGGTGGAACAGTCTGTTCTACTTGGAGCCGCTTTTCCCAAAAATCCTGACCCAACCTTCGGATGCAAATGCGAATGTCGGTGCCTCCGTCTCGTTCAACGTCGTCGCCAATCGAGCGACCTCATTTGCTTGGTTCAAATCTGGAAATCCAACTCCAATCGGTAACCAAGCGACGCTGACCTTGCAGAATATCTCTGCGGGCACCGTTGGGGATTACTACGTGGTCGTCGCCAACCCCGTCGGCCCCACCTACAGCCGTTCCGCTCGACTCAATCTTGTTTCGGCCACACCCACCCCCACTATTGCTTCTGTAACTCCGCGCACTCTCAATGGTGTGCCAACGTCCCAGACCCAGCGAATCACGGTCACCGGTGCAGGCTTCACCTCCACCTCATTGCTCGCCTTCAACGACGGTGCGGTCTCGTATCCTCTGAAGACGCCCATTTACATCAGCCCGACTGAACTCAAATATGACATCGCCGTTGGAACGCAATCTGCCAACTGGACGGTGAAAGTAGTGAACGGAGCCGTGGAATCAGACCCATACTCCTTTTTCGTAACCAGTGCGCCTGACACAACCGCTCCGTCAGCGCCGACGGGTCTGACAGCAGCGCGCTGGGCCAGCGGAAGTCAATTCACGTTGGACTGGACGAATCCCAGCGACCCGTCTGGCATCGCTAAGGCATGGGTTAGAATCGGTTCCGCTCCGACCTCGTCCACGGATGGCATCGCCTACCCGTTGCCAGCCAACAAGCCGTTGCAAATCACCCTGCCGCTGTCGTCTGGCTCACAAACCCTCCACCTCTGGCTGGAGGATGGTTCAGGAAATCGCAGTCAGAACAATCGCGCTACCATCACGGTTGGAACGGACACCACCAGCCCGGTTGTCCGAATCACTTCACCTTCCACAAGCCCACTGACGACCTCGCAAGGCACCATGGTTCTTTCCGGAACGTATGAGGACAACCTCAGCGGCGTCACCTCTGTGAGATGGCAAAATTCGGCAAACGCAGGCGATGCCACCGTCACGGGTTCCGCGCTCAGTGGTTCTTGGTCCACACCGGCTATTGCGCTGCGTCCGGGATTGAATCTCGTCAGCGTGACCGCGACCGACGGGGCGGGAAATGTTGGTTCAACCGCCATCCAAGTTTTCTACGTGGACACGTCAAACAGCTCGTCGGTGACGGTTGCCATTATCCCGCAGACGGCGATTGACCAAGGCGCGCAATGGCGAGTCAACGCAGGCACATGGCGGAATAGCGACTACGTCGAACAGAATGTTCCCATCGGCCCGCGCTTTATTGACTTCAAGAACATTCCCGGCGGTTTCCGGACGCCAGCGGGCTTCAGCGTCCTCGTCACCGCTGGTCAGAGCGTTTCGGCAAGCGGCAACTACACGCCGATTTTCGTGGCGGACCCGCCAAATACGCCAGCCAATCCGATTCCCGCGAATGGCGCTGCCAGTGTGGGGCGCGCGCAGACGCGATTCTCTTGGAGTGGCGGGGCACCCTCGGGTGACGTGGAGTTTCTGTTCTGCCTGGACCCAGGCAATCCAGCGAGCAGTGACCCTGCGCCCTACGGTTCTTGGGGGAGCGCGCAGTTTTTCCAATACACCGGGGTATTGCCGTCTGCCACGGCGTTCAACTGGCGCGTGAAGACGCGCGCAAATGGCGTCACGGTGGATGGTCCACTATGGCGGTTCAGCACCGAATACGCGGTGGCAAATCTCGTGGTGAGCAACCTCGCTCTCGACGGAAACGTCGAGCCGGGGGCGGCGGTGACGTTGAGCGCGACCGTTGCCAACCAAGGCAACTTCGTCGCGCCAGTCGGTTATCTTTACTTTTATCTGTCCCGGCAGCCCGGCGGGAAAGAGCAACGGCTGAATCTGCCAATCTCACTGGTGCTCAATCCTCCACTGCAACCGGGGCAGTCCACCAACATCACGTTTGCCGCAACACTGACCGGCCTGCCCGCCGGACAAAGTTTCATTGACGCCTGGGTGGACACGACCGTCGCTGGCGCGAGCATTGAGAGCAATTTTGACGACAATCTGCAAAGCATCCAGCTCAACTACATTGATGGGAAAAATCCTGACGTGTCCTTCGTTGGGTTGGGCAACACCTACCCGAAGACAGGCGTTGCCAACGGCATCATCTACACCGCGAAGGATGATGTCGGCATCGCCACCGTGGATTTTTACTACTCGACAGACGGCGGGACTAACTGGATTCCAATTCAAGAGGGCTACGTGCCGCCTGCACCCCCAACCTACGGAGCAGGATTCCCTTGGCAAATTCCAAGCAACGCCCCTGTAACCACGAACCTGTTTGTGCGCGCGGTCGCTCGTGACGCTTCCGGCAACGCGGGGGAGCGCATCGCTGGCCCATATAACCTGAAGGATGGCACCGTGCCAACCGTCGCGATTCTTTCGCCCAACGGTGGCGAGGTTCTGGACATGGGGTCTTCCTACCAGATTCGCTGGACCATCACTTCCTCAAGTCCGCTCAATTTTGCCACCCTTAGCTTCTACCGCAATGGCACGACGGATACCCTGACCAACGTCGTGAACCTCACGAATGGCGTCTATGTCTGGACGGTGCCGAACAATTTAGCCACCACGACTGGCAAAATCCGAATCATCGCTGAGGATGTGAACGGCAACACTGCGGATGACTACAGCGATGGTTTCTTCACCGTTCGGGACACCACTGCGCCGCCTCCTGCGCCGTGGACGACCCCAAGTGCGGTCACGAGCACAGTTGGTGGCGACCCCGGCGGGATTCCGAAAATTATCGCCGACAAGCTTGGAGTCCAGCACCTGATTTACGGCCTCACGCATGACGGAAACACTCACCGGGTCAGTTTTCGCTATCGGAAGCGCACCAACGGTTCGTGGGGAAGTGCGACGCTCGTGAACTTGGATTCACAGTCGGTGGACACTGCGGTTGGAACCGATTATTTCATCGGCTCGTGGCGTTTTGCGGTGGATAATTCCGGGAATCCGCACCTTGTTTGGACAACGTCATTCAGCTCCTTTGCGAACATCAACAAACAGGAGGTTTACTACAGCTACTTCAACGGTTCGACTTGGGCCGCGCCGGTGGCTCTGTCCAGCAGCATTCTTGGCGGATACAACGTGAACAGCGTGAGTTGGTCCGCCAAAGCCAACTTGCCCGTTTCGACCAGCGGTGCTGCTGCTGCGGTCGTCAACAACAAGCTCTATGTGATTGGTGGAAATTTCACTGTCCGCAATTACGAATTTGACCCGGCAGCCAACTCGTGGACGAGAAAGGCCGACGTGTCGGGCGGGTCGGTCAGCGGGGGAGGGGCCGCCGCAATTGGCACCAAAATATACGCGATTGGAAGCCAAAGTGAGGGGAGCATCAAGATTTACGACCAACCGACCGACACATGGACGCAGGGAGCGGCAATCCCGACAAGGAGACAGGGGGTTCGGCTCGCCGCCGTCAACGGGAAGATTTACGCGATAGGCGGTTCCCTCTATTCAGGCGGGACACCCTCATCAAAAAACGAAGTTTATGACCCGGTAAACAATTCGTGGAGCACCAAGGCGGACATGCCAACAGGAAGGCCAGAGCCAGCAGTTGCCGTTGTTGGTGACAAGATTTACGTGATTGGTGGCGGTGGCAATGGCGGCGGCCCATTAAGAGTGGTCGAAGTTTATGACCCTGCAAGCGACAGTTGGAGCGCTCCCACCATTCAAGATGGGGCGAACTGGCCTAACAGCAGGGGTGGTGTAGCCAGTGTCTTGAACGGGCGCATCTACTTGGCCGGCGGCGACACTGCGAGGACGGTTCAGGAATACGACCCCGCCTCAAACACCTGGCAACCGATGAGTTCGCTGCTCTCGGCACAACAATTTGGTTGCGGCGGCGTTGTCGGCTCGAAGTTCTACCTCATTTCGGGCTACGACGGATTGGGCAATACTGTCGGTGTTGTCGAGGAGGCAACTGTTTCCAGCAGCGTCGTCGGTGCCATGTCAGATTCACCCAGAGTCGCCGTTGATTTGAATGACACTGTGCATGTCACATGGGACGATGGCGCATACTACCAGCCAGATGGGAATTCACCCATCGGACTTTCTTACGCTGGCGTGAGAAACATTTTCTACAGCGCGAAGACCGGACAGAATTGGTCAGCACCATTGCAGTTGACCACTGGTGGAGGCTCCGGTTCAAGCATGGCGCTCAGTCGGTCAAATGACCTTTACCTGGCCTACTCATTCTCACCGCGCTCGATTGCCTCGGTCAGGCGGAGCGGGGCTGGGTGGTCTGGCCCTGTTTTGGTCACTACAAATTCCGACGGCTACGTCAGCCTGGCAGCAACGACAAATGTGTTTCCGCAGATTGTCTGGTCGCGGGTGAGCAACCAACCGACCAACCAACTTCTCTACAGCTCGTTTGACGGAAATGTCTGGTCGCCTGCGGAGGCACTCGCTGCCACCCGTTATGGCGGAACACCTTCAATTCTAACGATTGATTCGCTTGGCAGACCGCACGTCGCTTGGGAGCCAAGAGAGTATCCGGAAGTGTTGCTCTATCGCAGCAAGTTTGGCGGACAATGGAGCCCGACAATCCAATTGAATTTGAACAGTCAGATTGTCGCCTCCTTTTCGAGCGATGCTGCGCTTTCTTTGGCTAATGATGAGTTGCATGTCGTTTGGAATTCCTCCGTCAACGGCAATAGACTCTATGCGTAATAGGTGAAAAGGCGTATGAATGAATTGGCGTTATTTTCAGGTGGTCGCCCGTGCCGTCGTGCGGAGGTTGTGCAAGCCG
>JBEBFV010000479.1:0-4851 GCA_040081795.1 Limisphaerales bacterium | reverse complement strand
ACTCGAGACTTCAATCCGCAGCGCGGCGACTGGAAGTCGCCGGCACGGGTCACGGGCGCTCAGGCCGGCCTTGGATGATGTCGCCGAGGCGCTGGTTAAGCTTCTCCTGGTCGTTCGCGGCCTCGCCGATGGCACCGATGCTGTCGCCGACGCGGTTGAGGAGGTCGGCGCGCTTCTCGGCGTCGCTGACGACCTTGGCGCTGAAGTGCTCGCTCGTGCCGATGCCGGGGCCGGTGACGTTGTTGTTATCGCGGGCCTCAATCCAGTATTCGAGCATCGCGCCCTCGGACACCTTCGGGTTCAGCGCGCCGACTTTCCAATCGTAGCGGCGGCGCAGTGCGCGCGACGCGGTCTCCAGCGTGAGTTCGATGCCCTTTTCCTCGCCGCCATCCACGGTGTAGCGGAGGAAAAGCTGCTTCACGGCGAAGTCATCCACGGCCTCGAAGCCGATGAGGATGGTTGCCTTCTGCGTGATGAGTTCCTCCTTGCGCTCGGGGTAGGTGATGCGGACGACGGGTGCTTTATCCGGCAACACTTCGAGGCGATAGACCGCGTCGTCCTTTGAGCGGAAGCCGAACTTGTCCTCAAGATGAATCGAGAAGCCACTCAACGACTCGCTCGTGATGGGAATGCTCACCTGCACTTCGCGGGCGTTCTTCGGGTTGACGGCGAGCGGCAGGCTCAATGGCTGCGCGTTCGTCGTGCTGGTCACGAGCACTGCGCCCTTCGCCACTTCCTTGGTCGGCGTGAGTGTGAGGTTGAGCTTGCTGCCGACGAGGAGCGTGAGGTCGCCGAGCGAGCGGCGCACGGTGCCGAGGCCGGTGTATTCGGGATAGACCTGCAACGCGTCGAGCTTCGCGATGCCGGGGCGCTCGACGGCCTCGACGCGCGCGGAGCGGGATTTGCCGTCGCCGATGTGGAAGGTGTAGTCGAACGAGTCCTGCACGTTCTCCAGCGCCTGCTCGAAGCGCGCTTTGCTTTCCTTGCCGGGTTCGAGGAGGAACTCCTGCGTGCGGCCGGAGGCAAACTTGAGCACGAGCTTGGCGCGGTCGGGCACGACGCCCTTGGCGATGGCGAACAAGCTCACGTTGTCGCCACGCGCGATGCGGAGGTCACCGCTGGTCTGGCCGATGCGGGTCTTGCGCGGGACTTCAATCTCGCGGGACAGGAACGCGCGGCTCAAGAGGTCGCGGCTGACTTCCTCGCCCTTCCAAAACACCACGCCGCCGATGCCGACGATGACCACGGCCCAGCCGACGAGCCGGCGGAATTGGCGGGTGGAAATGACATCAGTGAAGTCGAGTGGACGGGCGAGGCGCTCGGTCTCGCTAACCAGCTCGCGGACAAGAGAAGGGGCCTCGCCAATCTGCAACGCGCCGGGGCGGGTGAGCTGGAGCGCGGCGATGAGGCGGGTGGCGAATTGCGGGTGGCCGCGCTCGACGAGCAGTGCGACATCGTCGTCATCCGGCTGGCGGAGGATAGGGATGAGGATGGAGTGCCAGATGATGTGACCGGCGGCGGCCAGGTAGCTGACGAAGATGAGAAAGCGAATGGCCCACGGGAAGTCGAGGAACCAGTCGAGGACCATCCCGATTCCGAGCGCCAGCGTGAGGCCGCCGAGCAGCAGGGCCACGCCGGAGCCGGCCTCCACGCCGGTTTTCTTCGAGCGCACGGCGGCAAGCTGGCCTGCCAGCTGGGCGCTCGGCGGGACAGAAGCGGTGCGTTGTTCCGGGGCGGCGGTCATGGTTCAAATCGTTCCGTCAAACGCCTTCAAAATGACGCCGGTTGCGGCATCAGCCTCAACATAGTATTGGCGGCCAAGGAAGCCTTGGTAGAAGAACTGAACAATCCGTCTGCCTTCCGAATCGCGCGTGTATTCGCATTCGTGCTGCCCGACCAACGCAAACATCTGCTCGACCGTCATGCCCTTCTTCAAGGCTGCCAAAGCCTTCGAGTAGTTACCTTCGACAAGCGCAAATTTGTGCCCATCACCTATCCGCAACAAATCTGTCAGGTTCGTCTTCGCCGAGTTGCCAAATGCCCCGATGACGTAGGTGGGCCAGCCATTCGGACGCGGTTTTTGGTCAGACCAGACGATGGTAGTCTCCGGGCGCAGAAAGCCAAACCGCTTGGCGAACAGGCCGTCGGACAGGAACTCTCGGGTGCTCACCGCTTGCAGGCGAATCTTTGCACGGCACACGGCAAGACTGTCACCCAACTCAACGCCGAACTGGTTGCTGGGTTTGGAATTCGCCGGGTCTTTAACTTCCCTCTTCTCGGCTGCCCAGGCGTGTGAGTTAAGCGCTGCAACCATGATTGCAACAGTCACAAGCGAACGACAGGTGGCAGCGATAGAGCGGAGAAGAGGATTAAGATTAGGATTACGAGCAAGAGTAAGAGGGGCGGCGGAGCCCGCGCGGCTCTTAATCATAATCGTAATCTTGCTCTTAATCCTCATTTCAAATGCGACAGTTTGCGGAGCACCCACTCCGTCGTGACCACGCCGAGCAGCAGGAGGAAGTAGAGCGGGCTGGCCCACAGTTCGACTTCCATCGGCGAGCGGACGCGCTCGGTCTTGGCGGAGATTTTCTCGGGCAGTTGGAAGAGCGTTTCCTCGCGGAAGAACTCGCCGCCGCTGATGGCGGCCATCTCGCGGAGGAGCGGTTCGTTCATCGCGGTGTCGCCCAGCTCGAAGCGCGGCGCGGTCACGTTGAAGTCCACGCGCGTGTCCGGGTCGCTCTCGACGCCGAACTTGTAGCTGCCCGCCGCCGGCGCGATGAACTCGCCGCGATACACGCCCGGCTGGTCGGCCACGGGACGGAGGGAAACTTCCGTCGCGCCGCCGCCATCGCCGCTGCGGACGGTGTAACTGCCCTTCACCACCGGGTCGTTCACCGGCTCGAAGCCCGCGCGATAGAGGCGCGCGTAAATCGCCACGCGGTCGCCGCTGACGAAGTTCTGCCGGTCGAGCGTGAGCTGCGTGCGACGCAAGCCGCCGGTCATGTGCGGCAGCGCGAGGCGTTGGGCAATCTGGCCCCAGAACGTCGTGTAAATCTCGTCGCCCGTGTTCTTGCGCCAGCGCCAGGTGTTGTCCGTGCCGACGAAGAGGGACTGGCCGAGTCCGTATTGCTGCACGGCGACCACGGGCATCGGGCCGAAGCGCGAGGCCTTGAGCGGGTCGGGGTCCACCACGAGCACCTCGGCACCGGGCTTCGCGCGAGAGACTTTCGCGACCCAATAGACCGGCGGCAGCAGCTTCCAGAGCGCGGCGCTGTCCTCTTCCTTGTCGCCGAAGCGCAGCATCGTGGAGCTGCGGCCCTGCGCGGTGAGCGTGAGGCGGACGGGCTTGTCGGCGGTGCCTTCGCCGGTGTCGGCGGCGGTGTTCACAGCGTCGAACTCGACCGGGAGAATCTGCTCGATAGGTGTGTTGCGCCACGCGTTCGGACTGAAGCGCTTGCCCGCCACCATCAGGAACGAGCCGCCGAAGCGCGACACGAACTCATTCAGGTTGCGCTGCTGCTCGCCGGTGAGCTGGCGTGGGTCAACGTCGCCGAAGATGACGAGGTCGTAGTTGAACAACTCCTCCTTGTTGACCGGGAAGCGTTCGAGGTAGGGCGAGTTGGCGTCGCGCGAAATGGAAGGCGCGCCCTCGAAGAGCACGCACTTCAACTCGACACGCCGGTCGCGCATGAACATCGCCTGGAGGTAGCGGAAGTCCCAGCGGGGCGTTTGCTCGACGAGCAGCACGCGAATCTTCGAGTCAATCACGCGCAGGTGCTGCACGCGGGAGTTGTTGTCCTTCACCGTCTCGTCGGCGCGGGCCTCGACGCTCGCCTCCAGCTCGAAGTCGCCGGTTTTGTCCGGCGTGAAACGCATCGCCACGACCTGCTCGCCGTCCGGGCCGAAGGTGATTTCGCGCTCGTCCACCTTGGTTTCGCCGAGCTTGAGGACGACCTTCGCCTTCTCGCCGGCCAGGCCCTGCGAACGGACGCGCACATTGGCGAGCACCTCGTCCTTCACGAAGCTGACCTCGGGCGCGAAGAGGTTCGCCACGATGATGTCGCGCGGGCTGGTGATGCCGACGCCCCAGATGTAGAGCGGCACGCCGTCCTGCTTGAGCTGCGCGGCGACTTCGCGCGGCGACGGGCCGGAGTTCTGGCCGCCGTCAGTGATGAGCACGACGCCCGCGAGCGGCTGGCCGCGCTTCAGCTCGACGGCCTTGCGGAGCGCGTCGCCGATGGGCGTGGTGGCGGAGTTGGCGTCGAGGTTTTCGACCCAGTCGAACGCGGCGACCTTGGCTTTGCGGCGGGCCTTCTTGCCCTCGGCGTCGGTTTCGGAAACGTCGTTCTTGCTGCGAGGAAGCGCGTTGACCTCGGTGCCGAAGTGGAATGGCACGAGGTCGAACTCGAAGTCGAGGCGCGGGAGGAGGTCGAGCTTCTCGTTGCGGAGGCCGGCCTTCAACACGTCGAGGCGCGCGAGGGATTCGACTTCGCGGAGCCGGCCGGCCTGCGGCTGTTGCGAGAGACCCTTCGTTGGGTCGGTGAGGCCCTTGACGAGCGCGGCGCGCTTCACGTCGTCGGCGTTGACGCGCGGGTCTTTGATTTGCATCGAAGACGAGCCGTCCACGAGCAGGAGCAAGGTGCGACGCACGCTGCCTTCCACGGTGAACGCGAGCACCGGCCGCAGCAGCAGGAACGAGAGCAGCACGACGAACGCGACGCGCAGGCCGGTGAGCAGCCAGCGTCGCGCGGGTGTGGTGGACGGCGGCCATTGGCGATACGTCCAGACGCCCAACCCCGCGAGCACGAGCGCCAGCAGCGCGACCCACCCGGCTCCGACGCCGCCCTGGAA
>JBEBFV010000478.1:0-4853 GCA_040081795.1 Limisphaerales bacterium | reverse complement strand
GTTGCACGCCCTCGGCCTCGTTCAGCACGACGTTGGGCAAGTCCCGGCGGCAAATGACGCGTCCATCGGGCGTCCTGCTGAAACCCTCCCGCGCCGGGAGGCTGCAAATGGAGCAACGCGCAGGCACCGCCTCGCACTCCACGCAGATGAAGTTCGTTTTGTTGTGGACGAAATACTTCCCGACCAGCGGTGACTTCGCGCAGACGACGCACGTGATCGGTCCGGTGGGCGCGGGAGCGGGCGCGGCGGGTTGCGCGGAAGCGGGCAGCCACGCACAGAGGAACAGCACGGCGAGGAAAAGCGGCAGTTTCATGGTCACGCGCTCAACGCCGCATCCCAGTCTTTCCAAACCGGTTCATAACCCAGGCGGCGGATGAGGGCGGCAATCTCCTCCGGCGAACGGTCGTCGGCAATTTCAAACTGGCCGGTCGCGTTCGTCTCACGCCCCGCCGTCGTGGCCCACTCGCTCGCGCCGGACGCCAGCTCCACGATGCGTCCGCGCTCCGTGCGATGGATGTTCTCGCGGCCCGCGCCCGTGTAACCACCCGGTTCCGTGTGGCTGCCCGCACTCGCGAGCGTGATGCCCAGCGGGAAAAGCCCGTCGCGCAGCTTGGCCGGTTCGCGCGTCGAGAGCACGAGGCCGACATCCGGCAGCAGCAGGCGGAATGCCGCCACGAGCTGCACCAGCTCGCGGTCGGACATCGTCGTGAGCGGCTCGAACTCACCCGCGCACGGACGCAGACGCGGCAGCGAGATCGTGACTTGCGCCTTCCAGCAATGCCGCAGCAGATACAGCGCATGCGCCGCCACGCTCAACGCCTCGCGTCGCCAGTCCGCCAGCCCGTAGAGCGCGCCGATGCCCAGCCGCCGGAAGCCCGCCGCATACGCGCGCTCCGTCGTCTCCAGCCGCCAGTCAAAGTTCCGCTTCGGCCCCGCCGTGTGCATCCGCTCGTAGATGGCGCGGTCATAAGTCTCCTGATACACCACCAGCCCCTCCGCGCCCGCCGCCACGATGGGGCGGTATTCCTCCGTCTCCATCGGCCCGACTTCGAGGGAAAGGCTGGGCCACTCCTCATGCAGCGCGCGCACGCACGCCGCCATGTAATCGCCCGAGACAAATTTGGGATGCTCGCCTGCGACCAGCAGCAGGTTGCGGAAACCCTGCTCCCGCAGCGACCGCGCCTCGCGCCGGACCTCCTCGACCGCCAGCGTCACGCGCAGGATCGGGTTGTCGCGCGAGAAGCCGCAGTAAGCGCAGTTGTTGATGCACTCGTTGGACAGGTAGAGCGGCGCGAAGAGCCGGATGACCTTGCCGAACCGCTGCCGCGTGATGGCTTGGGAGCGATGGCACATCGGCTCCAGCAGATGTCCGGCGGCGGGTGAAATCAGCCTGGCAAAATCCTCCAGCGACAACTGCGCCTTGCCCAGCGCCGCCTGCGCCTGCGCCAGCGAAGCGCTCATCGCCGACTGCACCAGCGACTCCACCGGCAGCGCGTTGAACTCGGCGACAAAACTCATTGCGCAGACCGTAACAGGGCAGGGGACTGCGGCAAGCGGCGTCGCAAGTTCAACCAGCGCGGCCTAACGACCCAGAGCTACAGCGACCCGGCCCACGAGGGCGTCCGCTTGCAACCTGGACGCGATGGCCGGGTTCGCTGGAGCGTATGGTTAGGCGGCATGGGTCTCCTCCTTCCACTCGGAAGTGTAATCGGCAGTCTCCGGATCCATCTGCCGATCCCAAGCGCGCCAACCGTGATTGTAAGCGCACTGAAAGTATGGCCCACGAAGAATCTGCTCCCGCGGCTCGCCGAGGGGAGAGGCGTCAGTGCCGATCTCGTGGACTCGATGGGCCAGCGTCGAACGGTGAATCTTGTGAATGCTCGGCGAGGCATTGGTGCGAACATCCTCCACAGCGGCACGCCAATCCGGTGCTCGCACCAAATAAATCGTGTCTTCGTCGTTGTCGTATCCATCCGCACCCCAAAAGATGACTTCGTAGAGATTCATGCGAGCGCGTAATGCCGCCTAACAGTTAATGGGCGGCGGATTTGACGTGTTTGATTGCGGCATGGGGCAGGCTGAAACTGTGGAAGTGGATAGTCGAGAGTGAATTGGGCCGGTAAGCTCCCAAATATGGAACCAAGAAAGGCGGCGTTTGAGCGGGTGCTTCCCAACCCCAAGGCCAGGCTGCTGGATCAGGTGCGGGAGGTGTGGCGGCTCCTGAGTCAGGCGTCTCATCCGGCAGTGGTGCGGTCGTGGTGGCTCCCTCTCCCAGCTGGAGAGGGTGGGGTGAGGGAGAGCGGCTGCGGGGTCTTGAAGCATTCGTTCATCACCTTGGCGGGCGTGGCTTTTCTCCCTCACCCCGGCCCTCTCCACTGCTGTTGGCTTTTGCACTGTTCTTCAGAAGTTGGGAGATATGAGAAGGTTATGTCAATTTCGCCGTCGCCGATGACGACCTTTTCAATCAGGGATTCGACAATCCGTCGCTTCTCGTCGGTCGTCATCAACGGCCAACGGTCGTAAAGCGCGGTCGCTTCGGCAAGCACTTCTTCGCTGCTCACGTCCGTTACCCGCAGGCCATCCACGTCAGCTTGCAGCTTGGGAAGGGAGGCATTGAGTTGGTTCAGGCGTTCTTCGGCGGGTTTGTAGAAGTCGCCGAAACCTTGGGGCGTGACGTGGCCGTCGAGGTAGAGCCGGTGCGTCCGGGTCATCTCCTCACGCACCTTGGCAATCTCTCGCCCGTGAGCGGCAAGCGCCTGCTCCTTCTCGGCGAGGTTCCGTTTGGCCTCGGCGGCATGGCTCGCGAGCTTGGCCGGGGAGGCGAAGAACGCCTTGAGCTCGTCATGGATGACGCCTTCCAAGTCCACCATGGGAATCTTGTTGTGGCACTTTCGGCACACGTATTTGGCGCTGCCGCTCCGAACATACATTTTTGACCCGCAGACACACTGCGCGAGCGTGCCGAAGGTCTGCACGGGAAGCGGGCCGGGCCGGCTCCAGCTTTTGAGCTGTTCCTCGATGATTTGGTTGACCTGATTCCAGAGCGTCTCCGAGACGATGGGTTCGCAGGTCACCTTGCCCCATTCGTTCTCCGGCTTCTCGGCGCTCCGCCAGTTGCCGTGCTTCTTGACCCGGTTGAAGTAGTAGATGCCCCTGGCGGAGGTTTCGATGAGGACACGGGTGACTTGCATGTCCCGCCACAACTTGCCGTCGCGGGTGCGGTGGCCCTCGGCATTGAGGCGCTTGGCGACGGTGCCCTTGCGCCGGAGTTCCAGGAAGAGTTCGTAGGCTTTCCGGCGGATGGGAGCCTCGTCGGGCTGGATGACGAGCTGCTTGTCCTTCCATTGGTAGCCGTAAGGGGCCTTGCCATTGATGGTCTTGCCGAGCTTGGCGCGGGTAAGCACCGATGCAGCCACGCGCTCCGATGTCTCCTCCCGTTCCCATTGGGCAAAAACGCCCAGCAAGTGGAAGAACATCCGGCCCCCGGCGGTGCTCGTGTCGATGGATTCGGAAAGCGAGATGAGGTCGGCGTCGTGCTTGCGGAAGTAGTCACCGAAGTCCTGCACCTCGCGGAGATTGCGGGAGAGGCGGGCGAGCTTGCTGAAGACAAGGCCGGTGATGTGCTTGCGCTCAATGTCGCGCATCATGCGCTGGGCCTCCGGGTGCTGGGTGACGGCCTTGCCGCTCTGTCCGGCGAGGTCGTAAACCTCCTTCACGACCCAGCCACGGGAGGCGGCGTAGGCTTTCGCGCGTTCAAGATGGTGCTGGGGACTGTCGCCGTTGGCCTGCTCCTCGGTGGAGACGCGAATCCAGATGCCGACGGCTTTGCCTACGGTGGGCGGGGTGATGTTGGTCTTCATTTGCGCAATTTTCCAATCTGCACTACTTCATGCCCGAACGGCTGACGGAAGCCAAGAACAAAGTTGGCAAACGGCAAACTTTCTTGCACCCTCGCACGCATGTCAAAAAAGCGGAATGTGACGGAAGCGGAACTGGCGTCGCTGGCGAAAGAATTTCGCGCCAAGTCCGGGCGGACGAAAATCGAGGCGGCGGCGGAACTGGGCGTGACCCGGCCCACCGTGCAACTGGCCGAAGAAAACCCGGAACAAAGCCTGACCCGGTTGCGCATTCGGATGATTGAAACGTATTCGCCCTACAAGGTAGCTGGCCCGTATTACCGGCTGGAACGGAAGTGAGCCTCACGGTTTTTTCCGCTGCTTCATCACGCCCGCCATCTGCGCGATGCCTGCCTGTTCGCGGGACTGCCGCTCTTCCGGCGACAACGCGGGAGACTGGCGCTTCACCTGGTAGCCCCGGCGCACGGTCTGGCTTTCGGAAGCGGACTGGCCGACAGGTGGCGGCAAGTCTGCGACCATGGCTGCCAACTGTGCCAGGAACTCGTCTATTGCGAAGTAGCCGACACTGGGTCTTTCCTCCGGACTCAGGCTGCTGCTGACGGCCATCCGTATCTTCTCCAACCGGGCGGCTTCCTGACAGATGACGACGACGTGGTTAAAACCCGCCCGGCGGCACTTCTGCACCTTGCCGACTTCGTGGTCAACCGTCGTGCTCACGGAAATCTCGCACGCGATGGTGTAGCCGGACCGCTCCAAGGCCACGTCCACGCTGCCATTCGGAATCGCCTTCTCAATCGTCGCGTGAAAACCTAGCCGCTCGGCCTCGGCCTTCAATCGCTGCTGCATCGCCTTGTGCTGCGCTCCGCCCCGGCCCAAGTCCTGTGGCGGGTCGGCGGACCGCTGCTTCTCAACCTGCGCGGGCGTCTCCGGTGCGACTTCCGGCGCTGCCGCTGGCGTGGCGACAGGTGTCGGTTCTGTAACCGTCACCTTCGGAGC
>JBEBFV010000477.1:0-4870 GCA_040081795.1 Limisphaerales bacterium | reverse complement strand
CTGGTAGAGGATCGCGCCCAGTGAATACACGTCGCTGGCAGGGCCGATGTCCGCCTGCCGGCCGGTGGCCTGCTCCGGCGGCATGTAGCTGGGGCTGCCCATCACGGAGCCTTCCTGCGTCACGCTGCTCTCTTGCTGGGTGAGCTTGGCCAGCCCGAAGTCGGTGATGCGCGGCTGGCCGTGCGGGTCAATCAGCACGTTGTGCGGCTTGAGGTCGCGGTGCAGCGTGCCGCGCTGGTGCGCGTAGTGGACGGCCTCGGCCAAGGTCTTGAGCAGCGCGGCAGCCTGAGGCGGGGACATCGGTTCGCCGCCGATGACTTGGGCGAGGTTGCGGCCCTCGACGTAGTCCATGGAGAAGTAGTGCCGGCCCTCGTGCTCGCCGATTTCGTGGATGGCGACGATGTTCGGGTGCTGCAAGTTCGCCGCCGCCTCGGCCTCGGTGCGGAAGCGCTTGACCTCGGCGTCGCTGGCGAAGCTGCCGGAGAGAATCATCTTGAGGGCGACGGAGCGGTTGAGACTGACCTGGCGCGCCTTCCAGACCACGCCCATGCCGCCGCGCGCGATTTCCTCCAGCAGCTCGTAGTCGCCGAAGTAACGGACCTGCTCGCCGGGCCTGAATTGGAGGGCGGGTGAACTGGTCCTGGTCGCGGTGGAGCCGCTGTCCAAGGTCGCTTGCTCCATGGCGGCCTGTGTGGCCTCACCGGGCTTGGCTTCCACGGCGAGCGCGAGCAGGCACTGCGGGCAATGGCCTAGTGGTGCGTCCGCCGGGAGCGGGGCGGCGCACTTGGGACAGGTGCGGGTGGGGTTCATGGGAGCGTGGGCATGTTGCTGTCTGCTCGTTACAGAAGCAATGGCGGCGAGTTGTTACCGCGAAAGGGGAAAATCTTTTCGGCCGCACGAGGGCGCTAAGAACGCAAAGAGGGAAGGGGCGAACTTTCGACGCTCAACTTTCAGCGTCCATGGCGGATGGGCGTTGCTTGGCGGCTGGGCAATTCGGGCGGGCCGTCGGTGGCACGACTGGCTCGCGAATTATTCCGCATCGGGCTCGGTCTGACTTCCACTTCGCCGCGCGCCGCATTGGCCGCAACTCACATTCACATGAAGCCTGCCATCGCCTTAGCTGCCTGCCTGCTGCTCATCATCTCTGCTGCCCGCGCTGGTGACTGGCCGCGCTTCCGTGGCCCGACAGGCGATGGCGTCGTGACGGAGACGCAAGTCCCGCTGCGCTGGGGCACGAACGAAAACATCCTCTGGCGCACCGAGCTGCCCGGGCCGGGATCGTCGAGTCCGATCGTGAGCAAGGGCCGCGTCTTCCTGACGTGCTGGAGCGGCTACGGGCGCGACATTCAGAATCCCGGCGACCCGACGCAGCTCAAGCGCCACGCGCTCTGCCTCGACCGCCGCGACGGGAAGATTCTCTGGGATCACCCCGCGCCCGCGCCGTTGCCGGAGACGCCGTATGTCGGGCCTTATCTGCCGCAGGGCGGCTACGCATCGCACACGCCGGTGAGCGACGGCGCGAACGTGTTCTTCTTCCAGGGCAAGAACGGCGTGTTCGCCTACACGCACGAGGGCAAGGCGCTCTGGCACGCGAGCGTCGGGACCAACAAGCACGACTGGGGCACGGGCGCGTCACCGGTGATGTTCGAGGATTTGGTCATCGTGAACGCCGCGATGGAGAGCGACACGCTGTTCGCCTTGCGCAAGACGGACGGCACGGTCGCGTGGAGCGTGAAGGGCATGGCGCGCGCGTGGAACACGCCCGCGCTCGTGAACGCCGGCGGTGAACGGCCGGAACTGGTCATCGCCATCAACGGACGGCTGCGCGCCTTCGACCCGCGCGACGGCAAGGAGCTGTGGAATTGTCGTGGCATCAGCGCCGCCGAGTTGTGCCCGAGCATTGTCGCGCGCGACGGGGTCATCTACCTGCTCGGTCATCCCGGCGGTCAGGCGATGGCGGTGCGCGCGGGCGGGCGTGGCGACGTGACTGCGACGCACGTGGTCTGGCAGTTGAACAAAGGCTCGAACGTCTCCTCGCCGGTCTGGCACGACGGCCATCTCTACTTCGCGAATGACAGCAGCGCGAAGCTCTACTGCCTGAAGGCCGCGAGCGGCGAGGCCGTGTGGGAGCAGCAGCTCCAGCCGCGCCCCGACCGCATCTACGCCTCGCCCATCCTCGTCGGCGACCGGCTCTACTTTCCCACGCGCAACCGGGGCGTGTTCGTCATCGAGGCGAAGCCGGAGTTCAAGCTGCTTGTCCAGAACCCGCCGCTGGACCCGACGCCATTCAACGGCAGCATGGCAGTCTCCGACGGGCACATCTTCATGCGCTCTGACCGTGCGGTGTATTGCCTCGCGGTGAAGTGAGGGCTGGCCGCGCCCCACCGGCTCCGAAGCCGGAACCCGGGACTTGTGCAGCGCGCCCGGCTCATGCACTGTCCGCACGTCATGGCGTCAAGGATGCGACCGGTTACAAATTATCCCCGAGCGCGAACGCCCAATGGCGGAGAGAGATTTTGAGACATGGCTAGTTTCGTAGATTTGATTCGTGGACTGGTGGACGACGGCGAAGAGCTGAAGGCCACGGCGCGTTTCCGCCTGGGCAAGCTCATCGCCAAGGGCGGCATGGGCGTGGTCTATGAGGCCGAGCAGATCGGCGCGTATGGCTTCGCCAAGAAGGTCGCGCTCAAGCTCATCGAGCCGTCCACTTCCGGGCAGGCCGAGGTGATCAAGGCGTTCATCGGCGAGGCGCGGCTGGTGGCGCGGCTCGTCCACCCGAACATCGCGCAGGTCTATAATCTGGGCCGCACCTCGAACCACATCTTCATCGTGATGGAGCACATCCACGGCTTGAACTGCCAGGATTTGCTCGCTCGGCTGGCGGCTCAGGGCGCGCGGCTGCCCCGGGACTTCGCGGTTTACATCGTCCACCGCGTGCTTCGCGGGCTGGCCTACGCGCACGACCTCGCTGGCGAGGATGGCAAGCCGCTGGGCCTTGTGCACCGCGACGCGCATCTGCGCAACATTCTCGTCAGCTACCAGGGCGACGTGAAGCTCACGGACTTCGGCATCGCGCGCGCGCGCGGCTTCCTGCCCAAGGACAGCCCTGACGTCATCATCGGCCGGCCGGACTTCATGAGCCCCGAGCAAATCACCGGGCAGCCGATGGACCAGCGGTCAGACGTTTTCACGGCCGGCGTGGCGCTGGCGACGTTGCTGCTGAACCACAATCCTTTCGCCGGGGAAGACTTGGAGGACACACGCCGCCGCATCACGACCGCGCCGCTGCCGGACTTCACGCTGCTGGACAGCCGCGTGGACGGCGAGCTCTGCGACATCCTCCGCAAGGCGCTTGAGCGCGATCCCGCGCAGCGCTACGCCAGCGCCGAGGCGATGATGAACGACGTGGAGCGCTACCTTTTCATCAACCGCGTCGGCCCGAACACCGAAAGCCTGCGCCGTTTCATGCAGGATCTCATGGTGTCGCCGGACGAGACGCGGATGTTGCGCCGTGAGGATTTCAACGACACCGACCACATGGTGCTGCCGTCCACCACGTCGCTGCCGCTGGTGGGCGATTGAGGAAACGCGCTTCCCCTCCTCCGCGCCTCCCGCTATACGAGGCGCATGAAACACATCCTGCTCCCCTGCGCGCTCGCCGCGCTGTTCAGCCTCGCCGCCAACGCCGCTGACACCGGCACGGGCGCGAGCTTCAAAGGCCCCATCGGCCTCCAGCTCTACAGTCTGCGCGGCATCGCCACGCAGAACCCGCCCAAGGCCCTCGCGCAGACAAAGGACTTCGGCCTCACGCTTGTCGAGACTGCCGGCACCTACAACCTGCCGCCGGAGAAGTTCAAGGCGCTCCTCGCCGAGCACGGCTTGAAGCCGATCAGCGGCCACTTCCCCTACGACCGTTGGAAAAGCGAGCCGGAGAAAGTCCTCGCCGAGGCCCAGGCCATCGGCCTGCAATACGCTGGCTGCGCATGGATCACGCACAAGCCGCCCTTCAGTGAGGCCGCCACGCGCGACGCCATCGCCGTCTTCAACCGGGCCGGCGAACTCGGCGCGAAGCTGGGCATCAAAGTTTTCTACCACGCGCACGGCTTCGAGTTCCACAAGCACGGCGACGCCACGCTCATGGACCTCCTGATCAAGGAGACCAATCCCAATCACGTGGGCTTCCAGATGGACGTGCTGTGGGTGGTCTTCCCGGGCGAAGACCCGGTGAAGTGGCTCAAGAAGTATCCCGGCCGCTGGGAGCTGATGCACTTGAAGGACCTCAAGAAGGGCGTGAAGACCGGCGACCTTTCCGGCAAGACCGACGTGGCCAACGACGTGCCGCTGGGCACCGGCCAGATGAACTGGCCCGCCATCCTCAAGGCCGCCAAGGAGAGCGGCGTGAAATACTACTTCATCGAGGACGAGTCCCCGACCGTCGTCGAGCAGGTGCCGCAGACGCTGAGGTATCTTGGGTCTGTGAAGTTCTGAGTCGGCGATTTGGCCGCCGAGGTTAGGAGGCGACAGGGCTTCGCATGCCGTGCTTGGCAATTCTCTGGTGCCGTTTGGGAGCGCGTCGGCTATTCCCAACGATGGTTGCCCGCTGGTTGCCGATGTGAAGTTCATGGGGTGGTGGCGCTCAAATCGCACCGGCCGATCCCGCCAGTCCTGAAAGACCACGGAATCGGCTTCGTCCCTTTCCCCAGACTTGAATCCCACGCGCCTTCGTTCAGCCTCTCCTCCGCATGACCGCCCCTGAACCGCACGTCAACGAACTCGCCGACTACGAGCGCGTCATCCGGCCCAAGAAGGGTCTCGTGGCCGTGGACTTCGACGAGCTGTGGCGCTACCGCGAGCTGTTCTGGTTCCTCGC
>JBEBFV010000476.1:0-4879 GCA_040081795.1 Limisphaerales bacterium | reverse complement strand
GATTTCATGTGCGAGGACATGAAGGTCAAGATCCAGCTCCGGTTCCGTGGCCGCGAGATGGCGCACAAGGAAATCGGCGAGCAGGTCGTCGCCCGCTTTCTCAAGGAAGCCGCGCCATGGGGCCACCCTGACTTCTCTCCCAAGCTGATGGGCAAGACCATCAACGTGATGATCAGCCCGCTGCCCAAGAACAAGCGCGCGAAGCATCCCACCTTGAACGAGCAAGGCGAGATCGCGGGGGCCGAGCACCACGAGCCCATCGCCAAGCCGATCATCAATGACGTCGTGGCCAATGCTGCAAGGCCGGCTGCGGCAGCCGGAAACCGGCCCGCTCCGGTCAAGGCCGACGCGCCGCCTGCGGATGGGTTTGCGAACCAGCCGTTCGCAAGTCTCGACGTGGCTGGACCGGCGACTTGAGCCATGTTCGGATTCGGTGCGGCTGCATTGACGCGTTTGGTTGCTGCGATTTAAGTCACTGCCCACGCAATGAAATCCTCCGTCTTCTCCAGCGCAAAGGACCGTTTCGTCATCATCATGGCCGGCGGGCGCGGCGAGCGCTTCTGGCCCGTGAGCCGCGAGAAGACGCCCAAGCAGCTCATCAAGCTCCTGGGTGACAGCTCGTTCCTCCAGCAAGCCGTCGCCCGCGTCACGCCGCTGGTGCCGCACGAGAACATCTTCGTCATCACCAACGCGGTGCAGGCCCCCGAGGTGCGCAAGCAGTTGCCCAAGTTGCCCAAGGAAAACGTCGTGGCCGAGCCGGTCGGGCGCGACACCTGTGCGGCGGTCACGCTGGGTGCGGCGATTGTCGGTGCGCGCTCGACCACGGGCGTCATGGCGGTGCTGCCGGCGGACCATGTCATCCCGGAGGAGAAGAAATTTCAGACCGTGCTGGGCGATTGCTTCGACATTGCGTCGCGCGGGCAGGCAATCGTGACCATCGGCATCAAGCCCACGGAGCCAGCGACGGGCTACGGCTACATCCACACGGGCAACGAGCTGCCGCCGCCTGCTGGCGTTAAGAAATACAAGACCGGGTTCTTCAAGGCCGAGCGCTTCGTCGAGAAGCCGAACTACGACACCGCGCTCGAATACGTGAACAGCGGCCAGTATCGCTGGAACGCCGGGATGTTCATCTGGAGCTTCATCACCGTGACCAACGGCCTCGAAGCGCATCAGCCGGAGATGGCCGCCGCGTGTCACCGCTGGTTCGACGCCGCGAAGTCCCCCGCCAAGCTCGCCAAGGTGCTCGCGAAGGAATACCCGGACATCAAGAAGGTCTCGATTGACTACGCGCTGCTGGAGAAGGCGCAGAACGTGGTTGTGGCTGACGGTTCCTTCGCGTGGGACGACCTCGGCTCGTGGAATGCGCTCGCGCACCATGTGAAGGCCGATGCCGAGGGCAACTGCGCCGTCGCCGACTTCATCCATGTGGACGCCGCCCGCAACATCATCTACGACGCCCGCAGCAAGGACCGCCGCACGCCCATCTGCATCGTTGGCCTGCGCGACAGCATCGTCGTTCAGACCGACGACGCCACGCTCGTCGCGCACAAGAGCCAGTCGCAGAAGATCAAGGAGCTGGTGAAGAAGCTGTCCGAGGACGCGCGGTTGAAGAAGCTGGTGTGAACATCGTAGTCGCAGCCTTCTGGCTGCGCTTGGCGGATTCGCAACCTGGAGGTTGCGACAACGAACTTCCCCATTCCCCCGACTGCGCTATGCTGCGGGTGACGATGCGCCGCCTCGATTCGCCAGCCTTGCTCTTCGCGTGCCTGTGGCTCGCCGTCGGCTGCGCGCCGGAGAAAGACCGCGACTTCACCAACGCCCGACACCGCATGTTGCACGACCAGCTCACCGGCCCCGGACGCGGCATCAAAGACGAACGAGTTCTCGCCGCGATGCGCACCGTGCCGCGCCACGAGTTCGTGCCGGAGGATGTCCGCTTCAGCGCCTACGACGACCGCCCGTTGCCCATCGGCCACGGTCAGACCATTTCCCAGCCGTTCATCGTCGCGTTCATGACGGAACAACTGAAGCCGCAGCCGACGGACAAGGTGCTCGAAGTCGGCACCGGCTCCGGCTATCAGGCGGCGATTCTCTCCGGGCTTGTGAAGGAAGTCTTCACCATCGAGATCGTCGAGCCGCTGGCGAAGCGCGCAGCGGCGGACTTGAGCCGGCTGGGCTACACCAACGTCTTCGTGAAGGCCGGCGACGGCTACAAGGGCTGGCCGGAGCACGCGCCCTTCGACGCCATCATCGTGACCTGCGCACCGGACCAGGTGCCGCAGTCGCTCATCGAGCAGCTCAAGGAAGGCGGTCGCATGATCATCCCCGTCGGCCCGGACGGCGGCGTGCAGGAGCTTTACCTTCTGGAGAAGCGCGGCGGCGACGTGAAGCAGAAGTCCGTGCTGCCCGTGCGCTTCGTGCCGATGACGCGCGAGGGTGGGACGAAGCAATGATCGTTGGTAGGGCGCGTCTGTCCCCAGCGCGCCGGTTGCGCGGGCGGATGCTTTAGCGGCGCGCTGGGGACAGACGCGCCCCACCTTGCCTCGCCGACTTCCGTGTCAAACACACCCGTGAGCACGCGGCCTTCGCTCTTCACCTGCACCCAGAGGCGATAGCGGCCAGCACTGGGAAACTCATAGGGGAACGAGAGCGAGTCGGTGAGACCAGCGGTGTGTGGTGTCGGGGCGACGGGCAAGGGTTTTTCGTCCTGCTTTGCCTTGTTCGCCTCGCGCCGGAGGAAGGTTTCCTGCGCCGCCATCGAGATGGTTCCCACCGGATGCAGGTGCGCGAAGACGCCGCCGTCCGCACGCCGCACCGCCGCGTGGCCGTTCATGCCGATGTAGGGTTCCAACTGCGCGGCGGTGCCGTCGGGCTTGAGCACCTTGAAATGCAGCGTGGCCTCCCGCTTCGTTTGCAGCGCACTGCTCCGCTCCCACTGCATCACGTAGCCGCCGGGCAGTCGGCACGAGTCCGGGCCGCTCGCGGGCAGCGGATCGCCGAAGTGCCACGAGTCATCCGGATCGAACACCGTCGCTGAGTCGTCGCCAGTCGCGCGGCGCACGGGCACGCCGCAGAACGGGTCCGAGGCACCGGCGCGACGCGGCACGTTTGCGAAACTCGCCGACGGCTCCGGCAAGTCAGCCTTGGCCGTGAGCGTCTGCGTGAAGCCGCTTTCATGCGTCACGTCCGCGATGATCGAGTAGCGGCCAGGCGGCAACGGCGGCAGCACTGCTTCAAAGACCCGGCTCGCGCGCTGAATCGGATGCAGGTGTGCGAACGTGTCCGGTGACTCGTCGCGGATGAGGAAGAGGTGCATCAGCTTGCCGTGGTCTGGCACGAGCGGCGTCCAGTGGCGCTGCCCGCCGTCGCGCGTGTCCACCTCCAGCCGCAGCACGGGCAGGCCGTTGGTCACCCGCACCGTGGCGTCGAGCGGCAGCGGGCGGTAGAGGCGGTTGTTGCGGTAGTCGCGGTCCACGGCGTCCCACCACGACTTGCCGCCGGCGACCATGCCGGTGAAGAGCAGCCCGCTCGCCGTCATCGCCAGCACGGAGCGGATGCGGACGGGGCGCACGATTTCCTCGCCGGGCGGCAACACCGACTCGCCCCACGCCGCGCCGACGAGCTTGACGGCCGTGAGAAAGAGAAAGATGCCCGCTACGATGAGCACCGCTCCGAACGCGGGCGCCATCTGCTTGCGCACCATCGCGGCGTTGTTGACGGGGACCATCACCTCGCCTGTGCCGCCGGCTCCCTCGACCTGCACATGAACGCTGTAAGCTCCCGGCGTCATGAGCCAGAGCGTGGCTGCGTAGAGATTCGTTTCGTCCCGCACGGGTTGGGCGATGTCGGGTGGTGGCGTGCCGCCCTTGCCCGCGCGCCAAAACACCGGCAGCACCGACACGCGCGTCACGCCGGGTCCGAGCGCGCGCACGGAAATCTCCGCCAGCCCCGGCACGACCTCCGGCGGCCGCACCACAACGCGCACCGCGTGCGGCCCCGCCCGGCCCTCGAAGATGACATTCGGGCTGCCGATGTGCGCCGCGACGGGAAGCGCGAGCCACAGGAGGAGAAAGCTGAAAAGCCAGCTTCTGCCACAAAGAGGCACAGAAGGCACAAAGGGGAAACTTCCAACGTCCAACTTCCAACGCTCAACATCGAACGAACACGCCGTTGGAAGTTGAGCGTTGAGCGTTGAAAGTTGGACGTTCTTTCCTTCCTTCTTCTCTGCGCTCTTTGCGCCCTTTCGCGGCAAAGGATTCTTCCTCATCGCCGCACCTTGAGCATCCAGTTGCCGAACCACAGCCCCACGCGGCACGCGCCGCAGGCGAGCACGAGTGCGAACACCAGTCCGTGCCACGTCAGCGGGTCGCGGTCCAGCCGCCAGAAGTCGTTCATCCACGGGCCGAGGTTCGAGCTGTAAGGCCAGTGGCGGTGGCCCGCGAAGAACCAGTTGTCGGATGCGGGACTCAGCATGAACGCGGAGAAGTTCCATTGCACCGGCAGCACGAGCGCGAGAAATGCCACGCCCAACAGCAGCCCCAACACCCAGTCGCGATGCCAAGGCGTGTTGCCCACGAGCGCGCTTCGCCGGTCCCATCCCACCAGCAAATCAATCACCACCGCCGGCACCACCAGCCACGCCGGGAACGGCGGCGGCACCATGCTCGTCACCGGATTGTAGATGGGCGCGAGCATCGGCTGCGCAGGAAACAGCGGCAGAATCCAAATCAGCACCGCGTAGAGCGCCATATACACTCCCGCCGCGCACGTCGCACCCCAGCGCAAGTTCCCCGCCCGCGCCGCCATCACCAGCAGCGCCGGGTAGTGCCCGCACAGGATGAGATAATACGTCATCGCGTGCTGCGAGTTGGGGAAG
>JBEBFV010000475.1:0-4883 GCA_040081795.1 Limisphaerales bacterium | reverse complement strand
GCCGCAAGCGCGCCCTGATGCGCTGCCGTGTCAATGCCGCGCGCGCCGCCGCTCACGACGGTGACGCCGACGTAGGCGAGCTGATACGCGAGCTTGCGCGCGGTCTCGACGCCGTAGCTGGTGGTCTGCCGCGAGCCGACGAGGGCGACGGAGTTTTTGTCCTGCGCGGTGAGCGTGCCCTTGATGTAGAGAGCGATGGGCGGGTCGTAAATTTGCCGGAGCAGCTCGGGATACTCGGCGTCCTCCTGCGTGAGCACGTAACAACCGAACTCGGTGATGCGCTTCAGTTCGCCACTCAGGTCGGTGCCGCTTTCCCAGCCGCAGATCGCGTCCGCCGTCTCCGCGCCGATGCCGCGCACTTGGAGGAGTTGCTGCTTGTTCGCGTGGAGGATGGCGGGGGCGTCGCCGAAGTGATCGAGCAGTTGCCGGACGCGCACCGGCCCGACGTGCTCAATCAAGTTGAGGGCGATGAACGCTTCCCTGGAGGTCATGGCTTTCGGATAGCGAAGAAATTGCGCCGGAGCAAGCCGTGATTGGGCGCGGCATCGCGCCGGGAAAGCAATCGACCTCCGCTAAACCAAAGGCCGAGACTACGCACCCACTTCCGCTCGCGCGTCGGCGGCGAGGGCGGTGCTGAGGTAACGCTCGCCCGTCGAGCACGCGATGGTGACGATGGTCTTGCCCTTGTTCTCCGGGCGCTTGGCGATTTCCACGGCGGCCCAGACGTTCGCGCCGGTGGAGATGCCCACGAGCAAGCCCTCCTCCTTCGCGAGGCGGCGGGCCATGGCGAAGGCGTCGTCATTGGAAACCTGCACGCACTCCGAGATTTGCGCGCCGCCCTTGGCGTCCTTGAGGTGAAGGTTTGCCGGAAGAAAGCCCGCGCCAGTGCCTTGAATCTTGTGCGGACCGGGCTTGATCGGTTCGCCCGCGAGTGTCTGCGAGATGACGGGCGAGTCCTTCGGCTCGACGGCTATGGCCTGGAAGGTGTGCTTGCGCGGCTTGATCACTTCGCAGCAGCCGGTGATGGTGCCGCCCGTGCCGACGGCGGCGACGAGGATGTCCACCTTGCCGTCGGTGTCCTCCCAGATTTCGATGGCGGTGGTCTTCCGATGGATTTCGGGATTCGCGGGGTTCTCGAACTGCTGGGGAATCCAGGAGTTGGGCGTGGCGGCGGCGAGTTCCTCGGCCTTGGCGATCGCGCCCTTCATGCCCTTCGCGCCCTCGGTGAGGACGAGCTTCGCACCGAGCATCGCCAGCAGGACGCGCCGCTCCTGCGACATGGTCTCGGGCATGGTGAGTATGATCTTGTAGCCCTTGGCGGCGGCGACGAACGCGAGGGCGATGCCGGTGTTGCCGCTGGTGGGCTCGATGATGACGGTGTCCTTGTTGAGTGTGCCGTTGCGCTCGGCGGCCTCGATCATCGCCATGCCGATACGGTCCTTGACGGAGCCGAGCGGGTTGAAGAACTCGCACTTGAGGAGAATCTGGGTGGAGGCGTCCACGCCGAGGCTGGCGGGAATGCGGTTGAGGCGGACCAGCGGCGTGCGGCCCACGGTCTCGACGATGTTGTTGTAGATGCGGCCCATAATGATGTGGTGTTGAACTGGCGCTGAATTGTGGCGGGATTGTGGGCGGCGGCGGGTGAGCGGCAAGGATTTTCTCCGCTGATCGAGATCGTCGGGGAGGCCGGTCCACATCTGGCCAAGCGGCTGTTGCTTCCGCCCTGCTTGGGTGCTAGGCTCCGCCACCTTAGACAAATGGCTGAATCAAATCCAAAGCCGGACAACGGCAAGAACGACCAGAACGACGACTTGAAGGGCGGCATGAGGCCCTGGACCTTGACCATCTGGCTTGTCCTCCTCGGGTCCATCATGGTGTTGATTATGTTCCGCAACCAGACGGAAGTGAAGGCCAAGACCCTCGGCTACCTGGAGTTCATCCAGAAGGTGGAAGACAAGCTCATCCGCCACGGAGTCATCACCTACAATCCCCAGACTTCCGACCTGCGCGAGATCACGGGCACCTACGTTGAGCTCGGCGAGAACGGCAAAGCCAGGGTCGTGGAAGGCAAGGAAGTGGAGGTGCCGTTCAAGATAAGGATCCCGGTCACTGACAAGCTTGTGGAGAAACTGCTCGGCAGCGGGCTGTTCGTGGCCAAGGAGCCCAACACACTCTTCTGGTCCATGGTCATCAGCCTGCTGCCCATCCTCATTTTCGGGGCGCTCATCTACTTCTTCTTCATCCGCAATCTCAAGATGGCCGGCAAGAGCGCCATGAGCTTCGGCAAGAGCAAGGCGCGGATGCTCAATAAGGACAAGAACAAGACCACCTTCAAGGATGTCGCCGGCGTGGAGGAGGCGAAGGATGAAGTCTCCGAACTCGTCGAGTTCCTCAAGGATCCGAAAAAATTCCAGAAGCTCGGCGGCCGCATACCCAAGGGCATCCTGATGATCGGCGCGCCCGGCACGGGCAAGACGCTCCTGGCCAAGGCCATCGCCGGCGAGGCCGACGCGAGCTTCTTCAGCATCAGCGGCTCGGACTTCGTGGAGATGTTCGTCGGCGTCGGCGCGAGCCGCGTGCGCGACATGTTCGAGCAGGCGCGCAAGAACACGCCGTGCCTGATCTTCATTGATGAGATTGACGCCGTGGGCCGCAGCCGCGGCATCGGCCTCGGTGGCGGCAACGACGAGCGCGAGCAGACACTCAACGCGTTGCTCGTTGAGATGGACGGCTTCGACACGACCGAGGGCATCATCATCATCGCCGCGACGAACCGTCCCGACGTCCTTGACCCCGCCCTGCTCCGCCCCGGCCGCTTCGATCGCCAGATCACCGTGAACCTCCCCGACGTGCGCGGTCGCGAGGCGATTTTGAAAGTCCACGCGCGCAACGTGAAGCTCGACCCTGCCGCAGACCTCTCCGTCATCGCGCGCGGCACGCCCGGCTTCTCTGGTGCGGAGCTGGCAAACTTGTTGAACGAGGCCGCCCTGCTCGCCGCCCGCCAGAGCAAGAAGTCCGTGACCATGAAGGAGCTTGAGGAAGCCCGCGACAAGGTCCGCTGGGGCCGCGAGCGCCGCAGCCTCGCCATGACCGACGAGGAGAAGAAAAACACCGCGTGGCACGAGGCCGGCCACGCCCTGATAAACGTCCTGCTCCAGCATACCCACCCGCTTCACAAGGTCACCATCATCCCGCGCGGCCAGGCTCTGGGCACGACGATGTTCCTGCCCAAGGACGACGTTCACAGCAGACGCCGCAAGGAGATGCTCGACACAGTCGCAGTCACGATGGCGGGCCGCATTGCCGAGGAGTTGGTGGCGGATGACATTTCCACCGGGGCCACCGGCGACATCCAGCAGGCCTCCGCCATGGTCCGCGCGATGGTTTGCCAATACGGCATGAGCGACAAGCTGGGCATGATCAACTACGCCGGCGAAAGCGAGTATTACGGCGGACGCGAAATCACCCGGCGCAGCGAACACAGCGAGCATACCGCGATGGAGATTGATGCCGAGGTGAAGCGCATCATTGACGAGGCCTACGCCGTGGCGAAAAGACTTATCGAGGAGAACCGCGACAAGCTCGAAACCATCGCCAAGGCGCTGCTGGAGTTCGAAACCCTCGAAGGCTCCCAAGTCGAGGAGATCGTCCGCACCGGCAAGATGAGCAACCCTCCTCCGCCCGCCGCCCTCACCGCCACGCCGCTGATGGGCGCGCCTGCCGGAACTCCTGTTCCCGAGCCGCCGCGCGCCACCCCGCCTCCGCTCGAACCCGGCCTCGGCGCGCCTGCGCCTGCGCCGATTTGAGCGCTCGTTCGGTTTCCGTGGTTGCTTTCCCTCTCGGCGAACTGCTTTCCTAACCGCACATGGCCAGCAGCAGCGTGGGCGAACAACTCCGGAAAGCGCGCGAATCGCGCCGCTTCACCGTGTCCCAGGTGGCCGACGCCACGAAGATCAAGTCCGACCACATCACCGCTCTGGAGGAGGGCAACTTCCGCCCGTTCAGCGCTCCGGTTTACATTCGTGGCTACACCAAGTCACTCGCCCGCCACTACAAGCTTGAAGTGCCCAACGTCCTCGCCGACCTCGACGCGGAGCTTGCGCTGACCAAGGAATTCGCCGAGCCGCCCAGCCTGATCCCTCGGGAGAAAGGCATCCTCGACTGGATCACACTCCAGCTTTCCAAGCTGAACCTCCGACTCCTCCTGCCGCTCATCACGGTCGCCGTGTTCGTGAGCCTTGTGGTCTGGGCCTACACCTCCTGGCGTCGCCACCAGTCTGCTGACCCGCTCTCCAACCTCGGCCCCGGCTACTACCGGCCACCGCCGGAGAAGGGCGTCGTCGAGTATCTCCCACTCCCGCCGGGCGCCGTGCCGACGAACGCGCCGGCGCACCGATAAGCGTGACCGACGTGGCAGGGCGCGGGGTGCCATTCGCGCTCGGCCACAGTCCGCAGCATCTCCGAGGCAGCTAAATCCTCCAGACCCGCCTGTGATTCACCCGTGTCCAACCGGGATTGTCCGATTCCGCATCGAAGTTCGGGTTCAGACAGGTTCGTCAAACAACGCCCTGACCTTTTCGCGGAGCTGGGCCAGCTCGAAGGGCTTCTGCAGGAAGCCGGCGAGACCTTTGCCGGCGAAGGTCGTGGTCGCGTCGTGCTCGCTGAAGCCGCTCATCAGCAGCACTCGCACGTCCGGGCGCACGCGGCGCATCCGGGCGAAGGCCTCCGCACCATCCAGATGCGGCATCGTGAGATCCATCACAACAAGCGTGAACGCATCGGGCTGCGCCTCGAAAATTACCGAGGCCTCGCGCCCGTCGGCGGCGGGGGTGACGGTGAAGCCGAGGTTCTCCAGCACGCGCGCGACGACGGCGCGGACGGTT
>JBEBFV010000474.1:0-4893 GCA_040081795.1 Limisphaerales bacterium | reverse complement strand
GAGCGTCAGCGCGCGAAACCGGCGCTGCTCCATTGCTTTGAAATCACGTTTTGCTGCCATGCCCACAAACATAGCAGGAACCCGCTTGTTGTCACTATATTACGCATCGCTCAATAAGTTGCGTAGCGGTTACGCGACACAATCTATGACTCAAGTTGATCGAGTTTTGAAAATGGACGCGGCCGGGCGCGTGTGGACGCTACGAGAACAGCGGGAGGTGGTGCTCGATGAGTTTGAGCGCCGAGGGCTGCCGGCGGCAAAGTCTGCGCAACACTGATCTTTCCCCAAAAAACGGAAAGGCAGTGCGCAGGTTACTTTAGTGGTGGGTTGTTGTTTTGGAAGTAGTCATTGAGAAAGTCATCGACCGATCGATAGGCGAGAGAGTTGTGAAGGCGGCGGCGGTTGTAGAAGGTTTCGAAGTAGTCGAAGATCGCGGTGGCGGCAGCGCGGCGAGTCGGGGAGGATTGGCCGTCAGCGAAGAGGTCGGCCTTGATATGGAAGGGAAGGCGCTTTCGGCGAAAGCGTTGTCCTAGCAATAGCCCTTGGCGTTCATGCTCTGGAGCAGGCCACCGCGCTTGAGCAGATCGCGAGTGACGGTCGCTGAGTATTGGCAGCCGCGACCGGTATGGAAGATGGCACCGTGGGCGACCATGCCGCTGTCGAGAGCGCGAGAGATCGCGGTGGTGACCAGATCGCTGTGCAGAGTTTCGGAGAGTTTCCGGTTCTTCCGGGGAGTGATGGCTAAACACCGCTGAGACGGAGGGAGGATTCATGGAGGCTGTAGAGCTTGAGATGAAGGAACTCCTGGTCGCGATAGCCGTAGGCGGCGCGGGTCATGGCGCCGACATTGTTATTGATGCCTTCGAGTTTCCCGCTGCTGATGCGGTGATCGAACCAGTTGAGGATGCCCGTGGCGTGAGCGCGCAGGGTTTTGGCGAGGCTTTGCATCGCTACAATGCCGCGCCCAGCGCCCGCTTGATCCAACGCTCCAGCCAGCGGCGCATCGAGTCGCGTGTCGTGCGCTGCCAGAGCGCGCGCAGTTCCTCCTTCAAGTAGTAGGCGATCGAGAGCGGTTGATTGAAACGCAGCGCCTCATCAAGTTTGTCGCGCTTGTCCTCGGGCACGTTCTCGCTGCCGCTCAGCAGCAGGTAACGCGTGCCTCTGAGAGTGGAGTAGCCGAGCACATCGGCCTCGCGCTGGAGGGCGCGCCGCAGTTGGTCGATCTTTTCGTTGGCCAGTTTGATGATGTGGAAGTGATCGAAGACGATGGCCGACGGCGGCAGTTGTTCGAGCACGGCGCTCCAGTAGGCGGCGCTTATGTCGCAGGCCACCGCTTCGGTGTGCGCGCGGGCCAGACGCAGCCGCCGCCAGAACTTGGCCAGGGCATCTTTGCCGCGGCCTTTGGCCACCCAGAGGATGCGCCCAGTGTCGAGATCCATGACCAGCGTGAGGAACTTCGCGCTTTTGCCCAGGTGGATCTCGTCAATGGCCAGCCGGCGCACCTCGCGCAGCGGGATGTGCGTGTAGCGGACGCGCAGGTCGGCTTTGACGATCGCCTTGACCGTGTCCCAACCCAGGTGCGCCAACGCCGCCACTTCCGAGAGCGGCATAAAACGGCTCAGTTCGCAGGCGTAGTCCGCGAGTCGGTGCGTGTAGTGCGCGTAGCGCGGGGCAAAAGGGGGGCGACCTCAAAGCCGTGCCCGCACTCCCGGCACTGGCAGCGCGGCACCTCGGCCACGAGCACCACTTCCTTGAGCCCGATGGGCACCGTGCGGATGTGCCGCCAGCGCTTGCCGCGGCGCATCGCCGGCCCGGCCCCGCACTTCGGGCAGATCAACTCTTGTTCCTTCACCGCCAGATGAAACTCCACCCGCCCTCCCACATACTCGGTCTTCAGATACTCGTAGCCCTCCCGGACTCCGAACGCGTGAAACAAAAGGCTTTGGCTCATCCACTCCTTTTACTCCTTCATCACCGCTGCAAGCCATCACTTCCCGGATGAACCGAGTTTCCAGCCGAGCACAGAGCGCGAAAACAGATCGATGACGACCGCCAGATAGAGCCATCCTTCGGTGGTGGGGATGTGGGTGATGTCGCTCACGAGTTGAACGCCTGGTGTCGTGGCCGGGCCGGCCGCTGCGAGCAGATTGGGCGAAGGATGCGCGCCGTGATCGGGCGTCGTGGTCTTGGGCCGGAAAGGCCGGCGAGGCCGGGCGCGCAAGCCGTGGATTCGCATCGTAAGCGTCCGCTGAGGTGCCTCTTGGCACCCGGCGGCACAGGTTCTGATTCGGCAGCGTAGATGTCAGAGTCGGTTGATCTCTGACACTTATGCTATCGTGCGTAGATCGGCGCGTTGCTGCGTCTTCGCCCAAGCTTCGGGCGTCAGCTCTTTGACCTGCCAGTTGGTCATCAAGGGCATCCGGGTGGGCACGTCCAGCAGGTAGGCGAACGGGTCGAGGCCGTGCCGCCGGCAACTCCCGATGACGGTGTAGAGGATGGCGCTGCGGTCGCCCGCCTGGGCTTCACCGATGAAGGGCCAGTTCTTCTTGCCGATGGCGGTGGGGCGGATGGCGTCTTCGATGAGGTTGTTGTCGATCTCCAGCCGTCCATCTTCCAGGAAGATGAGCGGCGAGGGCCATTGATTGAGCGCCTAGTCGATGGCTTTGCCCATGAGGCTGTGAGGCAGGAACCGGCGCTGGGTTTTCAACCGCACCAACGCACGATGCAGCCGCGCCAGCACGGGCCGGCTGAGACTCGCCCGTTCGGCTTGTCGCAGCGTGGGACCGGCTCGCGCGTTCCTGAGTTTGGCTTCGAGGGTGTTAAGGTCTTGAAAGTGCTTCAGGAACCAGCCCGCGACTTTCGGGGCGGTCTCGCGGGCGTCGTAAAACTTGCGCCGCACATGGGCCAGGCAGCCCGCGAGCACGATCTGGCTGCCACGGCGCCGGGCAAGGCAGTCGTAGGCTTCGTAGCCATCGCACTGGATGGTGCCGCGAAAGTCCACGGGGATGATCTTGTCCAGGCATGCGGCCGCCCGGCTCGTCTCTCGGTGGAAGACGACATCGCCACGCGGAGCGCCACAGGTCCAAAGGTAACCCAGGCTGGTCTTCCCATGTCCCAGCGCGAGATGGCGGATGGGTGTTTTGTCCACCTGCACGTAGCCGCGACGGCGCACTCCTTGCCGGATATGTTCGTAGATGGGTTGGAGTTATTCCGCGGCCAGCCCGACCCATTCGGCCATCGTTTGCCGCGGCAGCCAGACTTGATGACGTGTCCAGTAGATCGACTCCTGCCGGTAGAGCGGCAGGTGATCTCAATACTTGGCCACCACGATCTGCGCCAGGAGTCCCGGTGCCACGAGGCTGCGCTCTAGCATAGAGTCCGGCAGCGGTGCGACGATCGGCACGGCATCGAGCACGCCGCGCTGCACATCCTTCGGGCGCACCGTGCGCCGGCGCAGGAAGCGCGCGGGTTCGTAGTCGAGTCGCTCGCTGATTTCCTCGCCGATGCGCCGCCAGTCCTGCGGTGCCGCCTTGACTGGCTCGGGCACGTTGACCTCCTCGATCACCGGCAGATGTTCGGGCAGGCGCGGCCCTCTCTCACTCGGAGGCGATGGGGCCGTCGAGCGCCGTGGCACCTCCGCGGCCACGGGCTCCGGTGCTTTTTGGGGCTCGTCGAGTCCTTGCAAAAGCAACAGCAGTTGCGGCGGATCAAGCTGCTCGCTCCGCGCCCCGAAGAGCCGCCGCACCAGCAGGTCGATCTTCTGCCGCAGCAACGCGTTCTCCTTTTCCAGGCGTTCGAGCCGCTCGAGCAGTTCAGTTTCGCGTGGCGTGATCGGATCGGGCACGCGTCTGATAACTCTGCGTGCTGAAAAATGTTAGCTAGCTTTCGAGCAGGTTAAGCTGCTCCTCACTCTCGCTCATACCACGGCCTCAGCTTCGCCCCGCGAAGATTGATGCCATTGGTCAGCATCACCAGCGACTCGGGCGTCAGCTTCAGCTTCACCGCCCCGGCCTCGATGCTCCGCGGCCACGAAAAGGTTCCCTTTTCCACCCGCTTGATCAACAGCCACAACCCGCTGCCATCCCAGTAAAGGATCTTCAAGCGACTGTGCCGCCGATTGGTGAAGATGAAGAGCGCCCCCTGACGCAGATCCGCGCCCAGGCGCTCGCTCACCAAACCCTCCAGCCCGCTGAAGCTCTTGCGCAGATCCACCGGCTCCAGCGCCACGAACACCTTCAATCCACCGGTGAAGCTCAGCATCGGCCGCGAGCCCGTTGCGCGATCATCGCCACCAGTTCCGCCGCCATCTCCAGTTGCGCCGGCGAATCGATCCGCAGTGGCTCCCGCCTGGCAACTCGATCAACAGCCCATCCACGGCCTTTGCCATCGCTGGCACATGCGGTGCGCCTTCCACCAATGCCTCAAACAAGCGAACCGGACCAGCATTCGCCGTTGAGCCGCTTGCCTCCGATGCCTCGCACAGCGTCAGCTTTGTCGCCCCTCGCTTCTCTCGCCGTTGCTTCACCCAAATTGGCGAAGGTCGAGTATTTGATCCCGACCAGTCGGGCAAACTTCATTCCACTCGCTCCGCTCTTCTCAAACTCATCGAGCAACGCCTCACGCCGCCGCAGCGATACTCGAGCCCGGCCTCGGGTGTCCTGCTTGAGACCTTCCAACTCGCGTCTCGTAGATGTCATAGACGCCCATCCTCCAACATCTCCAACCCAGCACGCTAGAGGCGCTCGGGCGGACGCTTGCCACCAATCCCTCCAGGCCGCTGAAGCTCTTGCGCAAGTCCACCGGCTCCAGCGCCACGAAGACCTTCAACCCTCCGGTAAAGCTCAGTATCGGGCGCGGGCCTGCTGCGCGATCAAGGCCACCAGCTCCGCCGCC